>JAUILT010000050.1 GCA_030432925.1 Bdellovibrionia bacterium | reverse complement strand
ATTCACATAATATTGGAACTCGCCCTTAACGTCGTCAGGCAAACTATCAGTGCCATCAAGTTGCTTAACCAAGTCGAGAATAAGATCATCAGTGATGTCCTTGTGTTTTCTAACATGGTCATCGACCAGAACTCTGCTGATCGACTTTCCGTTTACGGTGATCTTACGAATGATGAACTCTCGACGTGACACCTCTACATAATACCAAAGTTACAGAATTCTGCAATCTATAAAATCGACGTCGTCTTCGCCGTATTTGTTTTTTAAATTTTAATTGATTAAAGAAATTGGGTATTTAAATTGGCGTTCCCTGGTACCGCTATTTACAACGGCTTGCAGCCCCATGGCCGCTTAGGCAACTGGTTAAAATTAGCTCAATGCTTCTCCCGCCAGTCAACTCGGCTCCCCTCTCAGTGGTTCCCGGCACCCCACCACCTCCCTCAAGGCGTATTTTTTGTAAAGTTTGGACCAACACTTGCAAAGTCCTTATAACGGCAACTAAAGACAAATCTATCCACCTACACTGGATGAGGTACTAACAGACGATTTTACAAGTTTTAGGTGTCGAACTTCAGTCCCAAAACATTCATTGTATTGACAGTAGTAATACAAATAGGCTATACTCAATCCCGTGAGTTTTGAATGGGATGATAAAAAAGCTTCGGCTAATCTGAAAAAACATGGGGTCAGCTTTGCTGAAGCGGCCACCGCTTTTCAAGACCCCAACGCTCTTGAGATGTTCGACGAAGACCACTCTGAAGATGATGAAGACAGGTGGGTTCTCGTTGGGATGTCAGCCAAATCAAGAGTCCTGCTAGTTATTTTTGTTGAAGAAGTTGAAGACTCACTAAGAATTATCTCTGCTAGGAAAGCCATCCCTGAAGAAGTGGACCAATATTATGCAAGGATTAAAAAATGAAGAAAAAATACGATTTATCAAAAGCAAAAAAAAGAAAAGACCTTAAAGTCCAAAAAAGTTTTCGTATGGACCCTGACGTTTTACTTTGGCTTGAAGAACAAGGCGAAAAAAACGGTATGGGTTATCAAACTTTTTTAAATTGGTATTTAAAACGCCAGATGAATGAAGAGAAAACTTTAAGTGAAAGACTTGAGTCTCTTGAAGCTGAAGTATTCAAAAAGAAAAGAGCTTAGACCAAAAAACCTTGTCTACCTTGTCCGATTCAGACAAGGTTTTTCTCTCTAAACATTTGAAATGATTGCCAGGAAGTGGCTTTCCCTAGCCTGAGGCCGGTTCTTCTAGCAGAAGCTTTGCGACTTTGAAAAAGGGCGCCGTCTCCCTTCAGCCAAAATGGCAGCCTCCTGGGCAAAGAGACTTAAGCAGCCCCAAGAGGTTTGGGTGCAAGTGGTGCTCCAAGACCAACTTCGTCGGGATAACGTAAAACTCAAGGTATCAGTGGCGTCTTGAACTTAAAAATTCAGTTGTGTGATAGAGAGTCACTAAAATGAAGAGAAATTTTATGAAGAAGTGTTGGAATCCCTGAGGCAGAAATACTTGATGACGATAAATCTGAAGTTTGGGTGGCTCAATTAGGAGAAGATCCAGATCCAAAGCTCCTCGATTTTTCTCCCACTTTTACCATTCTCTTAAAAGTATTAGTTCAGGCTGGATGGATTGCCAGAAAGCATCGTTTTTAACACTCTCCACTGAGTTAATAGTGATGTCGATTCTTTGTTCCCCTATGAGGCCTTGGATTTCGTAGGAAATTTTACTTTTAGAGGGTTTCATTTTTGTGACATCGGAATCGGATTTTAAAAGGACGTAGAGATCAATATCCCCCCCTTTTTTGTGATCATCTGCCCTGCTGCCAAAAAGAAAAAGTTGTCCCTGTTGATTGGTCATGTACTTTTCAAAGACTTTGGTGATTGACTGGACTTCAAAGTTATTCAGCCGCATTAGCAAGTTTCTTTCTTAGCTCTAAAACTTGTGGGGTATACTTTAAGAGTTGTTTAAAAAAGTTAGATAAGTCGTCGTCGCTGTACTCATGAACCACAACGTTACGCATTTCTCGAATGGTGTACCACTCTTCTGAGTTATTAATTAATTGTAGTTTTTCAGCGCGATGAAGAGTGTCACGAAAGCTGCCATCAAAGGCTGGGTCATCTTTTTTAATATATGCTTTTATGAATTTGCTTAAAAAAATATCTGAAGATCGAGCAAAACGAGAGGCGTAAGCATCCCAAGCTTCCAGCTGCTCTTCGGCCAGGTTTTTGGGATTGGTATCAAGAGATAAAGCTTTATTATAACTATATTCGAGGTGCAGAAGCGACTTAGTCAATTTTGAATAGTATAAGCCTAGAAGATTGTCGGACATGCTAAGGCTCCCAAATAAGTTAATGAAAATACATTGCTTTCTGAGGTAGTTTAAGTCACCATATTTTAATCATCTGATTTGCAGCAGCATTTTTTGTGAATCTTGACTTCTTTTACTTTTTCATGCTTTTCATCAGGGATAAATACAAGGTGCCAATGTCCGTCATTAGAGTTGTGCAGTTGACATATTTGTCAAGAATGGCGTGTTCAAGCGGCCAAATATCGAACTTGGCTCATGCAATCAGCCTTACTACCTTTGGCATAGAACTGGCTAGTTAGAGTGCATGAAAATGCGTATATACAGTTTTGAGCCCTTTTACTTTCATATTGTAGGAAGGTGTCCGGATAAAGTGTGGCCAGGCGGCGACATGTTGGAAGCTTGGGATTTATTTTCTTGGGTTCTTCAGAAATTTTCTGAGAACAGAATTGTAACCCATGCCTTTGTACTCATGAGTAATCATTATCACTGGTTGTGCTCAACAAATAAAAAAGACGTAAACTTTGATTGGTTTCAAGAGTCCCTCACTATTGATTTCAATCACTCATTAAAAACGCAAGAAATTTTAGAGCGAGGGTTTGCAAATCCTGTTTTTGAATCTTCCGCCAAAATTGTGAAGTTAGATCATATTGTTTCCCTAAAAAATGCCTATCGTTACATTTATAGAAACCCTGTGGAAGCGGGAATCGTAGGCAGAGCTGAGAAATACCCTTACAGCACTTTATCCTATGTACTCGGGCGAAGGGAGGAGGAGCTTCATTTTAGATGTTGCGACGTGATGCATATTATATCTCATCCCCAAGCCGTACTAGATTTTGTGAACTTAGAAGACAAAGTTATATACGGGCTTTGGAAGTGATTTATCGAAAACAAGTGGAGGTCAAAATGAAAACATTTAGAACACTTGAATTGTCCGAGGAGTTTTATGAAATTTCCGAAATGCTAGATCTAAAAGGCAATCTAAGAGATCAGTTGAGAGCGGCGTCGTCGATTGCGTTGAATTTATCGGAGGGGAATGCGAAAAGAACCCCGAAGGAAAAGCGTAGATATGACCACACAGCTTATGCATCAGTACAGACAATGTATGAAAGCAGGCATCGCCTGACTTAACCAAATTTTGGACCTCGAAGGTCAACCTACAAAAGTAGGATTTTATTGGTTAAGCCAGGTCCTGAAGCGGCCTTTAACAATCGCTTCAGAAGGAGATACCTGATGAAATTCTATATAGGATTAGATGCCCATTGTAAAACATCAACTTTTGCAGTGGTCGACGCAAATGGCCAGTGTGTTCACCGAGAAACCGTGAATACTACTGAAAAAGCTCTGAGCCACGTGATTAACAAACTAAATGGCGAAAGATACTTAACTTTTGAGGAATCGACGATTTCCCAATGGCTTTATCTCCATTTGCGAGAAAGAGTTGATGAACTCACAGTCTGTAACCCTGTATATGTGGCCAAAAAGCCTGGAGCCAAGACAGACTTTCGAGATGCCCTTCATTTGGCTCAGGAGCTTCGAACGGGCCACCTGCAGCCGGTGTTCCACGATAGTTCCCACTGGCACCAGTTGCGTGTGTCTGTCAGCGGGTACCTTGATATTGTGCAAGAGATTGTTCGTTTTAAAAATCGACTGAAAGCCGTATTTCGCTCGGAAGTTCTCAATACTGATGAAGCGAGTTTTTATAAAAATAAAGACCGGGTGAAAGAGTTAAAAAATCCATCGGCCCAATTTGTTGCTCAGAATCTTTATAACCAAATTGAATTCCTGGAATCTGAAAAATTGAAATTTCGAAAGTTATTTGAAAATAATCGAAAAAAATATCGACCGATTCGCAATCTGATGACGATTCCAGGAATCAGCTTAATAAGGGCCAATATTATTGCATCCATTGTTTGTCAGGCGGACCGGTTTGAAAACAAACACCGGTTTTGGGGTTATTGCATGTTGGTAAGACATATTCAAAAGTCTGGTGGGAAAATCTACGGGAACAAGCGATTTTACGGCAGGCGTGAGCTTCGCAATGTTTTTGTGGGAGCAGCCGAGTCAGCCATTCGAACGGAGACTCAACTCAGGGATCGATATGACATATTGAGGGCTAAAGGAATCAAACACAAGGACGCCAAGCTAAATGTGGCCCGCCAAATTGCTTCTATCTCTCTGTGCCTATTAAAAAATAATGACAAATACAACGATAACTACCTTGAATATTTAAAGGAGCGTAAAGAGCTTAGACGACAGTTTTTTAAAGATAATCAACATTAATGGATCCTCAGTTGGACTGAACAACATAGGGAAGTGAATTATAAGTTCAATTCTTTTTCCACGCGAACGAGCCGGAATGAGAATTTCTTTTAAAGTACAAGGATGACTTCAGTGAGCTTGAGGAGTGGGATGAGGCCCAATTTCTTCTTGACGGTTTAACGATAAAACACGTCCATTTACAGACTGGCACGCCCGCGTTTTTAATCCAACATTGTTATGGCAGGATCAACTTGTCTTGCGATGAGCTTGTGACAGGCCCAAGTAAAAGAATGAATGCGTCATTGATGTGATTCCAATAAAAACAATGGAAAAGCTCACTTAGTAAACTTCTTTTGGGGGAATTCAGTTTTCAATTGGAAATCCTAAAAAAAACATGGATCGGCGATGCAAGTTGCTGAACCAAAACAACGTCCGGGGGGAGGTAATGGATTACTTTATTCAAAATCAACTTGCTTTCATATAAAAGAATAACCTGGATTCGCAATGTTTCGATCCTCAAAAGTTTGTTTAAGAATTTTTCTGTAACTTGCTTGCATGAGTTACTTGGTAAACGATTTACTTTTGCAATTCAATTGGTGAGTGAACAAAGTGTTCGCTTAAATTCGCTTTGCAAAGAAATGTCGTGCTTTCACGACATTGGAAAAACCCAATTTCTCACCCCAAAAGGGTTCTTCCCGATTCAGGGTGTAATGAGGGGCGTTAATTAAAGAGCAGACATAAGATCCCTCAAATCAGTAAGATTGAAGTTGTTCAAAGACTTTAACTTCTTGGAATATTGATTCGGCTTTAGGTTGATACTCTGCTGGCTCAAGAAACTTCACTCTTGTACCTTTATCAAGACCCTACGCCACTCTCTCTCAACTTTTGCTTCTACCTCAGCCTTGAGGAGCCTCTTCTGGCGTTCCATCTCTTCCGGTTTATTTATGGCTTCATGAATTGGCAGAGCCCACTTCAACTCATCGGGCACATCTGCATACTTGGGATCATCATAGTCAAACCCCTTCTCATATTGAGGTTCACGCTTCCAGCGGTGATTGTGCTTTTTCTTTGGATCAATGATGTTAAACAATATTTTCTCCTAGAGTTTTCACCCTCAAAAATTTCTACCACTCTACCAATTTTGGGAAGCTTTCTACCATTTTTTATTTTGTGATTTGGATTTCTTCAATGATTTCAGAGAAAGCCGCCCTTCGGTCGGCACTCCTACGAGCCTCGCTATCGTCTTCGACGATATCTCAACTCTCGGAGATGCATCGCGATCAAAATGCAATGCATTTTGACGCGTTTGCATTGGTAGGGCCTGCCGGGGTCGAACCGACGACATCCACCTTGTAAGGGTGGCGCTCTACCAACTGAGCTAAGGCCCTATATCAGATTTGATAGACCGTTGGTTATAGTTGAAAAAGGAGGCTCTGTCGAGCCTCAACGAGCACTGCTTGAAATTTTCTATATGCGAGTAAACTGCTGAAATAACAGATATTTTTAAGCCCCCCTCAAAACATGAGGAAGCTTTCATAAAAATTCTTCTAAAATTGGCTCTACTTTAAACTCTCTCAGCCTCCATCGACTCTCGTTTTAAGCGGAACCTAAACTCTTGGTTAATTGAGAATGGGTCTGAAGAGCCTTTTCCTGCCCCTCAATCATCTCCCCTGCAATAAAACGAAAGGCCTTAATCCATTCTGCTGCCAAATCCTTTGTCCACTTGTCCCCAAAAAAGTGAGAAAATGTTTTCATCAAAGAATTTCCTACAATCGAATAATGGTCAAATATAACGCCATAATCATTATGACGAGCTCCCATTTTCTGCAAGTAATCAACCAACTTTTTGGAGTCATCAAGGTTGTTCACAATAAAAACTAACGACCCAAGCAAGGCCTGTTTTTGCTTCTTCATGTCAGCCCCTTTAAATAGGGGCTTCGCTTCGGGATAGTCCTCAAACATAATTTGGTAAAAATAATCAACAACATCATTAGCCATTGGCTTTGCCAACTCAAAGCTATCTCGAATCATTTTAGTGTCCAAGCCCATAAGCCCCTCCATCAAGTTGAATAGCAAACACCTGCTTATCGGAAAGCTCTGAGAAAAAATCAGTTAATTTTTTATGAAGGTTGCTTATACCTACCTGATTTAAACTTTTTGGATCTACACAAAACGAGGCTCTCAAGCCTAGAAAGCCTCATTTGTCTCAGTTTCGGTCAATTATCAACAAAACCCCAAGGCGACGACTCAACCCGATGATTCACAGACTACACCGATCCTGTTTGAATTTATAAAGGCAAAATGAGAGGCTCAATCAATACTAGAGTCGGCCAGTTCTCAAAGGTCAGATGGTATTTTTTTGAGTACATAGTGCCTATCGGATGACTTTTCATTATCCATACCTCTGGTGGTAAGCACCGTAACAAGTTCATTTCCACAAGAAAGAGTCAGCTTTTGCTTATAGGCCCTAATAATCACTCGGTGATTTGCCATATTCACACCCTGAGCAGCTACTATAACGGCACGAACAATTTTTTGATGAGGGTGTGAGTACCCTCGTCCAGTTCCTATAACCTGCCCTTCCTCATCATATTTGGTGATTTGTACCAACTTCGATTCATAGGCTGCCATATCAGTAACTTTAAATTCATAAAAAAACCTCACGGGGACCCCACCAAAATATCGCCTCTCACTACTTTCCTCTACAATAGAGGGTTTGGATGCTTT
Source organism: Bdellovibrionia bacterium (assembly GCA_030432925.1). Taxonomy (GTDB): domain Bacteria; phylum Bdellovibrionota; class Bdellovibrionia; order Bdellovibrionales; family UBA1609; genus JABSOQ01. The sequence goes on along the minus strand of JAUILT010000050.1, from coordinate 13,132 downwards.
CCACACTCCCTCAATATTACCCCAAGGAAATGGACACTCCGTTCCCCACGGCCAGGGCAAAACATCGTCTTCACCAAAAATATCTTCCTCAAAATTCACATGGGAAAATGCCGAGCCAGAGTGTACCGCTAACACAAATGTCATGAGTATAAAAAGTGATGCTGCCAACCATTGTTTCATTGTTGTATCTCCACTCAAAGTTACTGTTCAAATAGGACTTTTGCCCCTTTGTTCAAATAATATCCATTCTTTGCACGAAAAATATATCTGGGACGGTCATAGTCCGGCTCGATCATTTTACGCAGTCTTTTGATTGTCACATAAATCTTATTGTCATGAATACGTGGATCATAACTTTGCTTCCATACCTTTTTTACCAACTCCTCTTTGGAATACACCTCTCCAGGGTTTTTTAAAAAAAGCCTGAGCATATCTACAAGAATAAATTGATTTTTAAAGTCCACGCTCCCCTTTGATTTCTCCACCAAAGCATTCTTGCTCATCTTGAAAATAAGATCGTATTTGGAAGTATCCGTAACTCCTAACAACTCCAGTTTGGACTGAATAGCTCGAGAAAGCCTCTTATGAACTTCAGGATCAATGGCTCTTTGCGCAAGGTCTAAATAAACCCGAGCTAAATTGAAATCGCCCATTTCTTTGTAAGTTAGCCCCAGTGAATGCAAAAGGGCAATGTACTGGTAAAGGTTCTTCTCTTTTTTTAGTTGGTCATAACACTGCCAGTACACCTCAAGGGCTTTTTCATGTTCGCTTTTTTTACGCAGGATGTGTCCATTGAGAATCTGACTGGATATTTTTAGCTCTGGTATATCTAGTACCTGATAAAAAACCTGAAGATTATAAATCTCTTTCAAAGCCTCATCGTAGTTTCCCAAAGAAAAATACACCATGGCCAGTCCATTCACGGCATAGCAAATATCTTCTTTGATATCTTTAGTCAGAGCGAGTGCCAGTGATTTTTCCAAATACTCCAAAGCCACTGAATACTGCTGCTTAAAAGAAGCGCAAAGAGCTAGTGTGTAATAGGTTTTGGCAGACAACGCGACATTTTCACGAATAACAAGGTCCTGAAGGTCTTCTTTGATCTGGTTGATTTCATCGAAGGCCTCCATCTCTGCAAAAATGCGCAGGCGAAGGTTTTGAGCGCTCAAATACCCCGCCCAATCCTTGGACTCCTTAAAATTGGCCAAGGCAATATTGAGTTTTTTAAGTGCACTTAAAAAGTCACCCTTTTCACACAGAAGCTTTCCAAGCTGGAAAGATGCCTCTGATGAGGTGTCCACTACAGCCACGCTGACCCCGTTTTCAAAACCTTAAATCGTCTGTCATAGTTCTCTGTCACTTTTTGACAGATCGGGGTCCCATGGTCAATTTATTCTAGAAAACTTTTAATGTGTTTGGTGAAGTTGCTGCCCCGTGTATTGAGCTCGAAGCCCCAGGCCCTTTTCCCCTCGTGCCTTAAATAGCTCCTTGGCATTTTTGATATCCAGTGCATTCACAAGAACTTGATCCACATGGTCCACAAGAATCACCTTTAAGTCTTTCAACACCTCTTTTGGGATATCTTTGAGATCCTTTTCATTTTCTTTGGGACAGATCACCATTTTGATCCCAGCACGATGAGCCGCCAGGGTCTTTTCTTTTAGACCACCAATTCCCAAAACACGCCCTCTCAGGGTCACTTCGCCGGTCATGGCGACGGTCTTTTTCACAGGAATCTTGGTCATCGCAGAAACGATACTCGTGGTGATCGCAATCCCTGCAGAGGGGCCATCTTTTGGAATAGCCCCTTCTGGTACGTGAATATGAACATCAATGTTGGCATAAAGTTCTTTATCAAAGCCAAACAATGGCCCCCTAGAGCGAACATAACTCATAGCTGCCGCACAGGACTCCTTCATCACGTCCCCGAGCTGACCAGTGACAGTGAACTTGCCCTTGCCTGGAACCACAGAAACCTCAATCACCAATAGGTCTCCACCCACCTCTGTCCAAGCCAGCCCGTTGGTTAACCCTAACTCATTACCCCCTTCAATTTTTCCAAATTTGAATTTGGCCGCCCCCAAGAATTCTTGCACTTTCTTGGGAGTGATGGAGTGCTTTTTGGTAGAAGCCGCCGCCTTGGGTTTGGACTTGGCTTTTTCTTTGGCCATTTCCTTAACGATCTCCTTGGCTTGCTTTCGGCAAAGAGTGGCAAACTGCCGCTCAAGATTACGAACACCGGCCTCTTTTGTATAAGAGCGAATAACCTCCTTCACTGCAGCATCAGTAAAAGACACTTTTTTATCCTTTAGACCATGAAGCTCAATCTGCTTAGGAATCAAATAATTTTTAGCAATATTATATTTTTCGCTTTCGATATACCCTTCAAGCGAAATGACCTCCATCCGATCGAGCAATGGCCTTGGGATGGGGTGAAGCGAGTTGGCCGTTGTAAAAAATAATACCTGAGAGAGGTCATATTCTACTTCCAGATAATGATCTGAGAACGTCCCGTTTTGCTCCGGATCCAGAACCTCCAGCAATGCTGAGGAGGGGTCTCCACGAAAATCCATACTCATTTTATCAATTTCGTCCAAAAGGATCAGTGGGTTGCCCTCTTCACACTTTCTCAATGCCTGGATAATCTTGCCAGGCATCGCACCCACATAGGTTCTTCTGTGACCACGAATCTCCGCTTCATCACGAACACCCCCCAAAGAAATCCGAGCAAATGGCCTGTTTAATGCTCGAGCAACAGATTTGGCCAGAGAAGTTTTTCCCACACCAGGAGGTCCCACAAGACAAAGGATTGGCCCCTTCAGTTGGTCTGTCAGCACCTGAACGGACAGGTGTTCAATGATTCTGTCTTTGACCTTCTCCAGACCCCAGTGATCTGCGTCGAGAACAGCCTCTGCATTTTCAATATCTTTGTTTTCGTCAGCATAGTTATACCAAGGAAGGTCCAGCATCCAGTCAATGTAGTTCCTGACCACTGTGGCTTCCGCACTCATCGGTGACATCATTTTCAATTTTTTGATTTCTTTTTTAACCCGCTCCCCCGCCTCTTTCGACCAATTCATTTTTGCGGCCCGCTCCTCAAGCTCGGCAATCTCGGCCTGATAGTCATCCTTGTCGCCCAGCTCTTTTTGAATCGCCTGCATCTGCTCATTCAGATAGTACTCTTTTTGAGAGCGCTCCATCTGCTTCTTCACGCGGTTACGGATCTTCTTTTCCACTTCAAGAATCTCGATCTCACCGGTCATCATATTTAACAGTTCTTCCAGGCGAATTCCAGGGTCAGAAATTTCAAGAATTCTTTGCTTGTCTTCCAGCTTTAAATTGAGCTGTGCCACTATAATATCGGCCAGCTCACTTATGTCTTCAATTGTGGAGACTCGCATTAAAATTTCTGGAGGAATTCTTTTATTTAACTTCACATAAGTTTCAAAAGTAGACTTCACGGACCTCACGAGAGCACGGGCCTCTTTTTCGTTGGCAATAATCTCTGGAATCTCCTCCACATCTACCGTGAAGAAGTTTTCTGTCTGTGTGAACTTTTTGATCCTCACTCGTTTCTTACCTTCCACAAGCACTTTCACAGTGCCATCAGGAAGCCTCAACAGCTGAATGATGGTTCCGATGGTTCCCACCTCATAAACGTCAGAAGGCTCAGGGCTGTTGGTTTTTGCATCTTTTTGAGCAGCCAAAACAATGTCTGTCTGTTTGTTCATCGCATCTTCAAGCGCATTGATACTTTTTTCCCGACCCACAAACAGTGGCATCATCATATGAGGAAAGATGATAAGATCTCTCAAGGGAAGTAAAGGTAGATTCTGATGACCAGAGGCTTCACTCATATGCGCCACTCCTTTAGCTGGATGTTTTTATGAGAGGCGTTTAAACCCGCTCATACAGAGCCCATTATGGACCTATTATTATTGTGATGCTTGGCTATGCCCGAGTCAATGGAGAGTGCAGTGCCTAGGCACTTTCAGCAGAGCTGCCTTCAGCGTCTTCAGACTTCACCTTTTCCCGTCCGTAGACCAGTTCAGGCTTGCCCTTATTGACAATGACCTCTTCAGTGATCACACACTCTTTGACACTCGTCTTTGAAGGGATTTCATACATGATATCGAGCATCGCACTTTCAATCACCCCTCTTAGACCCCTGGCACCGGTGTTTCGTTTAATGGCTTCTTGAGCAATTGCCCTTAAGGCCTGTTCTTCAAATACCAAGTTGACATCCTCATAGCTGAAGAGTTTTTGATACTGTTTGGTCAGTGCGTTTTTGGGCTTTTGCAAAATATCTATCAGGGCCGCCTCATCCAGCGGGTCCAACACCGCCATAACAGGCAGACGGCCAATAAACTCAGGAATTAAACCATAGCGAGCCAGGTCATCCGGCTCTACTTTTTGCAGAATATTCTCATGTTCATCAAGACGCTCCTGCTTAGTCTTAATATCAGCAGCAATCCCCATGGCCTTATTGGAAATGCGATTTTCCACAACCTTGTCCAGGCCGACAAAGGCCCCGCCCACTATAAACAAAATATTACTAGTATCTACTTGGATGAACTCCTGCTGGGGGTGTTTTCTCCCTCCTTTAGGGGGCAGATTGGCAACAGTTCCCTCAAGGATTTTTAATAGTGCTTGTTGAACACCTTCGCCAGAAACATCTCTGGTGATTGAGGGGTTCTCTGATTTTCTGGTCACCTTATCGATCTCATCAATGTAGATCACCCCCTTTTGGGCTTTTTCCACATCATAATCAGCGGCCTGAAGCAGATTCAAAACCACATTTTCTACATCTTCGCCCACGTACCCAGCTTCAGTCAGGGCCGTCGCATCAGCCATAGCAAAAGGAACATTCAGAATTTTTGCAATCGTTTGTGCCAACAAAGTTTTTCCGGAACCCGTGGGACCCACCAGAAGAATGTTAGATTTGGAGATCTCTATGTCATCTCTGTTCTTGCCCTTTGCCGAATTCACCCTCTTATAGTGATTATGGACAGCAACGCTCAGAGCCTTTTTGGCGCTATCTTGCCCAATTACATAGTCATCTAGATGAGTTTTGATATCCACAGGCTTGGGCACTTTAAGTGTAGCCTTGGTCGCCACTTCACGCTCTTTTTCTTCAGCAATGATATCATTACAAAGCTCTATACACTCATCACAGATATACACGCCGGGTCCGGCGATCAATTTTTTAACCTCTTTTTGACTCTTGCCGCAGAAACTACAGCAGAGGGTCCCCTGGGAGCTTTCTTTTTTGTTCACTCTTTGTTCCCTTCTTTTGCGTTCTTACGGTGCTCTACAATAGAATCAATCAGGCCAAATTCATCCTTGGCTTCTTCAGGGCTAAGATACTTATCCCTGTCCATAGCGTCAGTCAGCAAGTCAAAAGGTTTGCCTGTGTGTTTTACATAAATGTCTGTCAGTTTCTTCTTTGTTTTAATCATTTCTTTTGCATGAATTTCAATATCGCTGACCTGACCTTGAATGCCTCCCCCCATAATCAGAGGTTGGTGAATCATGATTCGAGAGTTGGGAAGAGCATACCGCTTCCCTTCAGCTCCAGCAGCCAATAAAAGTGATCCCATACTCATTGCCATGCCCATGCAATAAGTGCTCACATCGCACTTTACAAATTGCATAATATCATAGATTGCCAGACCTGCGGAAACACTGCCACCAGGAGAGTTAATATACAAATGGATGTCTTTTTCTGGGTTTTCCATCTCTAGAAAAAACATCTGAGCAATCAGACTATTGGCAACATCATCCGTAACTTGAGTTCCAAGAATAATAATTCTGTCCTTGAGAAGTCGGGAATAAATATCGTAGCTTCTCTCCCCTCTGGGTGTTTGCTCAATGACTATAGGAACAAGTGCCAATGTTGATCTCCTTACTTGAGGACGATGCCATTATTTAAACATGGGGCATTTTAATGCCCTGACAAGGTCTTGTCGGGTTATTTTTTTTTCAACTTTATCAGTGATTTGGCTTTATTGCGCTAATGCTCTGTGCTAGTACAGAGTTTCACAAAAAACATTAATGACTGGGCGCGAAATATATCAGAGAGGTACACTTATGCAAATTCTCCTAAAAAAAGGCTCCGCCGATGGCAACAATCTCACAACTTTGGTCGTGTTCGCACCGGAGCAATCAGGTACCAAAGTGTCTCTTCCTGGAATAAGCAAAGACCTAGCCTCATTCATCAACGAAGCTTATGAAAAAGGGGAGTTCTCCGGCGCCAAAGATGAATCCCTTTGTTTTAGAAACTGCAATGTCGCCGGAGCCCACCACGTCGTTGTCGTCGGCCTGGGAAAAGCTGAAACCAATGACTACGAAGTGGCCCGACGGGGCGCCGCCGTGGCGCTCTCCACTCTAAAAGCTGGGAAAATCAGAAAAGCCGGTCTCGACCTGGCCTCGCTCGGAAAGACCATGAAAGACAAAGCCAAAGTGGTTCAGGTGGTCACCGAGGGGCTGATGATGATGGACTATGAATTTGACTGGTACAAAACAAAGCCTGCCAAGAAGGACAAGAAAGCCTTTGATGGTGTGGAGCAGGTGGCTCTTCTGGGCGATTCCAAAGCCAATCTGGCTAGCCTCAAAAAAGGCCTGGAAGCCGGAACCATCATTGGCGAATCTATCAACTTTGCCCGCGTTCTTGGTGATACGCCCGGTAACCTGATGACCCCGGACATTCTGGCCAAAGAGACAACAAAGGCTGCCAAGGGTCTAGCCAAGCTCAAAGTCACCGTCTGGGACAAGGCCCGCATCAAAAAAGAGGGGTTCGGAGGGCTTTATGGTGTGTCTTTAGGCTCCTCTCAAGATCCACGCTTTATTATCATGGAGTACAAGGGAGCTGCTGCCTCCAAAAAGCCCATTGCTCTTGTGGGTAAAGGACTTACATTTGACTCTGGTGGGATCTCCATCAAGCCTTCCCAGTCCATGGATGAAATGAAGTACGACATGCAAGGAGGCGCCACTGTGATCGCCACCATGCTGGCCGTGGCAAAAATGAAATTAAAAGTGAATGTTGTGGCTTACGTGCCTGCCAGTGAAAACATGCCTGGCCCAGCGGCCAATAAGCCTGGAGATATTTTCACAGCACGTAACGGAAAAACCGTTGAAATTCTAAATACGGATGCAGAAGGGCGATTAATTCTTTCGGATGCTTTGGCTTATGCCTCAGAGAAAAAGCCAGCTGTGATTCTAGATGCCGCCACTCTGACAGGCGCCATGGTCATTGCCCTGGGCAACACCCATACAGGTGTCTTCAGCCGAGACAACAAACTGGTCAAAAAGGTTCAGGATGCCGCCGATGCTGCTGACGAACTGGTCTGGCCGATGCCTTTAACCGACTACCACTCTGCAGATATGAAGGGGGCTCATGCAGATCTACAAAACATCTCTGCCTTCCGTGGAGCAGGAAGTTCTACAGCGGCCGCTTTTCTAGAAAACTTTGTTGGCGAAGGCATCCCCTGGGCCCACTTTGATATTGCCGGAACTGGCTGGAATCAGGCCAACCGCTACCCCTACTGCCCTAAAAAGGGTGCCTCCGGCGCTCTGGTCAGAACCTGGGTGGAGTTCATCAAGAACAGCAAATAATTTTTTACAATGAATCTTGTTTTATCGGGGATGTCCTTACCAATTGGGGGAGCTCCCAATGCCTTGTGACTTTTGTCACCGATCTTCAAATTGGACAAAACACTGAACGACGCAAACAAGCCATTAGCTGTGAGGAACTTTATCACGCCAAAAGACATCGACTTGAAGAGCCCTACACAATTGGCACCTACGCCCTTTCCAGCTCCATCTTCGTGGAAATGCGCTAAGTCCCGTCAGGGGGACGTAAAAAAGGCCACACATTGCTGTGTAGCCTTATCCAAAAAACAAGTTTCATCAGATTCCGGAAACTACTGAATCTCTTCCAGAATCTTCTGAGTGTAGAATTCCCTGTAAGCACGGTAACCGTACTTCACATCATCCACTGTCATAACATAATCAATGTCTGGAACAGCTCCATTGTTTTCAATAGGGGTCCCATCGGGTCGATAAAATAAAGATTTAGTCATGGAAATAGTCATACGAGAAAAGGTCAATGCAGGCATAGGCACAACATGTCCCCCAAGACCGGAGGTTGTTGTTCCCAAAAGTTTGGCTCTTCCATAGCCCTGAATCAAACCTGGAAACGCATCTCCACCGGAACCGGACAGCTCATCAATCAATACAATGATGGGCTTTGTGTAAGTGATACGGTTGGGTTTATACAGGTCCGGCGCAAAGGCAGAAAAATCTGTCAGGAAATCACCGGCCAGCCAGTGCTTCTTGACCAATTCCACAACATTCTCCCACCACTGATAGCTCAATGTGTGCTTTGCATACTCGGACTCCTTCAGATTGGAGCTCCAGTCCACATACTCTTCGCGGCTGGCTCTGAAACGAAACTGCTGAGGCTTATAAGGCTCATTCATAAACAGACCCAAAAACTGCTCCAGCCAAGTGACGTTTCCACCACAGTTGTGATCCTGATCAATAATCAGACCGACAGTGTTTTTCTCCAACTCACTGACGGCGTACTCATACTGTTCAAAACGGAAATCATGCAACTCGGAAGGTGACAACTTTTTCTCGTCCTCACTCTCCGGTCGAGGAGAATAATGCGGAACTCTCAGGTATCCAATATTGCCCTTGTCGGTCGCCCAGTAATAAGCCACAAATGGCTTTTCCATGATGACTGTGGCACCCTCTGGCTTTTCAATTCTGGTTCCACCTGAACAGATAAAACTTCTGTCGAGAACAGGAGTCGGAACTACATCCAACATGATCTCTGTGCTGAGATTGGCCACGTCGGCAAAAAAGCTCTCACCACGGACTCTTCCATCGGTCAGGCCCTGAATCTCCACATTGGGAAGCTTGCTCCCCTTTTCCTGAAGCTCCATGGAAAGGGTTTCCTTTATTTTTGAGTCCCCTTTGCGCACTTCAAATTCAACTTTGCCACCCTCAAAGCCGGGCATGCGACCGGTTCTGCGAGCCAGCAATGTCCATGCGGCCACACGTCGTGCAGAATTGGCCATTCCGGAGGCCACATAAGTCTGAAGCTCATCCAGAACCTCCTGAGTGGATGTTCCATTGACGGAAACAATCTCATCACCCACCTGCAATCGCCCTTTAAGACTCTCCGGCAGCTTGTCCTCTTCGATTTTGCTGATAATGACTTTGCCTTCAATCAGATCAGTGTTCAGAGCTTCGCTGTATTGCATGTAATCATAGGGAGCACGAATTCCAAAGTGGCCATCTTTGAACTCAGTCACAAACTGAGTCATACGGTGATAGAACTGATCATCTGTTTCTGACTGGACAATCATTTCCTCATACTTGGGAACTAGAGTTTTCAAAGAGGCAATACCCTGCTCCTCTTTGTAAAGCTTGGGTCCGTAACTGTTTTCTATATAGTTGATCAGTTGATGAAAATCCGACCGTTTTTGCTCAGGTGTCAAAAACGACGGACTGGCCAACACCGGCTGTACAATAGCCGCAATTAAGATCAAAAAAAATTTGATCATCTCCCCCCCCTTTTTTTAAGTTTGAGACCAGATAACCAGATCTTCTAAAGTTGTCACGAAATCTGAGGTATTCTGAAAAATATTCCTTACCAGTTGAGTTCCACAGGTGTCTCTCTAAGGCTCTGAATTTCCTTTTTATTGATGGAAAGAAACTCTCCGGTTTTTTCTGAAAATAGGTTCACAGACATTAATGACCACGTTTTAGGCCAGCTAGAACCAATGTGGTCAAATCGAAAATCCAATGGCCGTGGCTCATTCAGCTTGTACTCCATATTAGCCGGCTTTTCGTTGCGAAGTTGATCTATTGGAATCCAAATAGGAGCAATAGTATTGGCTGTGAGTCCAATTTCGCAGTTGGCCTCAACTTCCATCACAGGGGATTCGCCACTCTCAGCCGTCCCCACTGCCACAAACTTCAAAATCAATTTTGAAAATTTCTTACAGGCAAACTGCTTTTGCCCATTGTGTCCACGCGTGAGAAAATGCCCCAGTTCCACACCCACTGAGCTTCCGTCGTACTTTAACTTCATCTCTTCAATCACTCGTTTCTGAGAGGCCATAAACAGGGCATCACCTTTCAGCTCCGAAAAGTCCATGCCTTTGCCAATCGCTGCAGGCAATCGCCGGTCTCCATCACCCGTGTAGACATAGGTGATTCCTCCCCAAGAGCCTGAAATCATCCAGGCACCTGTCAGAGCAAACACAAAAAACAATGGAATCAATACTTTAGAACTTTCCAAGCCACGCCTCCGTTACCTAATTCTATCGGTAAAACGGGTTGCAAATTAAACAAATCAGGCTCAGGAAGTGATGTGGTACTTTAGGAATCTGGACAAGGGTTGGGCGTCAGGCGTTCTCGGCGGACACTATAGGTTATATTAAAAAACGCACTCTGTTTGGCTCAAAAAAGCCTTAACCTGAATATTTTTCACTCCTAATATAAGTATTTTCAGTAATTTAAACTGCTGCATATTCTTTGCAGCAGTTTGCTGCAAAAGCAGTGTTGCAACGCATAATAATCTGCTAAAACTCACTCCAACTTTGAAAGGGAGTTAAAAAATGCAATCGGACCTGAGTCCAGAAACCCAAACTCAATTGAAGAAGCAGGATTTCTCCATGTTTCTTCAAAATGAGTTTGTGAGACGGTTAAAATCCAACCCTCGCTATTCCATGCGAGCTTTTGCAGAATTTTTGGGAATTCACTCCGGAAGTCTCTCCCAGATTCTAAAAGGCAAGCGTCGGGTTTCAGACTCTCAAATCCTAAAACTGTCAGATCGCCTGGGCATGACGGCGGAGGAGGCCAAAACCAAATTTGTGATGTCCATGGATTCCGTTGATTTTTCAAAGATGAATCAGCGGTATTCAGCGGAACAACTCACTGTGGATACTTTTAAGATCATTTCTGAGTGGCATCATTTTGCCATTCTGGAAATGACTCTGCTGGAAGGGTTCACTTTGGACAGCAAATGGTTAGCCTCCAAGCTGGGGCTTTCTGAAGCAGAGTGCCTTATGGCTGTGGAGCGACTGAAGCGAACTGATCTATTGGCTAAAGAAAATGATCAATGGACAGCCCGCTATAAGAATATTTCCACGATTGGGATGGCAGACACTTCGCTGGCATTACGGCGAATGCAAAAATCAATTTTGCAAAAAGCCATCTCTGCGCTGGAGGAAGTGGACGTGATCCTGCGAGATCAGTCAACTTTAACTGTGGCCATTAACCAAAAAGATCTTCCAAAAATCAAAGACCGCATCACAGATTTTCGAAGATCTTTGAACGAGGAGCTCAGTCAGTCCCATGGATTTGATCAGGTCTATAATTTGACTATTGCGTTTTACCCTCTCCTTTCGGTGGAACCCAATAACCAAACGAAAGAAACGGAGTGAACCGATGAAAACACTAAAAACTTTTAAATTAATTTTTATATTTACTGTGTGCTGCTTTTTAAGCCTGGCCTGTAATGAGAAACGAGATGTGCACAACCACAGCCACTACACCCTCGAACCTAACGGCACCAACAATGCCGCTGGCATGGAAAACACAGGCGGCAACAATGCCCTGGCGTTGGGCGGAGAGTCCCATGGTGGTGATGTTTTATATGCGCGGGCTGAGGAGCTGCGGTTTTTACTGACAGCCACTAATGAAGAGATTGATCAAAAGTACCTTTCCTCTGATCCCTGGCACGTTCGCCAATCATTGACCTGGGTCTTTCAAGCACTCAGGTACTATTACAATGTGGGAGAAGTGAGTGATGAACCCCTCAATACTCTACTGGCCACAATGTATGAGGGTTCTGAAAAAGAAGATATTTTTTACGATATCAACGAAGTTTCCTTCATTGTGCTGATGCCTCCCCCCAAAGAGGAGCGGTCGTTCTGGAAACAAAAAGAAAAGTGCCGAGATCTGGAGGGAAATGTCTCCACAGCCTCCGCAAAACTCAATGATCCTGGCGGAACCATTTGTGTGGATGCTGAGCGATTAGCTGCAGAGACTCCTTCACTGGGAGATTTGACGGCCCTGCTCAGCCATGAGTTCGCCCACCATTTTGGTGCTGATGAATCTGTGGCACATGTCTTTCAAGACTATGTTCTCGCCAACTATGATGTTCTTGTTCTAGCGGGTAAAAACATCGAAAAACTCAAAGAGAGATATATCTTGTTGGATCTGACGGGTTTGAGATTCCAAGGTGAAACCATTGAATTTGAAATAAAACCTGTTTTTAAAGACCTCAATCAAAATTATCCTGACTCCAATAAGACTCCAATATTTACTCGAAAGACTGAGGACTATTTCAGTTATTATGCTCCTAGTGGGATGAAATCTGATGATGAATATTTCCCACTACCGGAATTGGATGAGACCAAAACGATTACCTATTCCAGCTCCTCCAACAATTTACGAAAAAATATGACTATTCTGGAAGTTCAGTGTGGACTTATTTTAGAGGTGAAGGTAAAAATTGGTGACTTCAAGTCTGAAACATTTGAAGTCAATGGTGGAAGAAAATGTGCCCACAACTCCGAAAATTGGAAACCTGGACAGATTGAAGAGAAAACCTCCCTAATGATTTTCCTGTAACCTACCGAATCACCACGCCCTGGGATCTGGCCTCCAATGCGATGGCCAGAAAACCCAGCTTGCCCACCCAACCGTAGACGTTTTCCAAAGGGTGACCTTCCACATTGATGTTCAAATCAGAAAGGCACAACCTCTTGAAGACCGCACCCGGGCTGTTGAGACTGTCATCCGGACCTTTTTTGCCATGGGTTCTTAAAAACCCACCGGCCAGCTGACATCCTACCATGTAAATGGCGGGCTCTGCTGTTTCTCCCTCAGACTGCACGGCTGTGGGGACACCCTCCTGAATGATCACTTCCGTGAAGCCACCACCACCTTTGGCCGCTTTCATTTTTTTGCGGGATTTGTTGTTCCATGTGCGAATTTCATCGGCGGAATTGGCCATAACAACGCCCAGCCCATAGGTACCAGAATTGTTTTTGATAAATACTGTGGGTTGCTTTTCGATGCCCCGTTCAGCGTATTGCTGTTTCAGCTTTTC
>JAUILT010000049.1 GCA_030432925.1 Bdellovibrionia bacterium | reverse complement strand
ACCAGCGAGCCACATTGCTTCCGGCTTTCACGCCAGCACACCCAAGCAAAACATTGAGAAAATTATCAGGGTCCCCATTGTCTCCAGTCCAACCCAATTGAATCATCTGATGCTCTCCCTTACGGGCTTTGGCCAAGTATGTCGGCCAATCGTAAGTAACCAACTTCACATTGATCCCTACCTTGGCAAGATCTGCCTGAATTAACTCTCCCATCTTCTTACCGTTGGGGTTGTAAGGCCGAGATACAGGCAACGTCCAAAGCTCAATATTCAAGCCCTTTTCAAAGCCGGCTTGTTTCATCAAACTTTTGGCCTTATCGACGTTGTAGTCGTAGTCTTTGACCTCCTTGTTATAAGACCACATAGTGGGAGGAATAGGATTCTTGGCCAGGCTAGCGTTTCCTAAATAGATCGCTTTGATATAAGCAGAGCGGTTCAAGGCATGATGAACAGCCTGACGAATTTTTTTATTATTAAACGGAGCCTTTTCCACATTCATTGCAATATATCCAACATTCAAACCAGGTCGCTCCAGTACCTGAATATTTTTGGACTTTTTCATAGCTACAATATCCGTAGGAGAAGGTTCCGCAGCAAAGTGACATTCACCCGTCTTTAGTTTTTGAAACCTCACGCTTGGATCCGGTGTGATACTAAAAACCACTTGGTCCACTTTGGGAACTCCATCAAAGTATTTTGGGTTTTTAGTGTAACGGATCAAATTGTCTTTCTGGTAGCGAACAAACTGGAAAGCTCCGGTGCCTATCGGCTGAATAGCCAATTGTTCGGGCTTCTTTTTCTTCAGCAACTGGTCCCCATATTCCTTGGAAAGAACGCTGGCAAAGTCCATGGCTAAATTGGCCAAAAATGGGGCCTCAGGTCGGCTCAGCACAAATTTCACCTGGTGATCATTCAACTTTACAACATCCTTAATAATAGAGCCCATCTCCATGGATTTGAAATATTCATAAGTGCCACCATTCACTTTGTAGTAGGGGTGACCTTTGAAGCGTTGACGGTTGAAAGAAAATAAAACGTCATCGGCGTTAAACTCTCTTGTTGGAGTGAAGTACTTTGTCGTGTGAAACTTCACGCCCTTTCTCAAGGTAAAAGTGAACGTAAGGCCATCTTTACTGCTCTTCCACTCTGTCGCCAAACCCGGCACGATCTTGGTTCCACCTCTTTCAAACTCCACCAGCCGGTCATAAAGCATTCTTGAGCTCGCATTGAATGTGGGACCATCTGTTCCCAGTTGGGGGTTAAATGTGGATGGACTGCCCTCAGAGCAGTACACAAATGTTTTTTTTGCCTGTGCCTGAAAGCTGACCGCGGTCAACGCTACAGCCACCACCACTAATAGATATTTCAGTCTTGAAATTGCGGGAAACATTGAACACCTCACCAGGTTATATGAATATATAATGGCTATCCTATGGCCTGTCAGAGGGAAATTCAACGAATGGAGAGAGCATCTGCTAGACGCGAAGCTCCGCAGAAGGGCTTTCTGCCCAAGTCACTGGAGTTTTTCCATGATTTTCTAAATATTCGTTAGCTTTGGAAAAGTGCCGACACCCGAAAAAGCCTCTATGAGCTGAGAGAGGGGAAGGGTGGGGAGCCTGAAGCACATAGTGTCGTGCCCTATCGATTCGGCTCCCTTTCTTTTGCGCATAAGAGCCCCAGAGCATGAATACCACGTTCTCGCACTGGTCATTGATCACTTCCACCACTTTATCAGTAAAAGTCTCCCAGCCTCGATTTTGATGGGAACCTGCTTGCCTAGCCTCTACACTGAGTGTGGCGTTAAGAAGCAACACCCCTTGCAAGGCCCATGGCGTGAGGTCTCCCGTCTCAGGCGGCTCGAGCCCCAAGTCTGAGCGAATCTCCTTGAAGATATTCTGTAGAGATGGCGGAAACCTCACTCCCTCCTGCACAGAAAAGCTCAGACCATGAGCCTGCCCCGGACCGTGATAAGGATCCTGTCCGAGAATCACCACGCGGACCTGGTCTAGTGGGGTCATATCAAGAGCAGCAAAGTACTGCGTAGGCTTTGGATAAATAATTTTTTTCTGATCCAACTCAGTCTTCAGAAACTGCTTCAAGCTTTTCATATATGGCTGTTCAAACTCTGACTCCAAAGCCTGCTTCCAGCTATCCTCCAAGGCAATACGACTCATAAGCCCCTCCAGCGCAGAGATGAGATGTTTACACCGATCTGGTTTGCAGCCATCTCAGTCCCGAAAGTCCGAAAAATTCAAAAATCAGATCGGTATAAAAATAATTTTTATGGGAGGCAATGCTTTTACCTGATCTTGCGATGCATTTTGGGGCGTTTTTTTGAAAAACTATTTTTGCAAGAAAAAATTCATAATTCTCAGAAAAAACTGAAAGTGCTCTGAGCAAAATGTCTTCCAAAAATCTCAGGAGTCCCAGAAAAGAGCCTACAGCTGCAGGTTTCAAAGGATTCGCTAAATATCTTGAATCATTAATGGCAATACTTTTGATGTCTCAAAATAAAACACAGAACGTCTTTATCTCGTTCCTGGTTGACTTGGCAAACGCCACCTTACATAGCCTTAAGTACATGATATAATTATAATAATTCATCGCAACCTCACCTTGACGAACCTCTCAGAGTGCACACATTAATCCTTAACCAAGGAGGCCTGTTATGAGTATCAATGAGAAACAGTTTCAGGCATTCGAACCGGATGTCGAAGAAAAGGCGTTTATTTACCAACAAGTGCATGAATTAGAAGAGCAGGTAAAAGACCTGGGAGGGCTAATGGTCTTCGTTGAAAAAGAAGAAGTCATTGATTCCGATACCCAAAAATCACTGGAACATAAGTTTGCTGTCACATTTGTGATTGATCCGGAAAATCTGAACTTGAAAGTCCGTGCTGAAAGTGAAAATTTGTACAGCGCTTGCCTCTCGGCCAAAGCCGTCACTCAATCTAAACTCTTCAAGCTCATCAATCATAAAAATGCAGATGAATCAGGTCAACAAATGTTAGATGCCGTGGGTGGTCGCAATGGTTGGGTGCACTGAAAAAGGGAGGTCATATTTTTTCTGAGACCATAGGCATAAAAAAGCCCGGCTCACTGGCCGGGCTCAACTCGCTCAATGACAAGTGAATTCCTCATGATTCGGTAAAATTCTCATTTAAGACTCTCAAACGACGTCTTCGTCTTTCTTGTCGACTCAATACTTCTCTTTTCCTCCGTCGAGTGTTTTTCCACTTCTCCAGCTGTTGGATGAGGTTGTGACGAAGATGCGCAGCCAACTCTTTAACACTTCTTCCTTGAACCTGTGCCTTGAAAAAAGACTTGCCACTATGAACCCTGGCATTGGCTACAAAGCTCTTTCCTCTTCGCTTGAGTCGTGCCTTGACCACAACTTCATCTGGACC
Organism: Bdellovibrionia bacterium; assembly: GCA_030432925.1. GTDB lineage: Bacteria > Bdellovibrionota > Bdellovibrionia > Bdellovibrionales > UBA1609 > JABSOQ01. The sequence continues at coordinate 17,037 of JAUILT010000049.1, read as the reverse complement.
GTGCTCCTTGACATCTCCAAGCGCAGAAAGCAGCAGCTCTTTTTGGGCCTCAGTAGGTTCGAGGTTTTTAAAACGTAGTTGGGTTGCCGTAGACATGAATACCTCCTTGTTGGTTTTGCATTGCATGTTCACAGTCTCAATATTAGTCGATTGATTCATTCAGAAAAAATGCATAAAATCACATTAAATATTCGATTAAATCGAATTATTTGCGGAGGGTAACTCATTGAAATGGCTTAACTATCACCATTTATTATACTTTCGAACAATTGCCACAGAGGGCTCTCTGGCTCGGGCTTCACAAAAACTGAACGTTGGACAACCAGCACTCAGTGCCCAACTCAAACGCCTGGAAGAGTCCTTGGGGGAACAACTCTTCGAACGTCGTAACCGTAAATTGATTCTCACTGAACAAGGAGAGCTGGCCTTACGCTATGCCAATAGGATCAACGACATGGGAGAGGAGTTTATTGAGTCCCTACAAAACAAAATGTTCTCCGAACAAGCCTCCATTCAAATTGGTGCTCTTGACAGTGTTCCCAAACAGATTCTTCTAAAACTCGTTCAGGCCGCTCGTCGCTTTGGAGCCGGCAAGGTCAGTATATTTGAAGGCTCCGGAGATGAGCTTTTTCGCCTGCTAGACACTCACCACCTAGATATAGTTATCACCAATTATCGCCGCTCGGTGCAGTCCCAAAGAGGCTTTAAGGCTCGCTCCTTGGGAAAACTTCCTGTGGGAGTGTATGGCACCAAGGCATTTTTACCTCTGAAAAAAAACTTTCCGACATCTCTCAATGAGCAGCCATTTATTCTTTCTACTCACCACTCTCAACTAAGACATGATTTTAACCACTTTCTACAGACCAATAATATTCAGATCCGCGTGGTGGCGGAATCCCAAGACACTAGCCTGAAAAAGCTATTGGGTGCCGATGGCATCGGCCTGTTTCCTCTCGCAGAAGTAGTAATGAAACCCCTACTGATCAATGAGGAGCGACTAGAGCACATCGGTCGCCTGAAAAATGTATTTGACGAGTACTGGCTGATAGAAGGAGAGAGGCTCATGGAGAACCCAGTGGCCAAAAAGTTGATGGACCGATTCAGAATTTGAAGGCTTCTCCTGAGCCTGATAAAACCTCTTAGACTTCAGTAACTTGCCTGGTTAAGGCTTGTATTTTATTCTTAAAATATTTTACTTTGTAAAATATTTTTTTATGTAACCAGTTGAAAATTTTAGTGTTTTATATGAAATATTAAGTTATGAAATTTGAGCTAATCCGGCCCCAATTCAGTGAGTATGACGACCTTGTGAATTACCTCACTGACATGATTGAGTTTCGTAAAAAAACGGAACCGGGCTTTTCTGTTGCTGCTTGCTGCCGACGCCTCAGAAGAGTGTCGCCATCGCTCATTTCTCTTATTAAACAGCGCAAAAGATCCATCACCTACGATCGGGTGAACGAACTGGCACGACTGATAAACCTCTCTCCAGAAGAAAAAAGATTTTTTCAACACAAGGTGGAGTGGCTCAGTCGGAACGATCAAGACAAATACCCTGGATTTCAAGACTCTTCTGTTTCTTCAGGAAAAAGAAAAGAGGTCTCCACCGGAATCCTTAATGACTGGATCAATGTGTATGTCAAAGATCTGTTTCAGATACCTGACGTCCAAAATAATCCGGATAAAATTTATAACTCACTGGCTTCAGTGGCATCTCCAAAAAGAATTGAAAAATCCATCAATTTCTTACTACGCGAAGGACACCTGAAAACTACAACAGATGGTAAAGTCGTTGTGAACGAAAATCTTGCTATAGCTGACCCCAGAGTTCCCAGCGAAAAAATCCGGAAATTTCATAAGGGCGCCCTGCAGTTTGCCCGTCAAGCCATCGATACAGTGGCTCCGGAAAAACGAATGGCCAACTGTCTCATCGTGCCTCTAGATACTGAAGCCTATGACGAACTGATAGAGCTTATAAATGAGTTTTCTGAAAAACTGAAAAAATTTGCTGAAAGAGACGTAAAAAATGGAGATCAGTTACATCAAATGATTTTAAATGTGAGCCCAATTGGAGGTTCTAAATGAAATATTTAGTCCTATTGTTATTAGCCAAATTATCACAACCCGTGCTGGCTTCAACTTTTATAGGTAATGGAGGAAATGCTGGAGATGTAGAGAGGGAAGTGACTTTGCAGCAAATTCTAGGAGCCATCGAAGGTTTTGCTCAACACAATTCTATACCTCAATGCGAGTGTGTCCCACGCTATCAAAATAGTAGCTTTTGTGACACTCTGAAAACCCTAAATGAGCAACAGCAACAGTTCTGCAGCAAAACGCTCAAAACATTATCGACTCCATTGAAGCAGGTTCTAGCTGAAGATCAAGTAAGGTTCTCGTGGACAGACCAAAGCATCCGGGTGAAGGAGGGAGGCTCGTTGAGAGCCGTAGACGCTGTCACCGATCCCAGTCAAAATAAAATTACCATACATCTCAATGGATTTCTTGGCATGAATGATTCACAGAGAGTATTTTTATTGAGCCATGAGTTAGTTCACTTGATGAAGTACCAGGGCAGTCACCTCAATGATACTGGTAGCATTGGTCCATTTGATGGCAGAGATGGAAAAAGAAAGTTGATCAATGCAATGAGCGCCTCAGTGGTAATGGCGGCTTACAAAAAAAGACTCTTCAAAAAATATGAAAATACATTGGATCGACCCAAACCCTGGAAAAAACATCGTTTAGAAGCAGGAGTCACTGGAGTGTCCATAGTGCCGTCGGACTCTGACACTAATGTTTACGCCAACGACTCTATGAGTGGCGGCCACCTACTCTATAGATACCAAAGCTCCTCTCCATGGGGGGGACATATCGCTTATAAATACTATAGCGAAGAAAAGACCATCCTAACTTCAATTGCAGCCAAAGAAAGCCTCAATGGCGGAGCTGTGGGAGTGAGCTACAGGCTGTTTCCATTCAAAGACCCTTTAAGCTTTTTGGGTCACAGCCACCTGATCTTTGAAATGCAAGTTGAATACTACAGGGCGGAATACACCGTGAACGACAAAATAGTATCTGCCGAAGAGACGACTGACGCCCTAGGAGGGGCACTGAATTGTAAATACTACATGCCTCTTGGAATTGGAATCTGGGTCTACTTAGGCCTAGGAGCCGGACAGCTTAATTATCAGTTTAATACATTTGGCGTGAAATATGATTCTCCAAGAACCCACACTACAATAGGAGTGAGCTATGGCTTTTAACCCTGTAAACCTATTTGTCACTGGACTCTTTTGCCTGTCATCCCTGATAGCCTGTGCGCCCTATGACAAGGAGGAATCCAAAGAGGACGAAAACATCATTGGCAAAAAAGTTGAAGCAGTCACGGATATCCAGTACTCCTCATCGGGAAACCTAGGTGTCATGGCTGTTTTTGATGAAACTATCAGAAAAATCCATCAATTTGACCTGGAGGGAATGAAACATCTACGATCTCTGGAAGTCAAACACCCCTCCCAGGATCATTATCTGTTACATGACCCCAATGGCCAATACACCATTGATCTGACCAAAAAGCATATGTCGATTTACAAAATTGACGGAAGTATCGTGCACGAACCCGTACGTTTTCTTGGGGAACCTATTTCATCCTCCTTCCGACCAAAACAAGGTTTCTTGGTGTTTTATGATGACCTGTTAAATGTCTCTATTCTTCAACTCACACCTAGTGGGAATGTTATCAAGTCTCTGGTGCTCGGACCGATACTCAGCACGGATATCAGTATCCAGTCTGGAGATATTTCAGAGAGCGGACACCTAGTTTTGGGTATGTCTGATGGGTCCCTTCGACGCGTGGACCTAAAAGCAACACTCGACTCTGGAAGTTGGGTATTTGACACCCATGGAACTACTTGGACTGATTTGAAATGGATCGCCCCTGTTCCGGGACAGCCCAATCAGATGATGATCCGATCTCACCAGACAGTTTCTGTTTATGATTTTATTACCAAACTCGTTGTCTCTGAAATCACTACAGATGAGACCTATGTGGTTTTCAAGTACTCCAAAAGCGAAAACCCGCATATTCTTCTAGCGGAGCTCACTCCTACAACTTTGAAAAACGACGGAGTCACTCTCGCCTGGAAAAATTCTTCACTGGAAAAATACAGCCTGATTTACCTTGAAGGATCCGAGTTAAAACGACGGGAGTTGCCTCGCGAAGATCAGCCTGTATTGCTTTCTCATCTGGATCTGACCACTAACCAATGGGCCGTTGTCCGAGGAGCCACCAAAAGCCCCTATAGCTACAATAATCTGAACTCTGTTCGAAAAGGGCGTCGACTGTCAAAAACAGCCTTCTCACATGGTGGTGCGTTGGCAGAGAACTCCTTACCCGACAACACCGTTTTAAAGCTCTCTAGGGATTATGTGTTTGCGTTGTTTCCGTCAGAGCTTGGCTATGCTCAAAGAATTCATATAGAGTCCGGGGAAATCAAAGAATTAAAATTGTTCAACATGAGGCAGATCAAAAGGTAAGTTCAACTCATCAGCCCCTTTGAGCGAGAACAAATTTTTTTAAACGCAAAATTGGGTCCTTACTCGTTCATCTCCCTGTTTCAGCATCATAATGACTTTCACAAAAATTCTGCTTGAAGGCTCACCTCGCATAAATACTGATAAACAGATTATATTTTAAGAGATGATTGAGAATGAAGCCACCCAATTTTTTTGTATTTTACTGGGCTTTTGTAAACTTTTGGCCATTTTTCGGCCACGAAACTATCTCCTTCTTCTTAATGGGGGCATCGCGACTGAGCCACTTGCGCTAATCTCAATTGGGTATTTTTCTCTATAAACCTGATTTGTAACATGAACGCCCTGAATATGATCTAAGCGATATGCTTTTATGGATTGTCCCTCTCTCTCATAACCATAAAACACCTTATTTCCAGGGCCAGTGGTTCTAAATGATAGAGGTTCTACAATTCTATTTTTATCTTTGTATGTCAAAATAACGCAAACTCTATTGGCCGCTGCAAATTGTATTTTGGGAATAACCCCATGTACAGACGGAAATGTTCCATAACGTCCAAATACAAGTTCACGTCCTTGGTACTCAATGGGTGTTACTAGATTTTCAACATTGAGTTGGCCTTCAAGCCAGTCAAAAAATGGCTCTAATTCATTCCAAAATGATTCCAATGGTGGAAGTGCGGGCAATTGATGGGCCAGCATATTTTCCCACTCACTCTCAAGCTCGCTTATTTTTTCGTGACTCTCAATATCTGAAAGTTTAGAAGGACTCATCCCCTTATATTCACATTTTTTTATCAGTGTATTGTAAACTAGCGTTGGATTTTTAATCATTGAACGATTTCTAAAAAAATGGATCACATCATATAGGTCTCTTGGCCTTGCTCTTTGAGCTAAGGCCCTTATTTTTTCTGCTACCACCTCTTCAAATGCGTATGTAGTTATTTGAACCCCTTCTGTAGGCTCGTCGGAATATGGGTGGAAAACGCTGTTTTGAACAGGGTTTAGCACAATCAATTCATCGTCGGTTAAATCAAGTTTTATGGAACTAACTCGGCCTTTCTTGCTGACGGGCCCATTATAATGAATTTTTCCTTCGACGGAAATTTTACTACCTTCTTTTTGAATAGAATCAAAGACAATGTTTTCTTTTATAAATTCTATTCCGACTTCTTCACTTAAGAAATCGATGATCTCGGCAAAAGTTTTTACAAGGAATTCCTTTTCTAAAAATTGTGAATTTCGCACAGTAAAATCCAAATCTTCAGAAAATCTAAAGGTTTCAAAAAAGCATTTCTTTAGACTGGTTCCACCCTTGAAAACCCAATCTTTTCCGATGTGCGGAGACTTGTTTATCCCATACAACAACCATCCAAGGACATAATCTTTTTCAACAGTCTCAGGATTAAGTCCCAGTTCTCTCGAAATTTTCAATAATTCATTTTTGTCGATCATATTCTATTTTCCAACTCACAGGGACTTTCAAATTCCAACTTTTAATAATTCTACCGTTTTCCATTGTAGTATCGAAAAGTGAATAGACCTTAGAGATTTTGCTTCTGATTTCCTGTAAATATTCTTCCTTTGAAAAGTCCGACAATTCTAAAAGAAGACCCAATCTTTTAAAGGCTGTTTTATTCCCATTTCTCTCTAAATACTTAACGAGCATTGCTTCGTCACAATATTCCGATTTCATATACGCTTTAAAGAAATCAAAAACAACTCGCATACCACCACCAATTTGTGGGTCGTCCAAAAGGTCTACAATAGTTTTTGTAGGATCGGATACTTTTAGTTTTACATTGTTTTCCCAAAAGGTTTTTGTCCCAAAATTCTTTTGAGGGGATATGGTTTTCAACCTCACTTTTGTTCCAGCTATCTCGATTTCTCGCTCTTTTACTTTTTTTTCCGTAAAAAAGGTTACTGTTTCAAACAGTTGTTCGGATAAATCCCAATATTTAATAGCACTATAGCCTGCCAAATAGCCTGGGCTATAAAGTTTGTTGATTATTAGAAGAGGTTCTTCCAAAGAAATTTCATGGGGTAAAACATCCAGAGATAATGGTATATAAATTCCTCTTCTGATTCTTTCTACCCATCCTGATTTACACCACCTTGAAAGAAGTCTTCCCGCTTCTTGTTGACTGACTTCAAGATTAGAAGCGACCAATGTGGGAGTAATAACCCCGTTAGCTCCTTTCACAGCTTTGGATAGCTTCTCTTTCAAGTTGTATTCAGAACCTATTACTTTCTCACCCATAGTATATATTTTATGCTATTTTTACCTTAATATGGCAAATATAGAATAAAAATAATACCTAACCAAGATGAATTGGCCCTCTAATCAAAATTATGAGGGTTATACAGACCTTTTCCCAGAATAATACAATCGTGATCTTCTCAAAACGGCCAAAATGGGTGTAGGCCGGCCGTAATGGGAGGACTTACTTATGAAATACCTAATCGACCTTATTATTTCAGCCACTTTTCTTTTAAGTGCCAACTACGGGGTTCAATACGCAGACAGAAACTACAACATGCCGTTGGTGATTTTAAAAGACAAAGAACATACACCAAGAATTGGGTTCCAGCTGACTTGAGGCATTCATTTGCCGTTAATTTTTTAACTGATGGTGGAAGCCTTAAAGACCTTCAGTATATTCTGGGGCACAATAATGTGTTTGATACTAAACGCTTGCATGGTGAAGTGGCTGGGAAGCAAAATATCCATATAGATTAAACCCATCTCCATCGAACAATATTGGGTCCTTACTCGTCCATCTCCCTGTTTCAGCATCATAATGACTTTCACAAAAATTCTGCTTGAAGGCTCACCTCGCATAAATACTGATAAACAGATTATATTTTAGGAGATGATTGAGAATGAAGCCACCCAATTTTTTTGTATTTTACTGGGCTTTTGTAAACTTTTGGCCATTTTTTGGCCATTACATAGCATCCTTAAACCCAGCTTCAATTTTGGTTTTAGAAGTAGCTCCCAAAGCATCAAAAATTCTTTGTAAGCGTTCTAGGGAAGCTCCTCGATATTCATTTCTTTCATCTCGGGAAATCTGCGCCTCAGTCACTCCAAGCTTTTCAGCAAGCTCCTTTTGCTTTACTCCTTTATAAATTCGTAAAGCAACTAGGCTTCTTCCCAAACCAGCAAGATTCTCTATAATGCCAAAATCGCCTCGTTGTAATTTTTCATACTCTTCGACCTCTTCCTGCAGTTGGAGAGCGAAGGAATGCAATGGATCAACCGCTAGACTAATTTGCTTTTTTGACATTCCGGCTTTTTTCATTTTGCTTCGATGCTGCTCTATAGACTCGAACTCTTTTTCAAGTCTCTCTTTAGTTTCTAAGTATTCTTTTTCCGTTTTAATCATTTTTTGCCTCTTTTATAATTTTCAAAATTCCCTTTGGTTTAAATCCCGTCCTTGACTGCCGAAAAGCAGACGGAAACTGGAGATCGTGACCATTCTCATCTTTTATTCCTGTTTCTTGTTTCAAATGCGGATAAAACTCAACTCTATAGAAATGCCACATAGGAAGTTGCTTTTTCGGATACCCCCGATAAGGCTTCCTTGATCTTGGGTCCCAATCCCAAACTTTATGTGGGTCAAGACTATTTAGATTAGAAATAATTTTCTCGAATTTATCCATGTCATCTTTGTCATACATAGAGAGCTTCGGATCAAAATACCCATCAATATCATTCGGATGATCCTTATCTTCTACAAATAAACCATCGAGAAAAATGTCTTTAATACCAACTGACCATAATTGCTCAACAAGCACCTTTGCTCTCCCAAGTAACTCTTTTCTCCAAGGTGAGTCCCAAAACTCAGAATTTCCATCACCTTGAACCAATACGCTTGACTCCACCTGTGAAAATGTTGCCTCATAGGTTCCTGGGTCTAAAAGTCCGCTGGAATTAAACTGTTTAGGTATCTCACTCATATTAACCTCTTCGGATACATTAACATATATGTTAAGTTAACAAAATAGTTATTTTTATGGCGGTCGGACATTCTCTAAATATTTGAATATATTACGATTATTTTTCATTAACGGACGATCCAGGCAAACTATTGTCTCATTTTATAACACAAATCTGAGTCCGTGGCCTTCTCAAAGCGGCCAAAATGAGTGTAGGCCGGCCGTATGGGAGGACTTACTTATGAGATACCTAATCGACCTTATTATTTCAGCCACTTTTCTTTTGAGTGCCAACTACGCGGTTCAATACACCTACAAAACTATGAGAAAAGCTGTCACCGAACAAGTTTCAAGAGGACTTTCTCTAACCACGAAATTTACTGAAAAACTCACTGGCAAAAAATTCTGATTTCTTGATCCATTCATGGGTCAGATCACTTTTTTAAAAGTTCAAACACTTATCATTTTTATGACCCATGCGTGGGTCATTTCTTTTTAAAACTCGCGGCCAAATCAAAAAAAACGAGAGAAAGCGCAAAAGCGCACATTAGAATTATCTGAAGAGTTGGTAAAGCACCTTTCAAAACAGTACAGACGCTCAAACCTGGTGTTTCTGACATATTACAAAGAACCATTCACCAGACAGAAACTGCAACGTGCTGTTGGTGATTTTAAAAGACGCAAGACGTACACCAAAGATTGGGTTCCAGCTGACCTGAGACACTCTTTTGCCGTTAATTTTTTATCTGGTGGTGGAAGTCTTAAAGACCTTCAGTATATTCTTGAGCACAACAATGTGTTTGATACCAAACGTCTTTACGGTGAAGTGGCTGGAAAGCAAATTCCTAAAAAATCCATCAGCCCATTTGATTAAGGATAGTTTTTATAAGCGCAAAATTGGGTCCTTTATCAAGAACGTGCCATTCAGGGGGAACATTGGCGATTAAGGACCCGATGGCAAAAAGTGGCTGAATTTCCCTAATTTTACAGATTTTTTAGCCACTTTTTAGGCACGGTGAAAAATTATTTCTTAGCAGACTTGATTACGTCGTTGATTTTTGACTGGAAACTCTTAGAGAACTCGCCATTCATCTCTAAAAACTCTCCATAACCCTTTTCTTGAAAGTCTCTCGCGTACCATTTGAGCATTTCTAAATTTTTCATTTCTCTTTCCACTAAATCCATGTACCAGGACAAGGGAACAGGAATCTCTTGAAAAGCGAATGACCCATATATAAAGTCGCAAAATATCTTATCTTTCTTTGCCAAAGCGTAATATGCTTTTAGCTGAACAGTATAACCTTCAGCTTCTTCGAGCAGCCTACTCTTGTAAAAAGATTCATCTTTAAGCTGAGACTCTTTATAAAAGTATTTGGCATGAACGAGTTCATGGGCAATTAAAGTAAGTAGGTAAGGAAATGATTCACTTTCTTCGGGGGATACCTTCAATGTCCGATTGAACTTCCCACTGGGCCCTACCTCTGGAGAAAATGTCGCTCCATAAGCTGTTACATTCTTAATCAGTTCAATTTTGTTAGAGCTAATCCGATTATCAGAGCTTGAAAGAAAGTCTTTTAATGCCCCAAATTCTGTACCTAGTAGATTATCATACTGTGTTTTTAGTTCATTAAGAAATGCATCCTCATTTTTTATTCGAGAAGACTTTGTTGAATAATTGATAAAAGTTGATTTTAATTTTGAATCAGGAAGAAGAGCATTAAAATTCTTATTAACTTCATCTACCGAAATATTCCCCTTCGGCTTAGTGGAATACCATTTACTAAGTGTTTTCGCAATTTTTGAAGTACCAATGCTTTTACGTTTTATTACGGCTAAATTTTCAAGATAGCTATCCCTGTTAAGCCTAATAATCTCTACTGCTGAGCCAGAGCAGATTTTTTGTACTTCAGAAACTGATTCAGCTTTTGATTGCAAATTAAAACTACACCCCAAGATGCATAGGAAACCTATAAGTCTAACAGCTGTTTTTGTCATCAGGCGCACCACTTCTTTTTCCTCCAGGGTCAGATTTTTTGGGCGGTGGAATTGGTCTAGGGTCTTGGCAATAAGTTACACCACCATAACGTCTACATTCAGAATATTGCCCTGGTCTATCCTTTGGTCTTCCGCCACTGCATATTCTACCTACTCCAGGTATTCTGATACAACTGGCTCCCCCACCTGCAAACAATATCGGGTCCTTACTCGTCCATCTCCCCGTCTCAGCATCATAATGACTTTCACAAAAATTCTGCTTGAAGGCTCACCCCACATAAGTGTTGATAAACAGATTATATTTTAGGAGATGGTTGAGAATGAAGCCACCCAATTTTTTTGTATTTTACTGGGCTTTTGTGAACTTTTGGCCAATTTTAAGGAAGCAGTTTTGTATAGGCTCTAAAAAACTCTGTTAATTCATTCTTTCCCATATTACCGCTTGCAACCTTCAGCACAGTTTCTTCAAGTAGATTTTCTGACACGTCAAGCTCATAGCCGTTGAATTCTAAAAACACCAGAGAAGAAACTGTGGCAACTCTTTTGTTGCCATCGACAAAAGGATGGTTCATAGCGATATGATAAAGATAAGCCGCGGCCATTGAATAAATATCAGGATGAAGATAGGCCCCACCAAAACTGGATTCTGATTGTGCGAGTGCTCCTTCAAGCATTCCTTGGTCTCTAACACCAAGTGATCCACCGTAATTTTCAATTTGATCCTGATGAATTGACATAACTTCGATGAGTGTCAAAAAGATGATGTCTTTTGCCATAGATTTCTTATGCCATATTCTTCAAAGCTTTGCCGTACTTTTTATTAGCATTCTTCAAGGCACGCTCAAATTTTTTCAATCTTTCTTCGTCGGTAATTGGAGAAACATTCAAAGACTTTCCATCCGTAGTTAACTCCAACGGGGTGCTTTCGCTAATTTTCAAAATATCAAGGATTGCACGATCAATAACCAAGGCCATGCTATTTCCATGTTTAGTCAGTTTTTTAACCATATAAACTCCTAGATTAGATATTATAGGTATATACAATATACTTACATTATATACAACAATGTATTAACTTTCAACTCATAATTTAAATTTAGCTTTGTTGCGTAAATAGAGGAGTAAGAGCAATGAGATAGAAATAAGGGAGCAAACCTCCACTTTGGTCCCGTGGAAAACTAGTTTAAGTTATTGAAATTTCACGACACTAAACTTACATATGACTTACACGTTTTTTACATTGACTTACACTATTTCTACACGTAAATTGAGACTTGTTAGCAGCACTGAACCTCAACCTTGAGAAAGCGAGCCATCAATGCCCAACAGCCCCAAGCCCCCTAGACCACTCACGGCCAAAGAAAAAAAGGTCTTGGAGTTTATAGAGAGCTTTATCGGCGAACGTGGAATTGTCCCCTCCTATCAGGAAATCAAAGAGTTCTTTGGCTTCGCCTCTTTTAACTCTGTTCAGCGCTATTTGAAACAACTGCAGAAGAAACAATATATCTATATTCCTCCAGGTAATCAGAAAAGGGCCATCACTGTTCTACAGTCCTCACAAACGATTCAAAATCTCATGGCACAGGAGGCGCCCACCTCCGGCGTCATGGGTATTAATAACCACAACCCATCAACAACCCAAAACCCATTCTTACCCAATTTTAATAAGGGTCCGTTACCTGAATCCCAAGAAAGCCGACATTCAACTCATTCGTTGATGCACGAGTCATCAACAACAGGGTCGCATTCATTGGGGCACCAGGTAAAGGGCCCGGAAGAGGAGGCTTCGCCCAATTCTCCTCCTGTGGCGGAGTCTCTTTTTCTTCCATTACTCGGCCGCGTAGCCGCTGGACACCCCATTGAAGCTTTAGACCATGATGAGTTTGTCTCAGCCCCCCCACATCTGATTCGTAATGCCTCAAAAACTTTTGCCCTGAAGGTGGAAGGAGAGTCCATGATTGAAGATGGAATTCTTGATGGTGATATTATTTTTGTACAAGAGCAGTCGACCGCCAATAATGGCGAAACTGTGGTGGCCACAGTGGATGGTGAGGCCACCGTCAAAAGGTTCTACTTTCATAAACCCTCCCCATTCTCCCAACACAAGGAAAAACTTAAGCATCCAATGATCGAATTGAGACCGGCCAATTTTAATATGCAATCTTTATGGTTTGAACCTCATGACGTTCATATTCGAGGGGTTGTCGTCGGTCTTATTCGCACCATGTAGGAGGTTTTATGAAGCACAACTCAGGTTTTTTTAAGGAGAGTTATCAATTTGATTTTCCTGTCATGATTCATTCATTTTTGATTCACTTTATTGAGCGTAAACTGGTATCTGACTCCATACTGAGCGAAGAGGGACTCCCTCGCTTTATGTCCTACCAATTGATTCTGAAATCCTATTACTCTTCAGAACAAAAAATTCTATTTTTGAATGCCAGCTCTCTGAGTTCACTTCTCGATGAACTCACTGATCGAATCACTCAAGTAGGACTGACAACCCCTGTGAGCGGCTTTGACCTCATAGGCCTTCCGGACTCTGTACCCACAGATGTCTTGCAAGCCATTGACTCCGCCTCCAACCGTTTTGCCTGCTGAAAAACCTTGGGAGCAAATATGCTGCCTGTCCCCTAAGCTTATTGATCCTCTACTTTTTGAAAATGAGCCCGTATCACATGAATTTCAAATCGATTTCGATCTACTGTACGATTTACGGAGTGCTGCTGAGATATATTCAAAGAATCATCCAGGTTGAGATAAACTGTAGGTATTTCTCTGGTCGCACTTCGTAAAATAACTTTAGAAAGCTCTGGTGTCCATGTCCATTCATAGGAGTTATACTCCCCTTTTTCAGTTTTTACCGGACGATGAACTCTCCAGGCTTTATACTCATTGCCGTTATGTATCCCCTCAACAGATCCTGTTGTGGGGATAAAGTTGAGGATAAATGTGCTCATCTGACTCTCCAACTTTGTTCGAATTTCGTCTGCAATTTTATCAAGCGAAGCCTGCCTTGAGCACCTCCAAACTCCACTCAAAACATGACGACAGCTGTAGTTTTGTTTTTTGAGTTGCTGCAACCGAAGTTGACCTCTTCGAGATAAAGTAGCCACTTTTTCTACCTGAACTTTCAAAATAGGGGTCAATTCCTCACTGTATTGCCAAACCCCCTCAAATGGCTGTGGAAAGGGCTTCGTCAGCCAGTTTCCCTGAGAAGAAAAAGCAATGGTTGCTAAAAATAGCATGACCCATAGCAGACAAGCTTTTTGAATCCTTCCCACAGTGCCCCCAATGATTGAATCATGTAACTTTATGCTACTATCGCACCACCTGCCAGGACATAGGTCAAGTCAGCTCATCTGCTGCTTTTAAAGGGGCTTCAAAAAAACTGGCACCAATCGACATCTTCTTTATGTCCACCGTCGTATGGAACTGCTAGTTTTTTGTGCAGCATGTAGTCTCTTAAAGACTGGCCATCAAAAATAACGTCAGCAACCACTCGAAAGAATTTCCCACGTTGGATCCGCACCAGATCTAGGCGGTGAGCTTGCTTCATGATTTTTTCTACCTCTGATTGGGCCTCTCTAGCTAAACGGGCCTCACACGAGTTGCCAGACCTCATCTCAGGGCTGTCGATACCAGCGACTCGAACGTTCATCTGGTCTCCCAAAATTGGGTGCACTTTCTGAATATTGAAAGTGAGAGTGTCACCATCATAGTTCTTTACAAACTCAACACAGCTGAATTCATCAGAAGTGTGCTGGCAACCTCCATAAGCCGCATTGTGCATAGTAAAAAACATAAAAAGAATAATAAAAATGCTTCGATCCGTGAAGACTGTTGTTCTCAAGCTCCCTCTCCCCCCGTTGAACTAAAAACCGATATATAGTTTTTACCTTGGTCCAGACCCCTGGATCCAGTAAGAATTGTAAAAACTTTGCGTCAAAACAGAACTCTAACTAAACTATCTACAATGACATCCTCGGCCATCCATCATAACTATAAGGACTGCTTAAAAAATGATCATAAATACTGACTTCAAGCTTACTAAAATGCATGGAACTGGTAATGACTTTTTGCTGCTCAATCTATGCCCTATAGAAACACTTCGGCTGTTTGAAAAAAGAGTGTCCCCTCAAAATAGGCCTGATTGGGTGCGCCGGATCTGTCACCGCCACTTTGGAGTTGGTGCAGATGGTTTTTTGTTTGTGGAAAGCCATGATTCGTTGGACTTTCAATGGGACTTCTACAACTCTGACGGCTCATCGGCAGAAATGTGTGGCAATGCCGCTCGCTGTGTTGCTCGCTTTGCTTTTGATGAAAAAATTGCCGGAGATAAAATGACCTTCCAATCCATTGCTGGCCCTATTCAGGCCCATGTGCTTCCCGGCGGTGAAGTTGATATTACTACTAGATCTATAATAGCCGACCCAGAAGAGACCTTTAGACAGAAAGACTCTATTTGGAAGTTTCACAGAATCAATACAGGCGTTCCTCACTCTGTCATTGTTGTCAATGACACTGAACCTCTAGCCTCTGATACAAGAAAACAATTGGCCGCCTCTTTACGTCAAGACCCCTCCCATGGAGAAAAAGGCTCTAACGTCACATTTTACCGCCCTCTTAGCAGCACTTGCATTGAGTCCGTGTCTTTTGAAAGAGGCGTAGAGAACTTTACCCTCTCCTGCGGGACTGGAGTTCTGGCTGCGGGCTACCATTTTTGCCAGAGTAGGGGTATAGCCAATTGTGATGTGCAAGTTCCTGGAGGAGCCTTAAAGGTGAGTTTTTTAGAAGGGACTCCTCCCAAGCTCTCTGGCTCCACACAATATGTAGCAAATATACACCCTAACTTGGAATTATTTTGATAAAAAGGATGCAGATGACCGACTTGGAAAAAGTGAAAGATAAAGTCACAACTTCTCTAAAAGTAAAAAAGAAAACTCTTGAGACACCCTCTTCATTCTCATTTGAATTGGAAGTTCCAGAAAAATTAAAAAATGACTTCCAGTACTCGGCAGGTCAATTTGTCACCATTTTCATGAAGGTCAACAATGAGTGGATAAGTCGCTCTTATTCTCTATGCACAAGCCCTAGCTTTGATCCTCACTTTCAAATCACTGTCAAACGAGTAAAGGGAGGACGCGGCTCTAATTGGCTAGCAGATCAGGTGAGTGAAGGAGACACTCTAGATGTCACCTTCCCACAAGGGACCTTCTTTCAACAGCTCCCTAATAAAGAAAATAACTTCTACTTTCTGTTTGCCGCCGGGAGCGGAATCACACCGATCTTTTCCATTGCCAAAGAGGTTCTCAAAACAGAGCCCTCAGCCCAGGTATTTTTATTTTACTCCAATCGAAATGAAAAAGAAGTGATCTACAAAAACCTGCTAGAAAAAATGCTAAAAGACTTCAAGGAGCGCTTCCACCTAACCTATATGTTTAGTAAGCCAGAAACCTCCCGCCTTACGCTTGTCGGACGCTGTTCTGCCCTAATGGCTAAAAACTTTGTCATTGAAAACTCTGAAATGGCTGGAGAGAGACAGGCCTATATGTGTGGCCCAGAAGGATTTATGAACGAAGTCGAAAAGGGCATGAAAGAAGCTGGACTAAAAAATGAAAATATCCGTAAGGAATCCTTTGGGGGAGCTCCTGCCACTCCGACACAAACATCATCAGAAGCTCCCCCCTGCAATGAACTCAACCTCGATGACAAAATCGTGATTGGTGATGACACTCCGCTGGCCCCAACAAAAACAATCAAGGCTGTAATCAATGGAGAAAGCATTGAAGTTGTTGCAGATAAAAACACCTCTCTCTTGGAGAGCCTGATTGAGGCAGGTCAAAACCCTCCCTACTCTTGCATGAACGGTGCCTGCATGGCGTGTATGGCTAAAGTTATAAAGGGCCGCGTCTATCAGGACGATCCAGGTATTCTAACTGAAGAAAACATCCGCTCAGGGGAAACGCTCACCTGTCAGGCTAAACCTCTAACAGAAACCGTTATTGTCGACTATGATGACTTTTAAGCCCCAAGCTCTACGAACGTATCTTGCAAAAGAGTTCGCTTGAGGTATAAAGTTTTAAATACCACTCAACATTGGAGGTCATTTTGTTAAAAATACTGAAGCTCATATTTTCTGCTTCCATACTCCTTCTCAGTTTAACAGCTTGTTCGTCACGATCCGTTATGCCGGATGCAGAAGAAGTCAAAGTCAGCCGTGAGGCTGCTAATAAAAACTGTACGGAAGTAGGAAAAATCACTGGAACAACTTCATCTATTAAAGGCACTCGGGAGCAGGCTCTTGAAGATTTAATTCAAACGGCGGCCAACAAAGGAGCCAATTACGTGATGATCAAGCAATACTCGACTCAAGGAACCGCAGTCACAGGCATAGCCTACGAGTGTCCCTAATAAAAAATATTTTGTGATTGAGAGATCACTTCAAAAGGAATTTCATGCCCTCCAAAAAATGGGCACCATTGAACAGTAGCTCCCATTTTTTGTAACTGTTTTCTGAGGTTTTCTGCTCCTACGAAAGGGAGTACAGAGTCCTGTTGGCCATGACTT
>JAUILT010000048.1 GCA_030432925.1 Bdellovibrionia bacterium | reverse complement strand
AAATAAAAAAAGCCTTTAGAAAGGCCGCTGATGCCATACCAGACAGAGAATTTAGAAGCGGCAGCAGGGCTAATGATATCAATGACAACCGCAACAATTGGGTACAGTCCCAAATGGGAAAGTACACTCGGCAAAAAAACAAAATTAACAAAAAACTGATTCAAGGAGACTTGAAGGCTGCCTCTGAAGCTTTCAGAGACCTATTCGAAGTGGCCGAAAAATATCTGCTCTGGGAAGATCTATTGAAGTTTCTAGGTGGAAAGAACAATGTCTTTATTCAGTCTAGAATCAATGGATTTCGTAAAGGTGACGAACAAATCAATCCCGATACAGGATTTCATGAGCCATTTATCTCCAACTCTTTTGGAGTTCTAGGAAGCCGACAGACCAGTGGCCCCATATCTTTTATACGTGAAAACCTCGGCATGACAGAGGCCGAAGCCTTTATTTATTGGATTATGGAGAACCTCTAATGAAAAACCTTGTGCTCTTCATCTCAATGGCCATTGTCTTATCATTTCTTTTACTGAAGCCCTTATACAAAAAGAGCTCCGTTTTTTCTGAGAAAAACTCTACCTACACGTTTCAGGTACTGATTAAAAAGGAGCACAACACATCTGGCGCTCAACGTCTACGCCATTTAAAATATGTAAAATCGGTGGAGACCTTTGATCCCTACCCATCTGATTTTTTCTCACGGCTTTATGATGTAACAGTGACTTCTGAAACTGCAGTTAGAAGCATAAAAAACTTACCGTTTGTCGAAGGTATTCATCGTCCGATCAAGGTCCAAACGACGGCCATCTACCCTCCAAAGCAAGGATCTTTGACTTCCAATGATACCTTTATAAATCATCAGTGGGCTTTAAAGAATATTTATATACCTGGAGATGAAACAGTCACTCAACCAGAACTTGCAAAAGGGCATCTCGTAAGGAAAGACCTCACGGATATTCAGGTTAAATTTTTAAACAGCCGTCCAGCAGACGGTTCTAGAAAAACTTATGATATTGACTATACAAAAGAGGTTCAAAATCTAGCCTATGCCAAAGGAAAAGACCTGATTATTGCTGTTATCGACAGTGGTGTCGACTGGACTCATCCAGAACTAAAAGACAGTCTGTTTAGAAAGCCAAAAGAATGCCAAAATGGCTCAAACCTCCCAAAGCCCGTCAAGGATGTTGATGGTAATGGCTACGATAACGATTGTATGGGCTGGAACTTCACTGCCGCCAAATCATCACCTGCGAGAAATCGCCCCTTTGACACTTTAGGGCACGGCACTCATATTGCGGGAATTCTGGCTGCTACGGCCAATAATCATCTCGGTGTCAGAGGTGTGAGTTCCCGACTGAAGATTATGCCTCTGAAAGTAGTGGGTTATGGCTCTGACATTATTGAGAGTGATGAATTTGACCCAAATGAATTTGATGGCTTTACTAGCCAAGTGGCCAAAGCGGTTCGCTATGCCACCCATGAGGGGGCAGAAGTTATTAATCTGTCTTTGGGTTGGCCCCGTGTTGCCAATGTTGACATTGTCCAAGAGGCCATCAAAGAAGCTCTTGAAAAGAACATCACAATCATTGCGGCTTCTGGAAATAACGGACACACATCAAAAATCATGCCTTGTTCTATGAATGGTGTCATTTGTGTAGGAGCTATTAATAACGACGGCACTGTTGCAGACTATTCTAATTATGGCGGCCATGTGGACGTTCTGGCTCCAGGGCATGGAATCCTTAGCACCTACCCGCAGCAAATGACTCCAAATACTTTTGATGTGACTGGCTATGAAGTTCTTAATGGAACATCTCAAGCCACCCCTTATGTTGTAGGTCTGGTTGCTCTCATGAAATTAAAGTTCCCAGGAATCCACTTCAATGAAATCCGAGCCCGACTGATGTCCACAGCTCGACCCGTTTTTATGGAGCTAGATGAACCCAGACTTCCTGGAGTTGCCAATCACCAATCTCTGGCAGGAGCTATTCAATATGCCTCTGCGCTCAGCGATGACTGGTCTTCTACCAGTGTGGTTGTCCCCCTTCTCAAAGGCTCTCCACTGATCAAGTATCAACCCAACACCCTATCTGCCAGACTGCAAATCCCAATAGAAGTACTGGGGGCTCAAGCAAAAGATGTCACCATTCAAATTGTTTCCGGTAGAAAAGACTTAAAACTTCAACAAAGCAAATTTCACCTGGGAGATCTAAAACCTTCAGAAACTCCAAGCACCACCATTGACCTACGCTTGACACTTGCAAGCGCCTCAGTAGATAGTGAATGGGTCTTTGATATCGAAATCTATCAAAAGGGAACTTTAAAAAGAAGTATTCGCAATTTTTCCTATCTATCCAGAGATCTAGAAACCGACTCTAGCGTAGTCAAAGTTGTTAAGTCAGCACTGGATGAAAATACTTTTGATTACCGCCCTGTTGTCGATATTCGGCGGATACTCCCCAATCCGTCTGTCTTTACCTCACAGTTGGACAAGAAAAATGCTGGAATCCGAATAAATATTCACACTGTCACAGATAACGGGCTTTTACAGGTCTCTCGCGAAGCGTTTATTCCAAACTTACACCAGCGTCCAAGAGGCTTAGGCGGACCCCAATTTCAACTCTTTGCCGAGGACTTCAATGAAGACGGTCAGCCAGACTACCTAATTGTTGGAATTTTCTCTAATAAAGAGGGCGACTTTGTTCAACTCAGCTATTTTCGCCATGACTTGAAACCCCTTTACGGAGAGCACTCCCATTGGTCCATGAAGCTAAAGCATGCAGCCCCTGACTTTAAAGATATCAAATTTATGGAGCTCTCCCTTCCTCGAATCGGAAAAGTAAAAACCCCTGTATTTGTCACAGAAGGAACCATTCCTGATAGAGATAAAGCACCCAAGATAGAGTTTATCCAGGAACAAGGGATCTCTCAAGGGATTTATACAATAGAACCTTACTGGAATAATGGTAAAATTAAAGCCCGAGTGCGACGTTTAGACTCATTTGCATACAAAAACAAATTGCGAGCTCAGTTAGGAATCACCGATACATCTCGAATGGTTATTGTAGGCCTTTTGACTCAAAGTGCTTCAGACTTTATCAAATCTAAAGTCACTGCACTTTATAGCTACGGCCCTCCTAGCCAATTTCAATATGCGCTTGTCTCCCTTAAAGAACAGACTCTTCGTAATCACAGCACGGGAGTTTCTAAGTTCACAACACAGAGGTATCTGACAGATAACCAAATGCTTCCTGTTATGGATCTTTCTGGCCCTCATCCCAAAAGTAACCAAGGTACAATATTTGTAGATACCTTGCAGTACACACGGCTACGCTCGGTGTACTTTGACCATAATGATACCTGGGAATTTCAACAAGATTTGCGCTATACGACGGATGAGAGAGCAGAATTAATCCTTGGAGCTATCCGTGGGTTTACCAAGAACGGCCAGGGTACAGTCTTTCTGGAGACAGGATACAAAACTATTGCTCTCGTAGGTCATAATGCACCTGACTCCACTTTTTACAAACGAAAAATCAACCGTTCCACATTTTTACCAGGCTACTTCTTTTCAGAAATCATGCAGCCCACCTCTATTTTAACCCCAAGAGGACACGAACCAGCCCTTTATGTAGATGCAACGGCTATTTTGTCTGGCAATATTATTCTTTGGCACGTCGGCAAGGCCGGAGCCAAAGCTCCAGCTAAATTCAATCTACAGATTCCAAAGCACTGTCGAACCATTGAGAAAATGTATTGGAGATTAAAGCGAGCCGACTCAGTGATTATTGATTGTAATAATAAAGACGAGTCGTACTTTTTGGTCTACCCACTCGTAGAGTAAGAGGCAATTACACCTCTCGAAATGCAAGAAAACAGGTCATTCAATGGTTAAAGGACAAGCTTCCTAACCCGGTCGACAGGAGCGAGGCCGTGAGAAAAGAAATGAACCAAGACTTAATTGCCGACAAAGAGACTTTCAGCACATCTGAATATGAAGGGGCCGCTGGCGTACCTAACCGTACTGCTAAAAATCACATTAAAAAAATGGTGGATTTAGGCCTTTTGAAAAAGGAGGGTGCTGGACCTTCAACTCGATATAGAGTCATTCGAGCCTAAATGGATCGGGCCATAAATCAGTCCAAAATGGCCTGATTTTATCCTTCAAATTACAACATTATAGCTATCGGGCCAAAATGGCCTGATAGAAAGTAGTGTCTAACTAACTGATTATACTATCGTGCAGCCGTAGCTCAATTGGATAGAGTATCTGACTTCAGACCTCTGCAACTGATTTTTTGAGGCGCGAGAGATATTAGTGAATTCGTCACCTTAGTTCACTATTGGTTTTGACCTACCTTCCAATAGGTGGCATATAGGTGGCAATCGTATTAGATTTTCCTCTTTGCGCAGCTATAGCTCAATTGGATAGAGTATCTGGCTTCGAACCAGAGGGTTCCAGGTTCAAGTCCTGGTAGCTGCGCCAGTTTTAAAAGGAGAATCTTTTATTCAAGCAGGTCCTCACAAACCTTATGATTTCCCTACCTCCAGAGACCTAACAAACGAAATCACAAAGTTGACGCACTTGTACCTTCTCTCGGAGCTTGCACTCAATTCTCCAAACACAACGCTCACATTAATAGTCACTACAGATAAGTTTATCCACAGTCATCTCAACACCTGTAAACACCTTAGATAACTGTTCAAAACTAAAGGATTTAAAGTGGCTATTTAGACAAATAGATTCGACATCATTACCAACAAAAGGAGACAAGACATAATCACCATTATGATCGAGTCCCATTTCTTTAAGCGATTCAGGCAACTTAATTTTTTTGATTAAATTATTCGCAAATGCTTCACTTTGAATCGATACAATTCCTTCTGGAAGTACAAGGTTTTCAATCTGATTATTCGCAAAAGCTAACCATGAAATTGTGGTGATATTAGGCGATAGAACTAAATCTCTAATCTTGTTAGACATAAACGCTGCTAATTCAAGTGTGTCAAGCGTTTCAGGAAGCTTAACAGAGGTTAAAAGATTATTTAGAAAAGCACTGCTACCAATCCTTGTTAGCGAATTTGAATCCGGAATAATTAAATCAGTAATTAAGTTGTTCGCGAAAGCCGAATTGTCAATGTTAGACAAACCAGAACCTAATTCCAAAGAGTTAATTTTATTCCCTTTGAAGCAAGCAGGTCCAATGTATTGTAGTGAGTTAGGTAGTTTTAGAGTCTTAATTTTATTTCCCATAAACACCTGGATACCCAATTCTTGAAGTCCCTCCGACAACACTAACTCTGTAATTTTGTTCTCCCTGAAAGCTCTCATATCAATTCTTTTGACCATTGGGGGTATCAGTAGAGTTCCAGTCAATTCGTTTATATAAAAGGCGTGTGCTCCAATCTCTTCTAAAGACGTGGGAAGCTTTAGTGAAGTTAGTTTATTGTGCTTAAATGCTTCAGGTCCAATTATAGTTAAACCCTCATTAAATTCCACCACTTCAATATCATTTGACTGAAACGCACTTTCACCTATGGTCAGTAAAGATTTTGGCAGAACAACCTTTTTAAAGGTTATGCCGAGAAGGGGGTAAAAAGCCTCCTTTTCGACAGACTCAATTCCCTCTGAAATAACAAGGGTATCCACCCAAAGGAAGTCTTCACCGGTGTTAAATGGGTCTATGGTATCAAAAACTTTCGTACCAATGTGTTTAATCGCTATACCATTAACGGTACTGGGAATGACTATTTGATGGTCTTGTGTTCCTAATTTACAAGTAAAAGCAGTGATTGTTTGTGTTGTTGAGTCAACTTCAAAACAATTTTCATCAAGCGACTTGGCTTGAGCAAATAAGTTGGGAATAGAAACTAGGTTTGTAATTACGCTAAAAAAAATAAGAGAAAACAATAATGAATTACGTCCGAAAAAATGATGCATCATATTTGCCTCCAAAATAATTCTTTTAATTGAGCCGCTTTCAACAATAGCTGAGCTATCCTCTGCTTTAACGTTCTTGGTCAAATATTTTCACTCATATTATAATATTTTCAATTGGAATTGGCTTGAAGAACCTTGGCATTCATAGCAGGTCAATGAATCAAGATAAAACTTTGCGTGAGCTTCAGGTCGCTTCATGCTAAGAATTTCTAAAACTGGCCCCCTTAATTGCGGATATGATTCTCTAAGTTTCTGAAGGTAGAGAGTATTTTAGTATACTTTGAGTGTGGCTTGAAATTTTTGCCAGTGTACAAATGGTAGAAGCCGTTAGCGTCCGCAATTAAGAGGACCAGTTTATAACCTGTTTCAAGCTTAGCAGAACCATAAAATTTCCGACAAAGAGCTTTTGTTGTGCAGACTTTCCATCTCCAAAGAAATTGAAGGAGCGGGATATCCCGCTCCTTCGTTAAACAAACGCCAACCTTCTTGCGTCTTTTCACCTAAACTTCCAGGTCATAAGAACGAAGGTTCCTTCTGCTCCAGGATCTTCTACCAACTGACCTTTCTTTCATTGGAGAAAGGATCTCGCGAGCCCTCTCAATGGAAAGGTGAGGGGTTTGTATAACCTTGATGCTTCCACCTGTTTTCCAAATAGCCCGCCCTGGAATGTCAGGAAGCTGGGCTGCTTTCCCACTATCTAGGACAGTCATACTGGACACATTGTTTGGCATTTGGAAACAACAAATCCCTATCAGATTGGTTTTAACTTGAGGATCAACGGCTTTTGAATCAGGTCTTTGTGTCGCAAGCACCAAATGCACACCCACAGCCCGACCTTGTCTTGCGAGTAGTACACTCCATAACCGATCTCTGTTATTATCATTAGTATCAATTTCCCTAAAGCAGTGGCGAAATCGGCAAGGGCATTTTCCATTGCGAAATCGTCACTCTTCAACGCACCATTTTTAGAATTACTCATAATATTTTTACTTTTTGCTCCTTTTGAGGCTATGCCTCGGTTAAATTAGATTTGAAGGAATGGTGATTTTTGATTAACCAACGTAAAACTTAAGCGGCGAGATCACGCCACCTAAGAGTTGACCCACTTTTGAATCAAAAGCGGGGTTTTAAATTGTTAATTGATTTAAAAAGATGAACTCTATGGCAATGACACTCAAACGCCAGAGCTGAGCTAGCAGGACGCTAAAGATCAGCTCGTAAAATAATCTGTATGTTGGCTATACAAACCACCATACCTTCACCCTATACAAGATAGAGGGGGTTTTTAGCTCTAAACTACTAAATTTATTTCGTTTATTTAGAAATGACTAATTGAGTTATTTATGATGGAACAAATGCCATGAAACGGGCTGTGAAAAAGACAATCAGCCCCTGTAACGCCAAAGGTAGATACGCAGGAAAGAGATACGGGGCTGGGTACAAGTTCCCAGAGCGGCGGAAGTCCTCTGAGGATGCCAAAAACTGGGAGCTTCAGGATAGTGAGTTTGATGGGTTTTACAGGAAATCAAATGCGTTCCCTGGACCAGTCAAAAAAATCGATCCTGAGGAAATAGAGATTGAAGAGACTAAGTCTCAATTACTTTCTAGATAGACCAATCGCGACTAAAGACTAGCGCAATAAGCGAGATAAGGCTCGGCGTAGGTCTGTATTTCAATTCTATTTTTCGTCACAAAAAACCGATATAGATGAGTGGAATTAAACTATTTCTTGAACACCATACTCAAAATCTGCATGTTGTTGGGCGCGCTCTCAATTCATGGTTTTGCCTTGGGCGAAGAACTTGTCACATCTGACTCAACAGAGGTTCGGACAGGCCAAAACTCTCCACAGCTTACGACTGAAAACTCCTGTGAATCACATTTTAATTCCAATAACTGTCAGCAATTGATTGATGAGGCAGAGCCAAAATATAGGAAAAACTTCTTGGACTGTAGCAGCGGGAATTTTGATGCTGTTAAAACTTGTGGAGGTCATGCCGTTGTTGGATTTGCAGCAGGAAAAGTCATAGAACGTACTCTGCCGGCTTTAAAAGGGATTGCAGCACGTGCTTGGCTGCCAGTCACTGTACTTAGCGGAGCTTATCTCACGTATAAAGGTCTTAAAGCCGAATCAGAGTGTTATGAAGATATAGAATACAAAAAATCTATACTAAGACCATTAAAAGCTTATTTTAGTGAAGAATACGCCAATTCGTTACTTCATCTTGGTTGCATTGAAATCGAATCCCAAGCAAGAAGATTAATAAGAAGAGTGCAAGGAGAAATTTTTGAAAAAAGAATGAATCAGGAAAGGTATTTAAAGGCGGCAACTCATCGTCCAGACAACCCCTTATATCAAAGAAACTTGAATCTTAGATTCCCTGAAAATAAAAGAATTTTGACTGAAAATGAAATTGCATTTGAACAAGAGTTAAGTCAAATAGATCAAGAACAAGAAGTATTACTCGATAAGATTCAAGAGTACATGAAGAAAAATCCATGCAGGAGTTGGGAATACTATGCCAAGGCCTTCTGCGGGATTGCAGGTGGTATTGGCAGCACGAGAGTTGTTTCAAATTCTACTAGGAGGATAAAAAATACACTTTTGCCTAATGTGAAAAGTTTGGGAGCTTTTGACGATTGGGTGAAAGTAAATTTACCTAAAGGTGGCTCAGATGGGCTAGCTACATGGCAAAAGATACAAACCATGAGTTCTGCGCTGTCGACAAAGGAAGCTAGAAACATGACTCGTACACTGAGCGACTTGGTGGGAAAATTGAAAGCATCACCGCTTACCGAAAACGAAAAAAAGCGCTTTTACAATATCATCACGTCCATTGAAAATTCCCTTTTTAACATTTCTAAAAGCACTGTGGGCTCACCTGAGTATATCTTTGGGAAGAAGAGGCTTGCAGAGAAATTAGCTATTTTGAATGAAATGCTTCAAGCTTCAGCTACAGGTACTTTTGCAATGCTAGCGAATCGACTTCGCCCTTTGAATCCAGAAATTACAGAAAGAAATCTCCAGCAATGCTTATTCGGACAAGTATGCAAAACTCCATTGGTTACTGTTGACGATGTTGTGTCCGGTGGTCAATCACAAGGCAGCGTAGGCCAATCGGTAGAATATGTCTCATCACAATTTAAAGGAGTTTCCTATGGGGCCAAGGGTGGAAGTAATTCCAAAATATTTTGTGGAGAATTGAAATGTACAACTTATGCAGAACGAGTTACCGCTGCAGTGAGAGCACAGTCTGGAGATGACTTCACTAATAGTTTAAATTTTGTTAGGTATAATGGACGGCCTGAATCTCATCACACATATAGCCATATGCCATCTTTATGGGTAAAAAATAGTCAAGCCAATGGAATAACCAGGGATATAACGCGCGAAATTGGGGGGGCTTCAACTAGGTCGATACGGAGAACAATAAATCAAGAAGAGTTTTTAAGAAGGCAATATGAATCTGCCCTCTCTAGGCCGGGACTAAGTCAAGCTGAGCGTACGCAGCTACAAGAAAAGCTCGTTCAACTTTCAAGAGATGCAACTAAGTTTCCCCTGTTAAAAAGACAACGTGTCAGTTTGCCTTACATCCCTGCAGAAAATTTGTTGGCAAACCCAGCATTGCTGAACAGAATTCCGGCTGGAACTCGATTTTCTGTTGTAGTTGATTCTGAAAAGTGGATTTTTCCAAACGGAAAAAATTTTCGCCAGAATGTTGGCTCAGGTATTATGATCTCACATACTGGATTCATTTTTAGAAGAAATGGCCAGACATACATCCGACACTCTTCGAGCCTTTTTGATGGTCAAGTGAGAGAAGATCCTATTGAAGAATACCTGAGGAAGTACGTTGTTGAAAATAATTATCGCCTAGGGCTCCATCTTGAGGAGATTTTGCCTTCAAAATAAGATTCAATTTAGAGACACGTGATTATTTTTGTTGGCATCTCTTATCCGGCCAAGCAATACTCTCACAAAACTGCTTGTGGCCCATCAGTTTGTAATTGAAATCAACAGTCGAGGAGAGTCCTCTACGCTGCTGTTTGGCCACCTCATTCGCAAAGAAATAAGTGGCCGATTTTAGACCACCAGCCATCGCCAGTAAAAAGGCAATTCCAATTAAATTTTCAACGATTTTAACCATTGCTCCTATCATTTGTTACCTCCTGAGCCTCTGTAGACTCGATTGGTGTTGATTTCGATAGAAGCTCGTTCTGCTTTTGAAAGGTTAAAATCGCGCCATACTCCAGATTTCCGCATTTGGCAGATGTGCATCTGGATGGTGTCTTTTTTCCTATCAAAATACCGACTGAGCCTTGGAATCGACCACTCGTGAACCCACCGGAATTTTGCCAGCTCCGTCAAATCCAAATCAGGCCGTTTCCACTCTATCGAACACACCCTCTTTACAGTTTGGGGGTGTTCGACCATCTTGGGACCGCTGGCGCCAGTTCTAAAAGGTGATAGAAGTTCCCGAATGAAACGCTTCAGACCTTCTTTTTGGTAGTTTTCTTCCGTTGTAAAGGCTTTTTTCGACCTCCAGAGCGATTACTTTGAACCAGAAAATCTTTACTGATTGGATAATAGTAATCCGCAGCCTCTTTTACCTCTGGAGAGGTGGCCTCTGGCCAAGACCAGATCTCTACCCGTGTCCCCCGAGAACGCAAGTACCACACCAATGGCAGAAAGTCCTTGTCTCCGCCAAGAATAATAGCCACATCAATTTTATCCGCCAGAGTGACTGCATCAATGACTAAAAAAGTGTCCGCATTTTTAGAGGGCCTGCGAATCTCTCCTCCTAAACCACTCCAAAAAGCTTCAAAATCCTTGGAGATCTCCTTGTACTCAGGTTTGTAATAGAGAATCCTAATAATCTCCCGATCTCCCACTTGATCCAGAATTTTTTTATAGTCTGTACGAGCTTCATGGTGTTTCAAGCCCGACAATTCAATATTTTCAGCATCAATAAATATTGCCACCTTTTGAAAAACTAGAGCCTTATTGGTGGAAGAGTATTTACTGTGTGAGGACAGTTGTGCCATTCATTTTCCTGTCTTCTGCGCCACAATTCCAACCTCAGGAAGTGGCTGCAGATGATGTTTCCATTTATTGTAAATCGAATGAGGAAACTTTTTGGTTTGTTGATTAAAATCTCTTGCCAGAGTCAAATACTTTCTCTTCATTAAGATAAGTTTTTGGTCCAACCTCTGAAACTGACCTTTTAAAGACTGAAAATCTGGGTCCGCCCCTTGGCCTTTGCTTTCTACTTGACGAATTAACTGAGCCATATCCCGACTCACAAAATTTTGAAAACTCTGAAATCGGTGGACCTGCCTTTCATCGTAGGTATTAAATCCCAGCTCAATGGATAATGCCTGAGAACGGCTTTCATTGAGAGACTTTGAAGCTTCAGGAAACTCTTTTTCTGCCCACCGGGCCAGCATTAAGACCACATCCGCCCGCAACCGGTACTGGGTCATTAATTCATTAAAAGGAGCTTGAGCCTCAGACCGCATTTCTGGAAGTGTATTCCAACCACACCCACCTAAAAGCAGACTCATTGTGAGAAGAATCAAGTATTGACTGTGTCTTTTCATTTTCTCCTCCGATGAGCTTCAAAAGGCCTTGAAACAAGCATAAAAAAGACCACTCAGAAGTGCAACTGCCCTTTTGTATCAGATTGAAACAACTGAAAATATTAAAGTTTTTGATGAATGTCTATGCACTGTTCAAGGCTTAGAGAAAACAAAGGGGTCTCCAGCCATTCTATGAGGAGAACAGTTGGCCAGAATATTGAAGAGGTTTAAGAGTAAAACCCGGTTCAACCTCATGGTTAACCCTGGGCCTTGCAAAACTTTCCACAGTTATCTGGCATCTCTTGAAGGAGGTGCCAGTTTTTTCTTAAGATTTACTGGTCGAGACACTCCGTCTCTTTACTATGGCTGGCTGTGACAACAGTTTTAATATTTCCTCGAACATGAAAATCCCCTACAACTTCAATCTCCCAGGGATCCAACAGCTTTACCAAGTCATCCAGAATACGATTGGTGACATCTTCGTGAAACACCTTTTCGTTACGAAAGCCATTGATATAAAGCTTTAACGATTTCAATTCCACACAGAATTTGTCCGGAACATAGTGAATTTTAATGACAGCAAAGTCAGGAAAGCCTGATCTAGGACAAAGACAAGTGAATTCTGGGCAGATAAAGTCCACGGCATATCGCCTCACCTGAGTGCGATTTTCAAAACGCTCTAACTGGCTTTCTTCAATGGCGACTTCGCCGTAAAGTTTGTCATCCAACATGGGAGGTTACTCCTGGTCAATGGGTCTCAAGTCCCATCTCTACCTCAGAACAATTAAGAACGCAACGCATTATAATGTGCCAGGAAGCTGCGCATTGTGTTGATTTTTTTATCAACACTCATTAGTTCTTAAGGCATGAATCGAGTTTTCATAGCCCTTAGCTTTTTAGCTCTCTGCCAGTGTGTGTCACCCAGTCAACTGCTGCTCACAAACACTTGTGATGGCAATGATGCCTACGAACTTGGCCGCCAACATGGCACCCAGGGCTTGGAGTTCCCAACTCATGAAATCATCGACGCCCCAATTTATGAGTGTGTTCCCAAAACAGGTGGGGAAACACGCCAGAAATATGAAATTGGCTACAACTCTGGACTCGCCGATTACTGTACCAAAGAAAATGGCTTCAATATTGGCCGATCAGATTTGAGTTACACGGGTGTTTGCCCCACTCTCTCAGAAAGAGACTTCCTGCTTGGTTATGATATGGGAAAAACTGTACGCCAGACTCAGTTAGAAAACCAAAAACTGGAATCTCGTATCAGCCTACTAGAAGAATCCAAGAAAACTCTGAGCCCCCACTCCAGGCAATCCCAGGAACTCGCTCAACAGATTACCGAGCTCAAGTCTCGCCTGGGCCAAAATCAAGAGAAAATCAAACAACAAAGCCTTTAATTTTGGCCAGAGAATTTATAAATCCTCTGATCAACTTGGGCTATCAGCAAGATTTGAATTTTTCCAACGCAGCAAAATCTTTTCTGGTGCTTCCAAGCAACGCAAGAAGTAATTCGCTCGAACCTGTTCCACCTCTAGATCGTTGAGGTCACCACCCCCAAGCTGGCTCTGCCTCTGAAAAGCAGCATGGTAAAAGATCAGTGCAGCAGCCACGGAAATATTGAAACTCTGAGAGAACCCCTTCATCGGGATGACCACATGACCATCACAGAGTTTTTGCATCTCTGAGCTGACTCCCTCTTTTTCGTTTCCTAAAATAATGGCTGTCTTTCTTGTAAAATCTACGGTCTCCAGAGGCTTTGAAGCTTCCAAACTAGTGGCAAACACCTGATAGCCCTCACTTTTGAGTTCCGAGATACTGGCAGCAGCTGTTGTGAAAACCCGAGTGTCCATCCACTTGTCAGCCCCTTTAGTCACCCGGTTGGCCGCTTTGAAGCTGGCGTCTTTGGCCTCTATAATATGGCAACGAAGAAACCCAAAAGCTTCAGCACTTCTCATCACTGCAGAAATATTACCCCGGTCATAAATATTCTCCATAACAGGAATCATATTAAAGGTCCGGTGTTTGAGGACCTCGTCGATTCGCTGCATGCGCTCATCAGTGAGAATGGGGGTAATGGCTTCAATCACCTCTTCGGTGGAGAACAGCTGACCTCCAAATTCAAAACTCCCCGTCATGTTGAGAACGGATTTTCTAAAAAACCAAGGATCCTGCTCGTTGACATCCTCACTCACGGCAACTGAATCAATCCTTCGAGATTATCTTTCATAAACTGAGGAAGAGAAAATGCCGCCTTGTGGACACCCTCATTGTAGTAACGAAACTTCAATTCCGATGCACTCACTTTAGAGCTGTCAAAATCGTGGATGGGGTGCCGCCCTTTAGAGGCATACATAAATGACCATAGTCCTCCCGGATAGGTCAGATTGCTGAAGTTGTAGTAGGTACGTAGCGGAAAGATTTCCTGCACCACCGATAATAACTTCTTTTGCATGGTCGCTTCATACCAGGGCGACTCCCCCTGAGCCACAACAATGCCGTTGCTACTCAAGCGAGCTGCCACATCCTGATAAAAGGCCTCACCAAATAGGGGCGTGGCGGGGCCAATAGGATCCGTGGAATCAATAATGATCACATCAAAGGTCTCTGTGGATTCCCTCATGTACTTCACACCGTCTTCAATCAAAAGTTCTAGGCGAGGACTATCCAACTCAGAAGAAGTCACAGGCAAATGCTTAATTGAAGCATCCACAACCATTTTATCGATCTCCACCATCACACATTTTTTGACAGCCCTATGGCGAAGAACTTCTCTCGCGGTCCCGCCGTCTCCGCCACCAATAACCAAAACTCTCTCTGGATTGGGGTGTACGAATAACGGAACATGGGTGATCATATCATGATAAGCAAACTCATCTCGCTCAGTCAGCATGACCAAATCATCATTAAGAAGCATACGTCCATGTCCTACAGTTTCCACTACCTCTACTTTTTGAAAATCGCTTTGGCCAGAGAACAATACATCAGTGATTTCAAACTGCACGGCAAAGTGATTTTTGACATTGACTTCTTGCGCATATTTTTCAAACGGGGTTTTGGGCATATTAAAAGTCCTCCAAAGGAACGGCTCCCTGAATATCCTCAACCTTTTTATAGTGATAGGTATAACTGACGTCATAGCCGCACTGAAGAGCCTGCTTCACTGTGGTTTTTTTATTGTATCCTGCTACTGTAACAGCATGGTCTTGCCAGGTTTGATTTTTTGGACGAAATACAATGACATCAAAAGCATTGGGTTGGAATACTTCCAACACCCGGTTCAATGTGTTTTCAATGCCGCCTGCCAAATTGTAGTTGGTTTCAAAACTCACATAGCTTCCCTGCTCTTCTGGAGTCACATGAATAGTGTAGTAGTCTTTACCATTGAGGGCATTCAGGGAGTAACCACAAGGGTCAAAAGCAAAGTCATCCACTTTAAACCCCTCAAAAATAGCATGCACACCGGCTTTCTCCCGAATACTGTCCACCGCCTGGTTCTCACAGGCGAACACCTCCTTGCCCCCCCCTTGAAGGTCATACATCAGAATCTCCAAAGTGCAGTCATCGGCAGAAGGGGCATAGTCTTTGCCCAGATGGTAAATAAACAGATGATGATCATCTGCCTGACCAAAGCGAAAGGCTTTTCCTGGAAAAATCTTATTTAATTGACGGGCATCCTCATAAAAATCTGTCTTTTGATGACGCGGAAAGTACTCATTCTTGCGCTCAAAGATCAGTGACTGGATATTGTCGCGGCCCACGTGTTCAGAAAAAGCCCCCACGGCATTGATCAGTGTTGTGCGCCCGCAGGTGATCATGGTGAAATAGGTGTCCCAGACAAATAAGGATGATTCTGAAAGCAAATAGGCATCACAAGCTTCAGAAGAAATACTGGAAAGAATTTTGGCTTCTGCCTTTTCCACAACCTCCTCCCAGAAATTCTTTCCAAAACTTCTCAATGGCGGAAGGTGGTCAGACACCACCAGTTCGACTTTTTTCTCTGAACCTTCAAATATCACAATGGACTCCATTACAAATAACGCAGAAGTTCGGCCGTCTTGTAGGTAACTGTAAAGAGTGCTAAAATCAAGCTCTTAACGATAGGCGCATGTGCCAAGGATAGAACAGCAAATATGCAGGAAGCCACCTCCAAGACTCCAAATATCAGTGTTATTGTCCCCACTTACAATCGCCTGCAAACCCTGCCCAGGGCTATACATTCAATCCTGGGTCAGACCTACAGAGATTTTGATCTTTGGGTGGTGGATGACGGGTCCAGCGATGGCACCCGGGAGTGGATACAAAGCGAGTTGCTGGGACGGAACGACCTGCTTACAGATATCCATTATCTATACACCGAGCGCAAAGGTGTCAGCCACGCTCGCAATAAGGCCATTCAGCTGAGCCGAGCCCCATGGATCGCCTTGTTGGATTCTGATGACGAGTGGCTACCACATAAGCTAGAACAACAGATGGCCCTAGCAGCCTGTCAACCCCAGTTACCCCTCATTCACGGCGAGGAAACCTGGATCCGCAATGGTGTGCGTGTGAACCCCATGAAAAAACACCAAAAAGCTGGAGGGCGAGTGTTCTCCCAATGTGTCCCCATTTGTTGTATCTCCCCCTCTACCAGTCTCATCCGACGCTGTTTATTTAATGAAGTGGGCCTTTTCCGAGAGGACTATCCTGTGTGCGAAGACTACGATCTATGGTTAAAAATCACTTCCAGATATGAAGTAGGCTTTATTGAAGACCCGATCATCAACAAGTATGGTGGCCACGAAGATCAACTCTCAAAAGCCTACAAAGCTATGGATTATTACCGGGTGAAGTCTCTCAAAGAGATCGCCAACTCCCCTCACCTTTCCGAATCAGAGCGAGACCTGGTCAAATCCACCCTTCAAAAGAAGTGCAATATTTTGCTGAAAGGCTATGAACGCCACAATAACATGGATAACTACTCTGAGGTGAAGCAACTGATTCTCGGACTGTAGCCTTGCTTCTCAACCTCACCACATAATATAACGATTCAGATCCAGAGGACCTCTCTCGTTTGTCAGGGGTTGGTGGGTCAGCTGGGTGACTTGACTGTAGATATTCCAGAAATCCGTGTCCTTTCTGGAAACAGCATACTTTCTGTAGAGCTTCACCACATCCATCTGGCTTTTTAGAGCCTTCACTGCTCTCACAAAGTCTTTCTCCTCTCCGGGGGGAATATGAAAGATCAGATTGGCATAACTGGTGGCCACCCCATCAATAACTGATAGGTTGTCTTGTTCTGGTTTTCGCCTCTGATTCTCAAATAGGATCATGGCAATATTATAGTGAGCCTTGTTGTGCACCAGGGTCCATAACTGCCGACGGCCCTCAAGGTACACCACTGAGGCTTCTGGAAGACGCTGGATCACATCTGTGGGAAGATCCTCCAGCTCCCTAAGCAGAGTTCCATACTTTCTCTCCCTGGAAGACGGTGCATACTGCTTTAATGTGAGAACCTGAGACTGCACTTTTTTGAGCATTTCGGATTTCACATCACTGCTCACAAATGGAATATCTATCTCAACGCGACCTCCAGAAAAAACATACTCATTAGAGAGCTTCTCACTGGCATCTTCCGTAAGAAAATCCACAAACTGCTTTACGAAAGTCTCTTTTTCAGCGGGAGCTGGTTGGTTCCACTGTTTTCTCAAGGGGATCCTACTTTGTTTAGGAAGAAAACTAAGAAATAAATCCTCAGAGGCCACCCGAGACACCTCCATAAACATTCGAGAGTTGAGCTGATGCAACAAGGGGCCAAAGACATTGTAACCGGCTGATAGGTTGTAATAAATCGATTCAAAAACATGGTAATCCAAAACCCAAATAGTTTTGGGCATATGACTTCTCAAGCCTTTCAGCACTGTGGCACTGTCGTAATGTCTCAATACTGTGATGGAGGCATTGTCATTTTTCCTGTTACCGCTCCAGAGAGATTTCAAATCCAGAGGGCGGCCTTTTCGCAGCTCTTCAAATTTGGTATGGATGGACCCCCAGTACTTCTTTCGAAAACTGATCAGTGGATCAAACTCATCACCAATCAAAGCTGGAAACTCAATTTGTGATGAAATCTTTTTATAGGCCTCCCGGTCCTGCACCATCACATCTCGGGAGGGGTCCATAAAAAGAACCCAAAAATGATCATTGATGACGTTCAAGGCTGTTTGTCCCCGACAAACAGGGCCCTTGATAAAGGTCATGATAAAGTAGGAGGAGTTCTCAAGGAACATTCGGTATTTGGCCTCTGTTGGCAAAGCAGAAAAAGTTTTAAACGGATTGGAGCCTTCAAGCCCATATTCAGGCATTTTTTCAAGCGCTTCTAGCCAAGGTGTATCAAGAAAATCTTTTTTCCATTGCTGACGTTTTTGATCTGTCAACTCAAAAGGAATGTGGGTTTTGTGGGCTAACGTATGAGTTACGGGACGCAATCGGTAAAAAAACTCTCCACCCGGATCCTCAAATGGAAAAGACGTGGCCACCTCTTTGATATTTCCCGATTTTGTTTGAGAACGAACCAGTCGAAAAAATACATGGGGTTGCTCCTTGAAGTACAAGTGAGCCAAAAACAAATGCTCATAAAAGTACCGCGACACCAATTTTTGCCGAAGACCTCTGGCATTAAAAAAACTCTCCCACCGACGGACAAATTCAGAAAATGCCTCGTGATTCAAAATGGTCAGTTCCATATCAGAGGTTTTTGGACCAACAAAGTTATGTCCATACCACTGGCTGAAAAGTCCCAATTCTTCTGAAGTGACACCTGGGAACCCAAAGGGCATCCTCCCCCCAGGGTTGGAATCACGGAATACCTCAAAGGACTCGTTGCTGAAGTCTTTCATACAGATCCGACTGTATTCAGACTCATACTTTTCCTGCTTTTCAGATTCAATACCTGGAAGTTCGCTCACAAGACGGTGCAAGATACTTTTTTCCCCTCCGGCCACGACAGAAAAGATCCCTTTCTCTCTCCAATCATCAGAAGTATGGGCATCAATAAAGACTCTTGTGGGTTCCCGTGCTTTTAATTTGGGAAAGTCGTAGAGATTGATGGGGCTGGCCCCCCTCATCAGCCCCTCATAGCTGGTTAAATCCAGCTGGCAGGGAGAGTTGTAACAGGAGTGACAGGCCACACACTTAGAGTTAAGTACTGGCTGAACATTTTTGGAGTAAAAATCCTCCCGTGCCAACACTCCCTCAAAACCAGAAAAAGGCCCGTCAGCCTTTAAGGGGTTTTGTCCTACCGGGGCCATCTCTGTATCTTGCTGAACTCCCTGTTGCAACCAAAAGCCAACAGCTGCGAAAATAGCTACTACAAATAAAAAGCTAAATCCTTTGTATTTTAACATCGATATCAATCACCCTTTCGTCCCAACAACCGTGCCCAAGTTTGAAACGCCATCTCTGTAAAATATTTTTGGGCACGTTTGGAATCGAGAGAAATCTTATAGGGGAAAACAATTTTTTCAGCCTCTTGCAGACTGTCTGTAAGAACCCCTGCCTCTACCTCCACACCTGTGGCATTTTTTTCAAGAAAAAATAGAGTTTTACCCTCGGCAAGGAGCCCTCGATCCAGACCCGCCGTTGTGATCAGGCTGAAGCTTTCTGAGAGTCCAGACTCCCAAAGGCGACTCGCTAGATAGCCCTCAGAAAATGAATCATAAATCTGTAATTCACCCAACGGAAGTTTTTCTGTCCAGTTGGTAATGGCATCTTTTCCATCTTCGGAGACAAGCCATTGCTTTAAAACTTCTTCCACTTTGACTTGCCATTTCTTTAGCTGCTCTCTGGAATCGAACCACACTTTCAGCTGAACATAGGGAATACTCGCTCTGTATCCCAACATCAAGCCAGACCCCTTGAACAGAGCTTCGGTGATTTCAGCCAGTTCAGATTCTGGGAGGCCCAAGCAGGTCCATTTTTTTAAAACTTTTTTATCAGCTTTAGGAAATTTTTTGAGGCGCTCCCCCACAGACGTCTTCCACATACCTTGCACCTCTCGAGGAGGACCCGGAAGAACCAAAATTTTTTTATTTTTATTTTCCGAATAGAACCCACAGGCTGAACCCACAGGGTTTTTAAAAATCTCAGCCCCTTCAGGAAACCAACACTGGGTTTTATGAGCCTCCCGAATAGCCAACCCTCGGCCAGCCAACAGCCTTTGCAGATCTGACCAGACCTGGTCATTAAAAATAAACTCATAACCCACCCATTGAGACACCACCTCAGCTGTAAAATCATCTGTCGTAGGCCCCAGCCCACCTGTGGTCACAATCAGCTGAACCTTGTTTTTTAGATAATCAAAGGCATCAAGCATCAGAGCTCGATCATCGGGAACCGCCAGATGATGAGTGACTTCAAAACCCAACAGCTCCAGCTCCGTAGACAACCATGCAGCATTGGAGTTCACCACCTCCCCGGCAGTGATTTCAGTTCCAATAGCAGCTACCGCAACTTTCATGCAAAAACCTAATTAGAGAATGGCTTCAGGAGTTTTAGAAAGATCTCTTGTGATATTTTTTTGATGGGATTCAATGGTGCCACCACCAATTTCAAGCAGTTTGGCGTCTCGCCATAACCGTTCCACATGGTACTCTCCCACATAACCGTAACCACCCAGCACTTGAATGGCTCGATCTGCCACATTTTTCCCCATGCTCGATGCCACAAGCTTCACCCCGTCCGTGTTCAGACGCTGTCCGGGAGAACTTAAATCCAGCCGTCGAGCAGTATCATAGACATAGGTTTTTGCAGCCATATACTCCGCGTAGCTTTCACCAATGTATTTTTGAATTTGCCCGAAAAATGACAAGGGTTTTCCAAAGGCCTCTCGCTCTTTGGCATACTTGTTCATTTCAAATAAGGACCGTCGAGCCAAGCCCAGACTCATAGCCGCCAAAGTCAAGCGCTCTATCTCAAGGTTGCGCATCATATGCACTAAAGAGTCTCCCTCTTGGCCCACCCGATTATTTACAGAAACTTCACAATTCTCAAAAACCATTTCAGCAGTATTGGAGCCACGCATTCCCAATTTATCTTTGATCTTCTGCCCAACACTATAGCCATTACAGGACTTATCCACAAGAAATGTGGATATCTCAGGACGACCTTGACTCTCACCTGTCAATGCGTAAATAAGGCAAACATCTGCAGCCGTTTTATTTTCATCCACAGTGCCATTGGTGATCCACATTTTTCGACCATTCAAAATATAACTATTATCGCCTTTTTTCTCAGCAGTGGTTTTCATTCCCAAAACATCTGTTCCCACGTGAGGCTCTGACATAGCCATGCATCCCACCATCTCACCGCTACTTAAGCCGGGCAGATATTTTTGCTTCTGCTCATC
>JAUILT010000149.1 GCA_030432925.1 Bdellovibrionia bacterium | reverse complement strand
TGTGATGATAATTTTTTTCATATTCCAATTAACACTGCGGTAGGTCGCTCTCACAGAGAACCAAGCCACCTTTACACTCACATTAGTATTATTGAGAATAGCTCTCTAATGAGAGTCTATTCTCAGCAAATGGTAGAAACCGTTGGGCAAATCACCAATGATGTTAGCTTTGCCAATGCTTATTTTGACGAACGAATGGTTGTTGAACAGAAAAAGTCTAACCAAAACATTCGCATTGTTTATCCCACCAGTCGGGCCAGTGGCGACACACTACAAGACCTCTTTAATGAGGACCTTTATCAGTTTTTAAGAGACCATCCTGAAATTGAAATGTATTTCTGGGGCGCCAAACCCAATCTTGAAAAATTAGCCAAACTGCCAAATTGTAACCATCTTAGCTTTGAACCCAGTTACGATAGTTTTATTAATAAATTTAAAGAAATGAATTTTGATATTGGGCTAGCTCCAATGGAAGACGGCGTTTTTTACAACTCAAAAACAAATAACAAATACAGAGAATACGGTGGATGCAAAATCGCTGGAATCTATTCAAACACTCCTCTCTACTCCTGTGTCACCGATGGCGAGAACGGGATCCTTTGTGGAAGCGAACCGAACAGCTGGTACAACAGTCTCAAACGCCTTTGTAAAGATGCTGAACTGAGAAATCTGATTTGTAACAATGCATTTGCAGACGTGAAGAACAACTACTCGTTTGAAAGCTTTAAAAAACAATTGCTGAAAGACCTACACAAAACTATTGATTTGGCTGCGAGTAAAAATGAAACTCGACGCCAGATTGGTTTTCCAAAAAAAGTTTTTTTGATCACTGATTCTTCCATCAAACAACACCCTGAAAAAGAGTACTTCATTGATATTGTAACCAGTAGAATTTGCGAAATGGGAAGTTGGGTTTTCAATAACCCAGCTCTCCATAGGTGGCTTGGAGACAAAGGCTCAGCAGTCGTTGGCATGTCCGATAGTCTAGAAAAACTTAAAAAACTTAGAGAAAGTACTTTGGCAAAAAAACAAGGATTTGTTGGACTCTACACAGGTACATCACCAGTCACTCTCCCCAACTATGTGATTTCGGTAAGTGACGAAGGAGAACTCAGGCCAGCAACCCCCTATTTCGCTTCATTCCCTAACAACTCCTACCTGAATGCCTTGCTAGCAGTAAACCGAATCATCCATCCAACAGAGGCAATCTCTAAGCCTATCACCATTGTGAATCGGGTAACGATCGCTCTACTTAGAATCAAGCAGCAACTTCGACTACTGGTTTACCGCCCCTTACACCTCTTGGATCGCCTGTTGAACTATAAAACAACTTATCTCTACGCCCGCCATATCGGTCGTGAGAGAATTCGTAAAATTAACCGCCAACCCAACAAATAACACGCAGCATAATTTTGAAAATGATGACTGCCTACGTAAAAAAACATGGCTGACGCCCGCTCTAGGTTCCAATAGAGTGTTACCTCACTGCGAGGGAAATCAGTTGGTATTATTGACGGGAAAAAAAGGACAGATGACTCGAGCCTTTAAAGGGGTCATTGGCGAACAATCTGTACAGGTGGGACGACCAGAATTAGATTTTAGCCGCCCCCATGAAATCCAAGAAATACTGGCAGACTATTCCCCTTCTTGTTTAATTAACTGTGCCGGATACACCCAGGTAAACCGGGCGCAAGATGAAAAAGACTTGGCAGAAACAGTCAATGTTACAGCCGTAAAAGAGTTGGCTCTCTATTGTGAAAAAAAGAATATCCCTCTCATACATCTGTCCACCGACTATGTATTTGATGGCTCCGGAAATGATTACTGGAAAGAGTCTGACGTCTGCAATCCAATTAATTTCTACGGACAAACAAAATTACACGGCGAGATTGCTGTGCAAGAAAATTGCTCAAAGCATTTAATCATTCGCACCTCGTGGATCTACGATGAAGAAGGGCAAAACTTTTTGAATCGAATTTTGGAAGTCGCCAAATCACGAGATGTTATAAAAGTCGTCAACGACCAAAAAGGGGCACCTACCTACGCTCACGATGTTGCTCAAGGGACATGGGATCTTTATCAAAACTTGATTAACCAAGAGACTTTTGCTTCTGGTATCTACAATGTCACAAATTCTGACATCACTACCTGGCATGAGTTTGCTGTGACTTTATTCGAACTAGCGCACCCTCACCTTGAAAACTCTCAACTGAGAACCATAGAACCTGTATTAACTGAGGAGTTTGGCGACAGCACGCCTCGCCCCCTGAATTCAAGACTTTCAATGCAGAAGTTAAACGATGCAGGAGTTGTAATGCCTCATTGGCGCGACGCTCTCACTCGTTGCCTCGATAATAAATTTGGAGTGAACCATGGAATTTGATACCACCGAACTAGAGGGCCTTAAGGTCATAACTCTCAAACGCTTTGGCGACGACCGAGGCTTTTTTCAAGAACGCTATAAGCGCTCTACTTTTGAGTCCCAAGGTATCCCTAATGATTTTGTACAGATCAATCATTCAAGATCAGCCCCAGGTGTTTTACGAGGGCTACACTTCCAACATGATTTGCCACAGGGCAAACTTGTCGGCTGTATCACTGGAAGCGTCTGGGACGTGGCCGTGGATATCCGCCACAACTCTCCTACCTATGGCCAACACTTCGGTATTGAGCTGAGCGAATCCAATGGCCGACTACTGTGGATCCCAGCAGGATTTGCCCATGGTTTTTGTGTCCTGGGCGACCAACCCGCTGATGTGATGTACTCAGTCGACGCAGAATATAACCCTAAAACTGAATTGGGCATCCTGTGGAATGACCCAGAGTTTGCAATAAAATGGCCAGTTGATAACCCTGTGCTCTCGGGTAAAGATGAAGTGGCCCAGAGTTTTTCTGATTTTAAAAATACAGACTTATGCAACCACTCTTGGTGGTTGAGATAATAAAGGAAAGAGGTAATTTATGTCCGTACAACTATTTGTCCCAAGTTTTCGCGTTGAAGAATGCCTAGAGCAGGTCAAAGAATGCCTTGAGAAAGGCTGGACTGGTCTTGGGTTTAAAACTCTAGAGATTGAGAATGCCTGGAAAGACTACACCCAACTCAATAACGCCTACTTCCTGAACTCCGCAACCTCTGGCCTTCATATGGCAGTTCACCAGCTCAAGGAAAAACACCAATGGAACGATGGCGACGAGATCATCACAACGCCATTGACCTTCGTGTCTTCCAACCACGCGATCGTGTATGAAAATATGAAACCAGTCTTTGCCGATGTTGATGATACTCTCTGCTTATCGCCTGAAAGCATTGTAAAACAAATCACACCTAGGACCCGAGCAGTTATGTATGTCGCTTTTGGTGGTAACTCTGGTCGCCTTGATGATGTGGTTCGTGTTTGCAAAGAGAATAACTTAAAACTGATTTTCGATGGAGCCCACGCTGCGGGCACACAATATAATGGGCGCCATATTGGCGGAGAAGCTGATGTATCTGTCTTTAGCTTTCAAGCCGTTAAAAATATGCCGACTGCAGACGCTGGCATGATTTGTTGGAATGACGATGAAATGGACGCTGCTGCTCGTAAGCTTGGCTGGTTAGGGATCAATAAAGATACCTACGCGAGAACGGTCAGCGGCAAAGCCAACTACAAGTGGATGTATGATGTAGAAAATGTTGGCTTTAAATATCACGGTAACTCTATTATGGCGGGCCTCGCTTTAACCGGTCTCAAATACCTAGATGAAGACAATGGTCGACGTCGCGAAA
>JAUILT010000148.1 GCA_030432925.1 Bdellovibrionia bacterium | reverse complement strand
CGAAAGCCCCTAGACCGTGATCAGTATTGAAACTATGCAAACACCCTTTATCAAATAAGACGTCATATCTTTGATCGATGGTATCATCTATAAAGTTGACGACTTCAAATTCAAGACTTGACGATTTAATCGGCATTCTGCTTCTCGCTAATTGGATCGCCTCACTTGAAATATCGGTAGCGGTGACAGAGAATCCTTGCTGAGCTAGCCAAATTGCATTTGTGCCTAATCCGCACCCCACCTCCATGAGGCTTG
Organism: Bdellovibrionia bacterium; assembly: GCA_030432925.1. Classification (GTDB taxonomy): domain Bacteria; phylum Bdellovibrionota; class Bdellovibrionia; order Bdellovibrionales; family UBA1609; genus JABSOQ01. Next base: position 3,514 of record JAUILT010000148.1, on the reverse strand, counting down.
ATCCGGGGTAAAGATATTCGCTAGCAATTCGAGCGAGTCCTGGACAGGGTCCATCTTCTTCCCACGGAGTATCTCCATCTTTAAATCTGCTGTCCCAATCTGTAGTCCATTGATTCGTCATTATTCTTTTCTCCAATCTTTAGGTGCATCAAGTTTGTAGCCGTCAAAAAGTAGGCCACCAAATGGAGCGAGTATGCTCTCAACAAGAACAATAATTCCCGATGTACTACTATCCCTAAAGGCCGATTGGAACCTTCTATCGAAATCCTTGAAAAACTCAGGATATTCTGACTTTAGTTGCCTAATAATACCTTTATTTGAACCTGACCATTTGGCGGAACTCCTTAGGTAGAAATTCGCTACCTTTGGGTATAGCGCACAGAGGGTGGCCATTTTCTCTGCTGAGTCTCTTGGTTCTCTCAGGTCATCTAACAAGTCTGTCAGTTCGTACCTTGCTCTATCAATGAGATCTTTGTCCCACGCTGGCGGACCTTTTAAAAGAACCTCTTGAGCGAGTTGTCTAAGTTCATCGACCAGCATCGAAGCCTCAGGGATTGGTTCAGAATATAGAACCATATTCATTAATGAGGGAGCTCCACTCTTGGCATCTACCTCTTCAAAAAAATACTTCAATGTCTCTGGATCGTGGACGAAAGCTTCAATAGGCCATTCATCAAAGATAAATGATTCTCGGTAGGCTTGATCAAGTTTGCCATAAATAACAACTATGTCTAAATCTGAGTAAAAAGTGCCTTCACCATTAACGACAGATCCGGCTAAGAATGACTTCACGAGGTCTTGGTCTAGTCATTTTTAGCCTCCAAAGCAGTCTTTAACTCGCTCAAAAGACCTTTGCGAAGAGCACCTGTGATCTGAACAATCTCACTTTCTAAACTCTTGCCGGCGTAGTATGGCATCTCCAAAACAGGGAGAAGGCTTTGTCGCAAGTGTATCTTGGCTCTCAGCTCCTCTGAGCCACTGAATAGTTCAAGGGCTTCATTTAGCATCTCAGGATCTCTCAAACCCACGAAATCAATCGACTCGTCGTAAATACCATAATCACCAAAATCGATAACCCCAATCGAGCCAGACTCCTTATCAAATAAAATGTTCCAAAAACCAAGGTCTCCATGAGAACACTCTGCCCTAAAGCCGAGGCTCCGCATTCTGTTTTCATATTCACAAGTCATAAACCTCTGGAGAATCTCGAATTCCTCTTTGGACAGAACTCTCTCCCATTGGGATTTTCCAAGCTCATATTTCTCTAAGTGCTCAGATATCTCTTTATCAAGTTTCAAATCGTGACCCATGCGAAGGGTCTGCTCTCTCAAAGCTTTGATGAACTGTCCGATTGCTTGCCCAATAAGTTTTTTGTCGCCTTTCCCGATATTCTGAAACTTTAAGACATCGCCTTTCACACCGTGATAGGCAAGATAGCGAAAGTCATTACCGACTTCTAATACCTCTGGAACCTGCACGGGGAGCTCAACAGATGCCAAGGCTCTCAAAATCTCTATTTCTACTTCGTACTCTTTTTTGACTTCTTGGTATCTCGGGAACTTACAAACCAGCTCGCCCTGTCTAGCTAAATAAACACGGCTGGTCCATCCGGATTCTATGATATAGAGTTCTTCCCCAGAAGGAACCTTAAGAATTGATCTCGCAAGATTCTTCTCCGCCTCTAATTCATTTAAATCAGAAGTCTCTTTCACAGCTCTTTCCTCATTTTAAAACATGACATTTTAGCACCTGAACTCAAAGTATGCTCACCTCGCTCTACTACCGAATATCCATGCTTTAAGTAAAATCTCTCGGCTTTTAAAGATGAATCCATCGAGAGGCTCTTCAAGCCCCTCGCTCTTGCAATTGACTCAAGTCGTGAGAGAATTTTGGAGCCTACTCCGAGGCCACCAAATTGGTCTTTTACATAAACGGCTCGAAGCTCTGAATCTTTATCCACAATGGACCCGAATCCACAAATCACTCCATCAGAAATTGCAACGACCGTTGTTTCTTCGAGAAAAGAGCTCTCAAGATATTGATTGACCCTTTCCTCATTGACTTCTGGAGACCAGGAACGAACTACACCTAGGCTGTAATCAGAAATGGCAACTTTGTGAACAGAGTCGTGGTGAGCTTCAAGAATTCCTCTGGCATCAGACTCAGTGGCCATTCTGACTTCAAACGTCTTAGCCTTTGCGGTTGAACTGCCGTATTCTTGGGATAGCTTAGAATAGACAGCCATATTTCTATGCTCACCACTCTCATATGCCGATCCTCTTAAGACCCCTTCAAATACATATCCAAGCCTCTTAGGAACGGCCTCGGACCTTTTGTTTCGTGGATCTAAAGTTATCTCGACCCGGTGGAATCCAAGTTCAAACAGAGTCTTTTCTAAAGCCCAGATTGATCTGCTCATTACTCCTTGGCCTTCAAATTCACCAAAAATCCAGTAGCCAATTTCACATCTATGGTTATCCCACGATATCGAATGCACTCCGATGTTACCCATGTAGCTGTCATCTTCAGACCTAAAGATACCAAAATCAAAATAGTCTCCAGACTCCCAACGTTTTTGACAGCTAACAATGTACTCGCGGGAATCCTCAGCGGAGGTAGTGTTGTCTACCCAGGGCAAAAATTTTCGAAGTCTATCTCTGTCACTATCAATACAGCTGTACATTTTAGTAGCAAGATCTAGTTGATGCTTTCTCAGGCACAGCCCATCGCCTTTGATCTCCTCAGGAATTGATCTGCTGAGCTCTCGTTGATCATTCATGCCATCTTCCTCGCCACAAATACGAACTCCTTACCAGGCCTGTCAGGTGCATCCCTTACTTCAAGAACTGAGAACCCTGCCTTTTTCAAAGCCTCTTCGATCTCATCCTTTTCGCGGAAAATGAGTGTTGAGTCTGAAGCTAAAGTTTCACCGGATGCTTTGAAATTAAAAGTCCATCGAAAGCTCACAAGATTTCCAGAGACACTCAAAACTTCACACCAGCACTCGACCTCACCGAGGTCAGCTACATCCTGTATGGTATGAGTGTTTTCTTTATTCCAACTTTCCCATGCCTTTTTTGAAGGATCTCTAACCTCAAAAACAAAATGGCCTCCCGGGCCTAGAGCTCGGAAGACAAAAGTTAGGGTTTTATTCCAATCCCTTTCGTCTGTAAAAACTTGGGCTACATTCCCAGTCATAACAGCCAAATCACCACAAGAATCTGGCAAGTCTTTCGCAGTGCCCTGTATCCATTGAATTTTACTGCCTTCAGCCTTGGATCTCGCACACTCAAGAGAAGCCTTTGCAGGCTCGACAGAAACAACACTGATACCTGCTTTTTCTAACAAATGAGCAAAACAACCCGTACCTGAGCCAATATCAATGACCGACTTTGCACCAAACTCATCAACCATCGACAAGTAGTGAGCTAGATCACCTCTCTCACCATCGAAATGATCATAAACTGCAACTAATCTAGGGTTTTCAAAGAGTTGACCAGGCATGACTTCCCAC
>JAUILT010000047.1 GCA_030432925.1 Bdellovibrionia bacterium | reverse complement strand
GCACCCAAATCACGTCAAGTGACATTTTCGATCACTCCATTTCGGTATCATTTAATTTGAGTAAATTCGGGGGCGGAGAGGCAGTTGGCTTGGCCAATTTTTGTAACTTGTGATGTGCTTGGGCTCTTGGCCAAGAGCTATGAGCCCCCTCCCCTAAGGTCTAAAAGTAAATTAAAAACAAATATTTACAAGATCTTCCGGCAAAATCGAGGAGGCTAATGGTTTGGAGAAAAGCTGGTACTCTTATTGCAAAATATACAGGGTGTAGACACCCTTGGAATGCTATCTACGTTGTGATTCGTTAAATATTTAGTCAATGGAGACTTTATGAAAACTTTAAGAACACTCTACTCACTGGCTTTTGTCAGCCTGGTTACCTTCACTCATACGGCTGTTTCTGAGCAGAAGGCAAAAGTTTATACTGAGACTGAGTTTATCTCCCAAACAGAACTGAAAGATGTCATGGGTCGCTCCGTGAATTATGTCAATGAGCTTGTCGAGCTTGCAAATAAAAGCCTCTCCCCCACTGAGTCTTTGAGAATTGAGCAATACAATTTTGCTGAGCTGGGCTATGAATATGTGCAAATGAGTGTCACAGCTCCCGATCAAAATCCCCAATATTATGTTGAACCCATAAACTTCAATCATCAGTTTTATGAAGAAAGAGCTCAAATCCTAGAGGAACGAAAAATAGCTGCAGGCTTACTTAATATTTTAGCCCCTGCAGATGAAAAGTCATGGCTGAATTTTAATAAATTTTATGAAACAGAAGTTCCACCCAAGGATTTCTACAACCCAGAGGGACAGGTTCTCAGGCTAAAGGTCATCATAAAGGATCAAAAAAATAAACCTTATCGCTTGGAATATGTCTTCCTTAAGGGTGAAAGTGGCAAGTATGGAATGGCCCTTATTGGATTAGACTTTAAAGGTATCGGTACTGATAGCGCTCGAAACCTTAAAATAACGAGAGCTCTTTTTCCAGTGGTCGACCAGCATAATCTTGAACAACTCAGACAAAAAGCTGCGAGTGAACTCATTGAAGACTCAAGAACTGAGCGCCCTAGCCGTGAGCAGAAAACCGACAGCTGTCAGTCTTTAATAACAAAAAACCCTCAAGAGTAGGTATTTCACCATCCCATTGAGGGTTCTTAAAATTCCGGCTGCAAAAGTGTGCCCGAGAAACTGTGATCACTCTCCACACTGAGCGGCTTTAAGGGTGACTCCCGAACAGACAAATTGTGTCTGGTGAGGCTGTCCCATATAGTTGTGGTTCAACTGAATAAGCCTGGTCACTACTTCAACGTCCACAAGGCTATCTCCAACAAAAACACATGGCTCTGTGGTAACACTAAGAACATCAACAACCTGAGAGCTGGATATTTCAATGGATTCTTCTGTGTCAGCTTCCATCAGCTTTCCATTTTGAAAAATAAATTGGCTATCGTCACTGGAGCAGTCCCCTGCGAAGGCGGCACCTGAACATGCAATCAACAGAGTTAAAAATAGGTTTTTCATTGTTATGACTCCTTTAAAAGTTATTTGGCTGATGAGTAAATACCACAGCCTCCTCCTCGCCTGGTAATACTGCCGTTGACAGAAGTCAACACAATGTGTCAACCCTGTAAAAAAGGGACCAGTTTTTACTTTTTAAAGGCCTTCACAGCAGTAATTCTGCCCGCTTCTATGGTTAATACGTCCACCACATGCAATCGTTCAGAGTCACTGATAACCACATCAATCTCACACATGGCTTGAGTTTCACTGAGTGCGATATCTTTAATGTTAATTTTGATACCTGGGACTTTGTCGAAGATTCCCTGATTGGCAGCGACCACATCTTCAATGCCAGATTTGGAGATTTCCCAGTCTTGAAGGGTCACATTGTCGGCGAGAATCTCTCGCAGGTTTTCTCCTTTGTTGGTATTCCAAAGTTCAAAGTATTTTAAAGCAATATTTTTCAAGGTGACCTCATTCCACCGTTACAGATTTGGCCAGGTTCCTGGGCTGATCAATATCTTTACCTAAACTGTGAGCCACATGATAGGACATCAGCTGGACAGGAATCAACTCCAGAATGGGGTTGATCGTCCAACTCACCTCAGGCAGTGCTAAGTAATGATCTGACAAAGCCGCCAGCTTTTCGTTTTTTCCAGAACCAATGGAAATTATTTTTCCCCCCCGGGCCTTGGCCTCTTCCAAATTAGAAACTGTTTTATCATAAAGCTCATCACTGGGAGCCAGCATGATAATTGCCATACTCTCATCAATCAGTGCCAGAGGACCGTGCTTCATCTCTCCAGCAGCATAGCCTTCGGCATGCATGTAAGCTAACTCTTTCATTTTCAAGGCCCCTTCCAACGCCACCGGGTAATTCACTCCTCGTCCCATATAAAGGAATCCACGAAAATCCTTTAAGGTGGAAGCCGCCTCAGCGAAAAAAGAATCGTAGGCAAGAACAGACTCCATATGACTGGGAGTTGCCAGCAGAGACTCCACCAGTTCTGCCTCCTGATCTTCTGGTAACTGACCCTTAGCTTTGGCCATAGCCATGGCCACACAATTCAATAGCGCCATTGTCGAAGAAAGGGCTTTGGTGCTGGCCACTCCGACCTCCACCCCGGCATTCATATAAAGGTGCCCATCGGCCTCACGATCCATGGAGGAGTTTTTCACATTGCAAATACTCAGAACCTGAGCCCCAGCTTCTCGGGCAAGGCGAAGGGCTGCTAGAGTGTCCGCTGTTTCACCACTTTGTGAAATAACAATGACGAGTGAGTTTTCAGGAATCACCGGGTGCCGATAGCGAAACTCCGAAGCGATATCACACTCCACAGGAGTGCGTGATAATTGCTCAATCAAGTACTCACCGACCATGCCCGCATAATAGCTGGTCCCACAGGCCACCATAAAGACCCGTTTCACACTCTTGAAGATGTTGAGTGTATTTTGCCAGTCCGCCGCAGAGTCCAGTCTCTCCAGCTCCTCCACATGCCCTACACCAAAACCCACCTTATTGAGACGAACAGTTTTACTTTCCAGATCAATATGAGGGTTCATCGCCATAGCCACACTACGGGGCTGTTCATAAATCTCTTTTAACATGAAATGATCGTAGCCCTGCTTTTCAATCAACTCCGGGCTCCAATCAATAACGGTTTCTTTTTTGGAGATCTTCTGACCTTTCTGATCAAAAAACTCAATTTTGGTCCCTATGACATGAAGCACTTCTTCGTCCTGAAGAAAGAATACCTTGTTGGTATAGGGCATGATGGCTGCCAGATCACTGGCAACCACGACCTCTTTATCATTGCGGCCCACAACGAGTGGAGGCCCAGATTTAAATGCCATGATTTCTTCTGGATAGGCCTCGTTCACTGCCAATACCGAGTAGGCCCCCTCTAATTTGGGGATAATCTCTATCACTGCATGAAATAAGTCCTTGCCACCAGCAATGGCCTTATCTACCAAGTGGGCAATGAGTTCTGAATCCGTGTCAGAAGTGAATACAGCTCCTTCGTCAATTAACTCCGCTTTCAGTGTGGCGTAATTTTCGATAATGCCATTATGAACAATACTTGTGCTACCCACAGCATGGGGGTGAGCATTTTTCTCCACAGGAGGGCCATGAGTTGCCCAACGGGTATGCCCGACTCCCAAATGCCCATCAAAGGTTTCATTGGCAAGCTTTTGCTCTAAGTGGCTTAATTTTCCTTCAGCGCGAATTCTTTTAAATTTTCCCTGATTCAATACTGCCACACCTGCGCTATCATAACCCCTATACTCAAGAGTTTTCAGTCCCTGAACAATCACGTCCACCGGGTTTTCAGGCCCGCAGTAACCAACAATACCGCACATTTGAATTATCCTTCTGGTTTGATTGATGAGGCCGGAGCCTTAGGTGAGTAGTTTTCTTTGATCACCGTCTTAGCACGGCCAACAGCAAGAGCTCCCGCGGGTATATCTTTGGAAACTGCTGTACCAGCACCCACCATAGCTCCATCGCCCAACCGGACGGGTGCAATCAACTGACAATCACTACCGACAAAGCAATCATTGCCAATCAAGGTTTTATACTTCTTATGATCAAGGGCATAATTGACCGTGATGGCCCCACAACCAAAGTTCACATTGTCTCCCACTTCTGCATCTCCCAAATAGGCCAGGTGACTGGCCTTGGAACCATTGCCAAAAGTGGTTTTTTTTAACTCCACAAAGTTCCCAACTTTACACTCCTTGCCCAATACTGTCTGAGGGCGCAAGTGAGCGTAGGGGCCTATAACACTTTGATCACCGACGGTTGATTCCACAATATAAGAACCCGCTTTCAAAATGACTGAGCTTCCAATTTCTGCTTTTTCAATAAAGCAATGGGGCTCAATCACACAATGAGAGCCAACTTTTGTTTTCCCTTTAATATAAACTCCAGGATAAATAACGGTTCCCGAGGCCACACTCACATCATCTTCGATGTATGTATTTGAGGGATCCACCAAAATCACACCCTCAGCCATGAGTTCATCGGCTTTTCTTTTGAAAATAGACCCTGAAGCCTTTGCTAATTGTTGCTGGTCATTCACACCTTCCGCCACGTGAGAACCTCCCTTGATAGCTGACACCATTCCACCACCCTCTTTACAAAGCGCTACGATATCAGTGAAATAATATTCATGTTGTTGATTTTCATTTTTGATCTTTGGCAAGTAAGTTTTCAAAACCTCGGCATCCATTATATAAATGCCGGTATTCACCTCTTTGATTTTTAATGTCTCGACTCCCGCATCTTTGGCTTCAACAATGCCATAAAGTTTTCCGTGCTGACGCACGATACGACCATAACTGCCTGGGGTTTCTAAATCGCAAGTCACCACCGCCAAGTCAGCCTCTGATTTTTTGAACTCCTTAAGAAGACGTTCAATATCCTTGTCGGTAATTAAAGGATGATCTCCATTGAGAATAATTACAGGCCCTTCCATTGTCTGAGGCTCTGCCGATGCCACAGCATCTGCCGTTCCTTGAGGCTTTTTCTGGACAAAGCTAACGGCACCCAGTGGCTCTATAACCCGCTCCACCAGGTCGGCACCCACGCCCACAACCACGCGAGTTTCCCGGGCCCCACACTCAATAATTTCAGAGACTATTCTGTAAATCATGGGGTGCCCTGCCACAGGGTGTAAAACCTTGGGCAATGGAGACTTCATGCGAGTCCCCTTGCCAGCAGCAAGGATTATGGCAGAAAATTCCAAAGAATCAGACATAGTACCCAGAAATGTCTCAACGTGACCAAAAGGTCAAGAAAGGACTTTCCCTTGACACCCATAGAACTTCCCCAGTGGGCCATGTCTCCTAAAAACAACAGTCTCACTCTCTATCATTCCCATAATATCCGACTTGAACCAGGTCACTCCCCAGTGCTCATGGTCGGTGGCGTTCATGGCGATGAGCCCGAAGGTGTCGCCCTGGCAGAGGGGGTTTTCAACTGGCTCTCCCAAGCTACGAATGAAAAGGTTCGCCCCTGGGTTTTGATTCCTTGCCTAAACCCTGATGGCTATAGGGCTGGTACCCGCACCAATGGCAACGGTGTTGACCTCAACCGCAATTACCCCAGCTCCAACTGGTCGCCAGAGTCTCAAGGTGAGCGCTACTTTCCCGGAAAAAAACCTGGGTCCGAACCAGAAATTCAAGCCCTGGTGCGGTTGATCACTGTGGTCCAACCTTCTGTCATCATTCATTTTCACAGCTGGAAGCCCATGATTGTGGTGACCGGCCCACAGGATCTCCCCGAGGCCATTGCGCTATCAAATGCCAGTGGCTATCAAATCCAGGCAAACATAGGGTATCCAACTCCAGGCAGCCTTAGCCACTACGGTTGGGAGGACAACAAGATTCCTATTATCTGCGTTGAGGAGCAGGAGCACTTAAGTGACCTCACACAAGTCTGGCCCCGGTTCAAACCAGGCTTTCAGACCATTTTCAATCTGGACTTTTCAAAGTAAGATAGATTCATGCTTGCTCCCGTTCACTCCAGCCTACTGTACGTAGGCCTCTCTCCTATTGATTTACCCAATATCGACGTGGAGGCTTCTCATGATATTATTTCAGCACTAGAACTCCTGAAACAGCACACTTTTAAAATTCTGATTGTCGATGATAGCGCAATAAAAAATTACGAAACCATGCGAAAGTTTCTCTCAGAGGTCAAGGCCATTGACTCCAGAATTCAAGTCTTATTGATTAACTCTACACTATCCATGCCTGAAACCCTGTCACTGTATAATTATCAACTCGTCAGCCGAGTCTGCAGCAGCATCCAAGGTAACGACTTCTCAGACCTTCTTCACCTCTCTTTAGAAAGCTTTGATGAAGCTGAGCAAAAAAATAGATTACTGCAACTTTTTGATGAACAAAATGAACGACTCAAAATTCTTAAAACCAACCTTGAAAAAAGAGTTGAAAAACGACAAAAATATTTAAAACGTTCCGAGAAAAAGTTGGCAAAAGCCAACGAGCAAATTGGCCTACTACATGCTTCTTTAATTGCCGTCCATCAGGCTCAGACTGTCAAAGAAATGGAATCTCTTTTGTTTGAGGCGCTCAAAAATAGCCTGCACCTTGACTGGATCAGAATCTCTTTTACCTCCCAGACAAACCTTGATGACCTCCCTGCCATAGAGTCTCGCTTCCGAATTCTGAACCTAGAAATGCAAGTAGACAATCAACTTTCAGGAACAGTTTCATTTGCACGTGATGTTCGTCGCCCCTTTAAAGTTGAAGAGGAGGAGTTACTCGTGCAAGTTTCAGATGCTGTCTCGTTGGCCATCTCACGCCTGACAGCACTAGAGGATTCTGAAATCTTAAAAGCTCAATGGGAAACCACTTTTGATGCTTTTTCAGAACCGCTTTGCCTAATAGATAGCAACAATGCCATTATTCGTTCCAATCAAGCTCTTATGGAGGCCACGGGCAGACCCTACTCAGACCTTATGGGTGAAAACCCTTTCCAGATTATGCTGGGAGATTCAGGAAAAAAACTAGAACAACTCTCCCCCCCATTTCGCCAAAGGCTTGAAACCAATGAAGACGCTCTAGTCTTTGAAATTCTGTGCCAAAAGCTCACCGATACTCCAGGGAATAACTTTAAAATTGTTATTTTCAGAGATGTTACCGAGGAGTCTCGACTAGAAAAACATGCCCTTGAATCTTCAAAAATGGCTGAGCTTGGAATTATTGGCAGTAGCATTGCCCATGAGTTGAACAACCCACTGGGAGGCATGTTGAACTTTCTTCAACTAATGAAAATGGATTTAAAAAAAGAGGACTCCATTTACAATGATGTTATGGAAATGGAAATGGCCGCCAAACGCTGTAAGGATATTGTTGAAAGCCTACTTGGATTTGCTCGAAAAAACAGCCTCGAAAATGATAATTCTTTTGATTTCAACGAAGTGATCCACCACTCACTAAAACTGGTGGAAATTCAAACAAAATCTATGGGTATTCAAGTAGACTGGAGCCGAAGCTCTTTACCATTACTAATCAAAGGTAACTCTAATCAATTGGTACAGGCCATTAGAAATATCCTCCAAAACTGCATTGAAGCCATTGAAAGAAAAAAAAACCTAGACAATGGTTTCATTGGGCACATAGAGCTGGATATTTCGACGAAAAAGAAAATTATGATTTTGGAAATTCAAGACAATGGTGACGGAATTCCAACAGAAGCTCTACCAAAAATATTTAATCCATTGTTTTCACTAAAGAAGACGGGACTGGCCACTGGATTGGGTTTGACGGTAGCCTTTAAAATCATTAACGAACACAATGGTTCGCTGGAAATAACTTCCCACCAAGGTGTAGGAACCACGGCAAGAATATCCATGGAAAGTCCAGAATTGTAAAAGTCTAGCCAAGTTTTTGACAGTAAAATTTGACACCGCCAAACGCCCTACCTTATCCTAAAAAAGCAGAACGTTTTCTCTTTAATACTTCAGTGACTATCAAAAAACTTGCAGTTTTGTTCAAAACATTTCCATGAGGGAAGTGCGAAACAACGGAAGGAGTCCAATGCAAGGCCAAAGAATACTTGTTGTTGATGATGAGGCTAGTTTAAGATCCGCCCTTTTTAGAGCCTTGGACCGAAGAGGCTATCAAGCACTGACAGCTGCTTCAAAAAAAGAAGCTGAATCCATCGCTCAATCTGATAAGCCCATCAACCTTGCTCTCGTGGACCTAAAACTCCCCGATGGTGATGGACTCCAGTTGATGGACTCACTGAAAGCAATGCATAAAGATATCCAGTTTATCATTCTCACAGGCTTTGGCAGTATCGAGGCCGCTGTAAAGGCCACACAAAAAGGGGCTTTCCACTTTGTTACTAAGCCCTTCAATCTCGATGAAATTATGAGTCTTGTAGATAAGGCTCTGGCCCAAAATGAACTGGTCACGGAAAACCGACAGTTAAAATCTGCACTTCACAAGAAGTATCATTTTAAAAATATTATCGGTCAGTCTCCTGAAATCCAGAATGTTCTCGATATGGTAGAGCGAGTCTCTGATTCTGATTCTACAGTTCTGATTAGTGGTGAAAGCGGAACTGGAAAAGAACTTGTCGCCAAAGCTATTCACTATAACTCTCTTCGATCCAACAAGCCTTTTGTTCCCATTAACTGTGGGGCTATTCCTGGAGAGCTTCTTGAGAGTGAGCTGTTTGGTCACATTAAGGGAGCATTTACTGGCGCTATCAATAACCGTGTTGGCCGTTTTGAAATGGCAGAAGGGGGCACCATATTTCTGGATGAAATCGGTGACATGGATATTAATCTTCAGGTGAAGCTACTACGTGTTTTACAAGAACGACAGTTTGAGCCTGTTGGCGCCACTAAAACTGTTTCCACCAACGTAAGGATTATTGCTGCTACTCATAAAGACATGGAAAAAGCCGTGGCCGACGGATCCTTCAGGGAAGACCTTTTTTATCGACTGAACGTGATTCCTCTACATATCCCGTCACTCAGGGAGCGACGTTCAGATATTCCCTTGCTACTCAATCATTTTATGGATGAGTTTAGCAAAAGCAAAAATCGCCACCTAGACGGAATCTCTGATGATGCCTTAAAGACTCTCTATAATTACTCCTGGCCTGGAAATATCCGTGAGCTAGAAAACTTGATTGAGCGTCTGACAATACTGAAGAACCGAGGCATGATTCAACAAGAGGACCTGCCACCAAAATACCGGCAAGATTCGAATGCTGCCAGCAACCAAGGGCGCATTCAAATTCCAGAAACAGGAATGGATTTTAACTCTGCCGTAGACGCTTACGAAAATGAATTGATTCTCAGAGCCCTCGAAAAAACCGGTTGGAACAGGAATCAAGCGGCTCTTCTTTTGAAGCTCAATCGCACGACTCTCGTAGAAAAGATCAAAAAGAAAGGTCTTCGTCCGCCAGAAGCCAACGCTTAAGTAGGTCTTTATTCACTTTATTTGAAATCTCTTTTGCATCTCCTCTCCAGAACAGCTAATGTGACTTCAAATATACCGATCTGTCTTAAGTGTTTTGGAGGAGCCTTGTGCACTGTAAGAAGCTATCACTTATCTTGCCTTGTCTTAATGAGGCCGCAGCTATACCTCATGTTCTCAAGAAGTTGCTCGACAGCCGCAGGCAAATCATTACTGAAGCTGAGCTCACTGACTTTGAAATCATTGTCGTCAATGATGGCTCCACAGATGACTCTCTGGAGCGCCTTCAAGCATTCTCCGAAGATATTTTTATTGTCAGCCATAAAAAATGTAGAGGCTATGGCGCTGCTCTAAAAACTGGCTTTGAAACTGCCTCTGGAAACCTTATAGGTTTTTATGACCTAGATGACACCTGTCAACCTTTGGATATTATTCCTATGATTCATGCCTTAATAAAAGAAGGAGCCGGCCTCGTTTGTGGCAACCGTCTGCAAAATGGCACCCAAATGCCATTCACTCGGTGGATAGGAAACACTATTTATAAATCCATCACAGGGTTTCTTCTCAACTACTCTGTCGGAGACTGTTGTTCAGGGTACAGAGTTTTTCACTCCAAGTATAAAAGACAATTCATAGATGTACTGCCTGAAGATCTTAACTTTTCTCTGGCCATGACCATTTCATTTTTAAGGCAAAAACAAAGCTACCTAGAAGTTCCCATAAGGTACAGGGAGCGTCTTGGCCCTTCTAAATTGAATCCATTTTTTCACGGGCCTATTTTTCTGGCAACACTGTTAAAGTTTTGCCTGTCACCTCGCTATTCATCCAAAGCGCTTTCTTCTACGACAGCTTTATGATCGACAGACTACCTTTTGATGTTTCCATTTTAATCAGTACACACAACGAAGAAAAAAATATTGCAAATCTCTTGGCGTCATTAGCTCGGCAAACAGCACGAAATAATATTGTTGAAATTCTTATTGCCGACAACAACTCTAGCGACAGAACTCTAACCATCATAAAAAAAACTGCAAGCGCCTATAACCTACCCGTAAAAACAATTCCTCTTCACCGTAACAACCTTGGAGATTCACGAAGACAACTGGTCGAGTTAACCTCAACGGACAATCTGGTATTTATAGATGCTGACTGTAAAGTTCATATCCGTTGGCTTGAAACATTGATTTTGCACTTTTCCAAGCTCTCCAAACTTCACACTAAACTCGCTGGCGTAGGTGGTCCTAATAGGTTGCCAGAGAAAAACCTTTTTCAAAAAACAATCAACCAAAACCTCGATCATGGGTGGCTCCATGGATTTTCCGCACAGGCCCACAGAGCCCTCAGTACCCATGGACTCAAAAAAGACCACCTTCCCACCACCAATGCTCTGATAAAAAAATCTGCTATTATTGAAGCAGGAAACTTTTCTCCTTTGTTTGAGCGCGTGGGAGAAGATCTAGAGTTGGGACTCCGCATGGTGCGCTTGGGGTTTGAACTAAGAATGCTCCCTGATCCTGAGGTTATTAATGATTGCGCCTCAAACCTCTCATCGTGGTTAAGCCGAATGTTTCGATTCGGCCAAGCACAGGGGATGACTCTTGGAATGAGGTTCAGTGCCGTGACGCTGCTACTTCTTATCACCAGCCTGTGGCTCTTCTTGCTGCCGTTTCTACAGCCTCAACTGCAACTTTTTTCACTCATCGCCGTCTTACTTGCCATCTCCCTGACGAGCAAACCTGTGACTTTAAAAAAATACACCTTGAAAAATTGGATCCAGGTAGCCATTTCTTACCCTTTGGCTATAATGACTCTGACGGGAACCATTGTCGCCTATATGGCTGGCTTTTACGTAGGCTTGATAAAAAGCACTCCACACCTTCTTGCTAGCTCAAATAACTTCTAACGGCCCTTCTCTTGAAACCCTGTTGCCAATATCCTTTCTGATCTGCATGCCGGGCCAACTAACGGCCTTCGCCTGCTGGTAGGCATTTTCTCGAGCCTCTCTCAAAGACGACCCAAGTCCAATAGCATTCAAAACCCGACCCCCTCCAGTCAACCAGCGCCCATCTCCATCACCTTTAGTTCCTGCATGAAGAAAATAACTAGAGCCAGTTTCCGCAAAGAGATCTCCCTCTATAGCCACATCTTGCACCGGCTTTTCTGGATACCCCTCAGCTGCTAGAACGACACAGGCAGAGTACAATGACTTCCAGTGCAGTTCTGGCACATCCCCCCTGGCTACAGACATCATGATTTCTCCCACATCACCATCAATCAGCGGCAAGATCACCTGTGCTTCCGGATCACCAAAGCGAACATTGTACTCAAGTACTTGAGGCCCATCTTTGGTAATCATCAGTCCAACATAAATCACTCCACGAAACATCATTCCCATAGAAGATATTGTTTTCATGGTTGGGTCCAATATAGTCTTTCGAATCTGCTCATGCAGTAGAGGATCAATATCCATTGGTGCTACGACACCCATCCCCCCAGTATTGGGTCCCTCATCTTTTTCCTTCAACCGCTTGTGATCTTGGGCTAATGCCAACTCCTGATAATCTTTGCCATTGGTTATGCACAAACAAGACAACTCCCAACCTTCAAGGCTTTGCTCAAGGAGTGCCTTCAAACCTGCATGGCCCAAAGAACGCTCTTCAAACAACTGACGTGCGGCACAAAGCAACTCATCTTGATTGCTGCAAATAAATACCCCCTTCCCTGAAGCGAGGCCATCTGCCTTTAGAACGTAGGGGGGGGGCCACTCCGACAAATGATCCGCAATGTCCTTAACAGATGTCACCACGATCGACTTTGCCGTGGGAATACCCGCTCGATTCATAAATTCTTTAGAAAAAACTTTACTCGCCTCTAACTGAGCTGCATCACTGCCTGGCCCAAATACAAGAACCCCAGCTGACCTTAGAGAGTCTGCTAACCCAGCAGCTAACTCTGCTTCAGGACCAATAACCACTAGGTCCATTTCTTTTTGCGAAACGAACTCGCAAATAGCTTTATCATCTGAAGTAGATATATTGTGGCACAATGCTTCTCGAGCCATACCCTGGCTCCCTGGAATGACATGAACCTCACTCACCGAGGGCGATAGGCTTAAGGCCTTCACAATGGCATGCTCTCTCCCACCTTTACCAATGACAAGGGTTTTCATCGTTCATCAGCTCCTTTTTCGAGCGATGTTACATCAAATGCCCGAAACCTGACAAGTTGCGAATGAGAACACACCCACAACATTGACCTGAGTGGACTCGAGAAATAACCTTGGGTCTCTAGATGATAAATTGAAGGAAATTAAGACATGCGTGAATCTTTTTTAAAACTCAATGATCGAACTGTTGTTCTCTCTGGCCCGCTCACTCAAATAACAAGTGCTATTGTTACGACCCTTTCTGAGAGAGGGTCTGATGTCGCTATGGTTGTCAGTGACAAACTGAGAGAGGCACAAAGGTATGCAGAAAATATCAGTGATGCTCGTGAGATTCACCACAATTATGGTCGTGTGGCGGCCATTGAATCCAGTATGGAATCAAAAGACATCTGCTCAGAGGCTATCAGCCGTGCTGCCGAGGTGTTTGGCAGTATTGACATTCTTATTGATACCCACCTTCTTGGAGTCAGCTCTGCTAACGAGGAATTTGAGACATTCAATCAGGCCTCCATTCATATGAGTCAGGCAGCCCTCCCCTACTTAGAGGGGCGCCAAAAGGGGCGTATCATTATTTTGACTAACGATTTCCTACTCAACTCCTCCCAAGAGGAGACTCCCCAGCAAAAACTAGTTAAGGAGATCAGCCCCAGTCTGATGAACAAGAACATCACTGCCAATGTCATTTCCTGCGGTATCACCGAGGAGTATCTTCTAGCCAAGCATGAGGGCAAGCTGAGTCTCAAAGAAGCTCTGGAAAAAGAAGTGAGTGAGCTAGGCTCTGCTCGACTGGTGGACCCCATAGAAATTGCATCACTAGTTACTTTTATCTCCAGCCCCGTTAGCTCTGGAGTTTGTGGACAAACCATTCATATCAACGGTGGACTTTTTCTGGATGAACTCTTTTGAAAAATTTTATTGGTTACGACACTAGCTTAAAAAGAAGGCCTTTTCTTTTGATGATGGGAGTCGACAGGTTTGTTTTTGACCAAACCATTTGTAGCGATTTTTAGCGATAAATCTATAAATAGGATTTCTTAAGAACTTCGGAACTATCAAAAAAAACCGCATCAGCGTCCAGGCCCCGCCCAGATCCACAAGCACCCAAATAGCCGCCGTAGATTCAAATAATACTCGACCATCTCTAAAATAAACCACACTCCCCAGCCCTTCACGCACTTTAGAGTCCAGAACCTTGACCGCTGTTTTTCCCTGCAAAGGAGCAAAGTAAAACAATGGTTGGCTCTGGCGACGAATGAGAAAATCCACAAACGTATTGCAAAGATTACAGATGCCATCAAAAAACAAGATTCTCTGCTGAGTCTCCAAGGTCATAACAATTCCTATAGTTTTCGATCGATCATAATTTTTTCTGCCAGCTCGTACTTGTCAGGAGCCACATACAGGCGATCAATCTGACGAATTTCCTCGTATTTTGAAAAGATCTCCGTACTTTCTTCAATCGGGTAGGGCTTGGATTTACGGTCATACTCATCCACAACAAAAATTTGAAAGGCCCTTTCGCTGGGAGACTGAGAGTGGTACTTGGACAGCCGCGCCTGAGAGTTGGAGTGAATCACCGGAACCCCCTCTTCTTCAAGTTGTTTTTTGATGACCCGTGGTCTCTCTGTATCGCTTGTGGAGTGCAGCTCAAACAGGTTCTTAAACGGCTTTCTCTGCGAAATTCGAACAGCCCACTCATTATCTACTCCTGCTAAGTGCTGGTAAAGAGCATAATCTGTACAGTGCACATATTCTGCAATATCTGCTGGCAAATGAAATGAACAGTCTTTGGAGGAAAGATACCTGTGCAGCATTTCCTCAAAAATAATACTCTTATGATGAAAATAAACCATCAGATGCATATGGTGACGAGCCAATAAAAAATCATCAAAAGTATAAAGAGCCCGCCGGTTGAGAGCTAGATATAACTCTCCTTTTTGACGATGAAACGTAAGGTTCGTTAACAACCAGCCTAACTCCACCTTTCCATAGTTGGTTCCGCAATAATAAGCATCCCTTTCCAGGTAGTCCATTCTATCCACGTCCATTTCTGAACTCACTAGCTGAGACAAAATAGTTCTAAAATCATAGTCTCCATCGCGAAAGAAATCGTCGGGACACTCTAAGGTTTTATCAATAAGGCAGGCCACATGTATGGGGTCTATGTCAGGAAATTGAGACCTCAACACCTCTGACAGCTCTGAGTCAGTGATAAATTTAATCGTGTAATCCTCGTGATTGGCCTGCCGATGGTCCCCCTCTCCACTGAGGAAATCCAAATCTTTTCTTCGACGTTGATAAGCCTTGATTTGCAGGTCCCTCAATGGGGGCATCACTTCTTCTGTGGTATGACTTAAAGGCCCATGGCCAATATCATGCAACAAAGCTCCCAACCTTGTGGCCTGTCTCATTCTTGATTGAGCGCCAGGGCTAGAGAAAGGATAGGACTTAAAAATCTGATCAAAAGCAATTCCCGCTAAGTGGCACACCCCCAATGAATGTAAAAACCTATTGTGAGTTGCGCCTGGAAAACTGAATTCAGAAAACCCCAGTTGCTTGATAGACCTGAGCCTTTGGTAAGGAACACTGTCCAGCAGCTTCACCTCTGGCTTGGAAAACTCCAAAGAGCCGTGAATAGGGTCGCGGACTTCTACATGGACTGTATGCATGAATGGCTCCTTTTAAGAGGTTCTCACCCGGTGCCCGTACTTCTAGGCGTGCGCCTTCCACCACTGGGCCACCTTCCCATTTTTAGAACATAAGTAATTCCAGACGGTTAGCATTTGAATGAAAGCCTGTAAAGCCTAAAATTGCCTCTTAGAGAATATTTGGAGAATACCTTCCGTACGTTGAGGCCCTCTAGAGGCATGCATCAAGCTGACTTCTAGACTGGTGTCCCAGTGAGGTTCGCGATATGGTTTCCCTCAACCTCAACCCTCTTTCGCTGACACAGGGAGGCTGAATGAAAGCTTATTTGAACTTGATGCAAACTATCCTCGACAAGGGCATCGATAAAGAAGATCGAACAGGAACGGGAACCCTGAGCGTGTTCGGACACCAAATGCGATTTGATCTCTCTGAGGGGTTTCCACTAGTAACAACTAAAAAAGTACATTTAAAATCTATTATTCATGAGCTTTTGTGGTTTCTACGAGGTGATACCAACATCAAATACCTCAAAGACAATAAGGTTAGAATCTGGGATGAATGGGCCGATCAAAATGGTGACCTAGGCCGAGTCTATGGAGCCCAGTGGCGCTCTTGGCAGACTCCAAATGGAGAGTCCATTGATCAGGTTGCCAATGTGGTCGACTCCATAAAGACCAACCCAGATTCCCGTCGTCACCTCGTGGTGGCGTTTAACCCTGGTGAGGTGGAGGGTATGGCCCTCCCTCCTTGTCATGCATTTTTTCAGTTTTATGTCGCCAAAGGTAAGCTCTCTTGCCAATTGTATCAACGTTCTGCTGATGTATTTCTGGGAGTCCCATTTAACATTGCCAGCTACGCATTACTAACAGTAATGATGGCTCAAATATGTGATTTGGAACTCGGTGATTTTGTTCATACTTTTGGTGATGCTCACCTCTACTCCAATCATATAGATCAGGCCCGGTTACAACTATCTAGACAACCCAAGCCACTTCCCACTATGAAGATCAACCCTGATGTTAAGAATCTATTTGATTTTACCTATAAAGACTTTGAGCTTATTGACTATGACCCACACCCTGCAATTAAGGCACAGGTGTCCGTATGATTTTATCCCACATTGTTGCAGCCTCAGAGAATGACGTCATCGGTGTCAATAATGACCTCCCCTGGGATATCCCTGAAGATTTGAAGTTCTTCAGAGAAAAAACCAAGGGAAAAGCACTTATCATGGGACGAAAAACTTTTGAAAGTGTTGGGCACCCACTCCCAAAACGCTTGAATGTAGTTGTCAGCCGACAAAAAGATTATCATCCCGAAGGCGCTGTGGTCGTACCTTCAGTGGATGAAGCTATCCAGATTTGCGAGTCTAAAATCAGCGAGTATGGCGACGAAATTTTTATTATTGGAGGCGGGCAGATTTTTCGAGATACTATTAACATGGTAGATATTATTTATCTCACTCGCATTCACAAAAAGTACGATGGAGATATCAAGTACCCTAACGTCAACCCATTACTATTTGAACAGATCGAACGTCGGGATCGAAAAGAGCCGGTGCCATTTTCATTTTTAACCTATAAGAGAAAAAACACTTTTTAATTTGATTTGAACTTTTCAGATTTTATGATTCCAACAGGCAAAGAAATCCCAGAATTTTTTTCTCACTACTGTGGATATAATCCCAATCCACTCGAAGACTAACCTCCCCACTTCCATCAGACTTTTGTAAGTGACCAAAAAAAGGGTACGGCTCAATAGGCCTTATTTGTATTTCTTCAATATGCTTGAGCATACGATTTCGGTCCGCTGGCCGGTGGTGCTCCCAAATTTTAGTACCGTCTAAAACTTCAAAGCTGTGTGCCCCTCTTAACTTCAAAGCCTTAGGGTTACTATAAACAATTTCACCACAAGAACAAATCACTTCGACAGGACGTACAATCTTATCCAGCGATGGGGAGTGAACTCCAGCAAATTCCCTCGCTGTGGCAAAATCCTGACGAAATAAAGCATAAAAAGGGAGGTTAAGAACTTCACACAAGCTCTTCAAAACGGAGACTTTCGTATCTGCACTGTGATTTTCAATATCCTGGAGCTTTCGAACAGATATATGAGCCATTTCGGCAAGCTTTTTTTGAGTCAGTCCAACACGTTTTCTCACATCACGAAGTACTATTCCATAGTATTTCATAGGCCTATACTGAATCAGGACGTATGAAAACACAACTGACAGTTTTAATAAGGCCCCTCACGCGCAGGCCCTTGCATGTTTATAAAAAAAATTTCAAGTAAACAGCAGAAAAATACACTTAATAAATAGGTTAAATACTAACTGATTACCCACGCGAAGAGTTCTGCACATCAACCTTTTTATCTATTGAAAACCTGAAAAATACTTCACTCTAGAGTAGGTAGATAAATCCGATAAATCAGTAGGCTACTGAAAAACAGAAGGAAGACTGTGAACCCATCTCCCGAAGACCTTGAACTAAGAACTGAATGCTTAATTGAAATTTTAGATCAAATCGATTGGATTATTTCAATATTAATTCGGTTAGAAGTCGACAATCAAAGCCTCATTAAAAATGATGACTACAAAAATATCATGCGCATCATGCACTCCATTAAAGGTGTGATTGGAATGATTGGATTTGAGCCAATTTCGAAATTGGTACATCAAGCAGAAACTTTTTTCTCTGAAAATATTTCCGATACCTCCATTCATCCCGAACTCACTCTAATCATAATGAAATTTTGGACAGAAATTGAGTCTCGCTTAAAAAAATACTCCGTAAATCTACTTGATGCCTCCATCTATACAGATCACTTAAAATACGTTGAAATAATGAATTGCTGTCATGTTTTTGAACCAGACTTTTTCAAGGCATGGAATCATGTCTACAAACAAAAAAAACTATGTAGAAATAAAAAAAGTTCCCGGGAAGAGCTCATTCAAAAAGAGATCTTAATCATTGGTAAAGAGTGCGAAGAACTAAAAACAACTCTAAGTCAGAATAAATATAACTGGGACTGTATTCCCTGTATCAATTCCTTATATGGAAAGTATGATCTAAATACTCTCAAAGCTATTTTTTTATTTTCCTGTAACATGAAGATAAATCCATTTTTTAGCCAATTAGTTGTTAACAAATTTGCGCCACATATTTTGTTTTTCTACGTAGATTACGATGGCTGCAATTTCATAAAGTTTATTAAAGAACTTGATCAGCTTCCGTTCTCATTTTTCTATATTTCGAGCAGTTCTTCAGGGTATTCAAAACAACTTTTTAAAGCTCTCCAACAAGCCATCTGAATAATGTGACTGTTTCAATCTACGACACTTCTTCAAGATTTTCTGACTTGAATTGTAACGCCAAAATTAAAACTCTATCAAATATAAAAGCTTAACCCTTTGAAATTACAAATATGTTTCAATCTGGGGATGGGATACTTAGAATTTTAACTCTATAATGAAGGCAGAACCAATCAAGGGGGACGTATGAAAAGATGGTTTTTTATAAGCCTTGTTCTCGTAGCTCTAGGAGCTACCGTTAGTTGCGGTGAGAACGACGATAGCTCTAACAATTCTACATTTACTCTTCAGGGCAGCACATCCTGATCCTATTTTTTTGGTTTTGCATAAGGAGAACGTATTATGAAATATTTTGTGACTTTAGTTTTGTTATTTGGACTTCAGGCTTTTGGTGCAAATAGGTTATCACCTAGCTCACTGAAGTTAACTGTCTATAAAATGGCTGTATCAACAAGCCCACTCTGTACCAATCTAACAACAGTGATTGATAACGGATCCACTCCATCAGAAGTTGAATTTGTTGGAGGCGTCAACCTGGGGTCAGGAACTGTAGCTAACGGCACCTATTCGTGTATTGTCATTGAATTTGCCAGCTATATTAAATTCACCCCCAATGCCACGTCGGACTCCAATAACTGCCAGGCCTCCACAGAAGAAACACTAGATGTATGCAGTAGCGGTAGCAGTGTGCTGATCGATGGCACCACCACTAACTGTGCTAACAGCAATAGCGATCGAGTGGCGATGTATCTTTCTACAGCTTCTACATCCACAACTGGATCTGATGCCTTCAATGCTCCCACCACCACCAACGATGCCAGCAAAGGGTTTAATCTCGCAGCAGCACTCTCGGTCAGTGCCTCATCTTCGGGAACTTTTGTAGTGAACCCCACCAATAAAGTGTGTGATGATGACCTGGCTGGTTGTGACAACGGCGGTGGAGGCACGGGGAACGGAACCGGCTCTTGCAAAATGGAGCCACCTCTATTTTCATTCAGTAATTAACTTGTACCGATCCAGCTTGAAAGCCTATTGATAGGGGGCTACAGATCACTGTTGCCCCCTTCAAAAGCTTGAAAAAGGCTCACATAACTCACATTTCAAGACATTCAAAACGATTGAGCTGTGGATATAGCCTAGAGCAGTAGTAAAGTTTCTAATGCTATATTCCGATACAAGCAGAAGCGTGATAAACTGCAAAATAGCCCCCCGTACTAAAGTATATCTTTTACCTTTTTGGATGGTGATTCTATTACTTTCTCCTTTTAGTTTTGGCACCGAAGAAAACTGCCCTCCCTATGAGTCTCCTATCTACGGCGTTATCACAAAAGTAGGAAATATTATTCAACGATTTGGAGCCAAGCATTTACGAGGAACTCTCCCACCATTAAAAAATGAGCTCTCCTGTGACTTATCCGACAGAAAGCTTCCTAAGTTGATTATAGTTGAAGAGTTTCATGACCATCCAACTTCAAGAAAGCTCAAACAACGCCTTCTCAATAAAGGTCGACAAGGGGATGTACCGGTTTTTTCAGAGGTAGATGATGACTCACCCTTTAACCCTCTTCTACCCTGGGAGTCAGAAGGCAAACTTCATGGTATTGAATCCCCATTACTGCATCCCCTATTTTTGATTCGACGACAGGCCTATAGCGCCTCTTCTGATCCCAATACCGCCGTAACTCGATTGGCCTACTATCATCAACAATTCCCACTCATGCATGTTGCTATGAAAAATGTTATCGATAAAAACGCTCTTAACAACCCCAAATCTTATCTAAAGTACCTTGAAATACAAAAGGTTGTGGATGCCTCAAATAAACCGTCAGCCACACCTAAGTCTATTTATAGGTATATTCATCGCCATCTTTTCACTAAGGATAAAACAGAGAAGGCTCTAATTGTCTCTGAGTTCATGAAAGAGATTGAGACTGAAATGTTTGAAATTTATAACTCCCGATACCCTGGATATGCTGGAAAATCAGAGTTAACCCCTAATGACGTCCCTACAGGAAATTCATTCCATAGCCGTAGTATATTTATTAAAGCCCGTGATAGAGATTTTGCCGACTCTATTGCTAAAAATATTTGTAGCTACCAAAATGAGAAAGCTATTTTTATTTTACTGGGAACAGGACATGCCTCAGGAGTTATGCAACAGCTTGTTGAAGCTGGTTTTCCAGCCCACCACATGGAAAGCCATGTTAGCTATAAAAGGGGTGGCTATACGAGACTGATGCGGCTTTTAGACTTCTACACAGAATAATAAAAAAGACCGCAACGTGGGCTGCGGTCTCAAAGAAGATTTTCATTTTACTGCAATTAATGGGCGATCTGAAGCTGTTCCTCTGGCTGTGTTTGTTGCATAGCCGCCTCTACCGCTTTGAGTGCATTAACAAGGCCATGACCTAGTTGATTATCTGAGTTGTCAGCTTCCAACTTATCAGTGGTAGATCTCAAAATATCTCTCACTTGAGCTGGGGTTAACTCAGGGTTCGCCGCCCTTACAAGGGCTGCAACGCCAGCCACATGAGGAGTGGCCATTGATGTTCCCTGGAGTTCTGCATAATCAGATCTCAAAATACCTACAGAAGCAATAACCTCAGCACTCTCAGCAGCTTCCACCATCAACTGACCACTTTCCTGCCCGATCATCACAACTGGAATTGTCATTTCCGCGTTCAGTGTCCCACGCGTTAGGCCAGGAGCATTATTGAAAATAATAACTCCGCTTGCACCTTTGTTGAATGCGCCTTTTGCTTTATCTCCAAAAGCAACTTCACCCCTTTGAATCAATGCCACCTTTCCCGTAAGGTCTAGGTTCTCAAAATCCTCAGGCTTTCCGAGTCCTACATAAACGATAGGTGCAGACACCATATCTTCAGTGATAACAGAACCCTCCATAGGAGCACTGGCAATGGTTTCAACGCCTTTCCCAAGATCTACCCTGGCCTGTGATACTAAACCCGTTCCCATGGGCACAGAAGATAAAACCTCTGTCCCGGGAGCGACCAGGTCAAGGCCTGGCCCCCACTGAGAGAACTCCGCCTTATTGTATGTCTGATCAATAGCACCAACAGCAAAAGTTGTGGGGTGCCCAGCGGGATAGGAAATTCCTTTTCTTCCATCATTTCCAGAAGCCGCCACAATCAACACGTCAGCAGCTTCAGCAGCTTCATAAACGTGCCTATTACTTGGAAAAGGCCCCCCTAAAGACATGTTAACAACATCTATCTCT
>JAUILT010000046.1 GCA_030432925.1 Bdellovibrionia bacterium | reverse complement strand
CCGAGAGCGAGGGATTCTGCCCTTTGTTTGATCTTGTCAATCAGAGGTTCGCTGCCCTCAACGGCCAACACAACACTGGCTGCCATACACCTTTGCCCAGCACAACCGGTGAAAGAATCACTGATTCCCTTGCCTGTCAGTTCAGGATCGGCATCAGGAAGCAGAATAATATGATTCTTTGCTCCCCCTAGTGCCAACACACGTTTTCCCCACTGAGTCCCCCGTTGATAAACAGCTTTGGCCGCACGGCTAGACCCCACAAACCCCACAGCCTTAACCTTGGGGTGATCGATTATAGCATTGACCGTTTCGACACCTCCTTGTGCAACCTGAAATACTCCATCGGGCAACCCAGCTTGTTTTAAAAAGTCTGCCAACCACAAGGACGTTAATGGTGTTTTTTCTGAAGGCTTCCACACATAACAGTTTCCCAAAACCAAAACAATGGGGATGGTCCACATGGGCACCATGGCTGGAAAATTAAAAGGGGTAATATTGGCCACAATCCCCAAAGGTTCCCGGCGGTACTCACAAAACACCCCTCGCGAGACCTCCATGCGCCCACCCTGGTCCATATTCTGAACGCTGAGAGCAAACTCCAAAACCTCAATCCCCTTCATCAAACCGGCTTTTGACTCTGCCAGAGTTTTACCGTTCTCAAGACAAATGGTCTGTGCCACAGGCTCTAGGTTTTCCAACAAAAGATTTCGAAATCTGAATAATACTTGAGTGCGCTCTTTCAATGGTGTCGATCTCCACACTTGAAAGGCAGCATCGGCTCTCAAAACAATTTCATTGATGTCATTAGCTGTGCTTTCGTGGTAGCTGCCCACCTCTACTCCAAAGTAAGGAGACATCACAGACTTTTTCTCGCCATTGCCGATAACCCATTGACCATTAACAAAGTTGGTAGCCATACGAGGTTGATTCGGCAGGTTGACTGAGTTGCTCATAAAAGCCTCCATCCATTGACGATTGGAAGATCAAAGGAAAAGTCTACCCTCGCTACTGAGCAGGGCAAGTACAAACGCCCCGCCCCACTCTTTCCTTCTAACAGCCCCCTAACGCTTTGCGCTTATATCGATCTAGTACCAAACACGGGGGAACACTCATTCACTTTTTCTGTTGTTGCCACTCTCAGGAAACGTTATACCAATTCAAACCGAATCGGTATATTTAGAGGCGGTCTCAAAACAACAG
Source organism: Bdellovibrionia bacterium (assembly GCA_030432925.1). Taxonomy (GTDB): domain Bacteria; phylum Bdellovibrionota; class Bdellovibrionia; order Bdellovibrionales; family UBA1609; genus JABSOQ01. The sequence goes on along the minus strand of JAUILT010000046.1, from coordinate 21,000 downwards.
AAAGGACTGTAATGAAAAATTCAACTCTGACGCTGATGGCACTGTTGATCACCTTAATCTCACCGACAACGTGGGCATTTTCTGACATTGCGATCACTGCAGGAGCATTCACCACGGAAGTCAGTTCTGATAACAATGGAACTGAAGTGGATTCTGGCACCGGATTTTTTGCTGGAATTTTGGGCTTTATGGAGATGCAAGATCAATTGTATATGAGGGCTGGAGCTGTCGCTGGCCGACGCATAGTTGAGTTCAAATCTGGAGCCACAAATACTGAATATAAACTAACAACCATTGAAGCTCCAATCACTGGAATGTACATGGTCAACGATATGGTGGGATTTTTTGGTGGATTGCGCGTAGGCCTTAACGCTGGAGACGATTGCTCTTCCAACGTAGCTATAGCATGTAATACTGATGCTGAATTTGAAACTCTCTTTTATGCCGCAGAACTGGGGGCCCACTTTCGTTTCACTCCCAATTTTGGAGCTGAAGTGGCCTACAATATAGGATTGTCTGACATCGCCAAGAACTCCAGTTGGGATGGTGGCCTTATTATCAATGGCTTTATGATCTTTTGATGACATTTTTTGAAGGCCGACAACAGCCTTCAAATTTGATCATAAGTGTCCATTCGCTCCTCCTGTCATATTCCCATAGAAATAAGAAACGGCTGATTTGATTTCTGTATTTCAGAAAAACTGGCTTTTGAAACAATACCATTCCAGTTCAATTGCACAAGTATCTGCCCAATACTGCCTCCCAAGCTATTTCCTGGCCCCAACAAATGAATACTCTCACTAGCAAACTCCTTAAGGCCCACCTCCACGCATCGGGTAAAGTGATAGGGCTTTACCACCTGGTGCCCTAGGGTGTACCGATAAATATCCTTTGGATCTGAGGACCGAGGCTGCCAGATTCTTCCTCGTCCATCAATCAACGGAATTTTTGGCGAATGAAACATATCTGGAGAAAGTTCCAGAAAGGCTCTCTCTGACACAGACTGCAGCAGTGGTGTGTGAAAAGCTCCATGATTGATGAGCTGAAAAGGAAAGTCGCCCTCTTTGGGTAGAACTTTCAGCAGCTCTGGCAGGGCCTTTTTGTTGGCACCCACCACGACATAGCCCCCTAACTCAATGGACAAGTGAGCCTCCATTCCTTCACAGGAACTGATCTCTTTCATCGCCTGTCTTAGACTTTTCAGTTTTTGAAAGTCCACCTTCCATTGCTCATCCACCACTGGATAGATGATCTGACCACCTATCAATCCTGATGTCATCATGCTGCCCATGACCTGAATCAGCCGGTAACCATCCATGGGATCCAGCACTCCCGCCAGAACAAGCGCAATGTACCAGCCCATGGAATTACCCGTCACAGCAGAAATCTCATAATCCTCACAGTTGATTCTGTGAAAATCTGCCAGTGCACAAGCATAAATCAATGAAGAAGCATGCTCTCCCTTGGTGTGCACTTGGGTTTTAAAAGTTTCTGCAGAATCCAACTCCGTCAGCGTTGGCAAGCCTGCAGCCCGCCGCTCACTATCCATGGCCTCCAACCACTGCCGAATTCCAGATCCGTGTTTTTGAAGATATCCCAAGGTGTCTTTGGTATAGCTGCCCCGCCCGGGAGCCACCACCAACGTACGACGCTGACTCATCGAGACCTCCCGCAAATATCCAGTGCGGCATTCAAAACTTCCTGCTTTTTGGGGAGCCCGGCGGCGGCGGCCACACCCAACGGGATAAAACAATCGTCAGCAGCCAGCACCCGCGTCTTTGGTAACGGGTTGAGGTGCTCCACCAGTCCAGCAACAATACCCTCAGACAGAGAGCCGGTTTTTCGGCACTCCTCTACGATCAGGATTTTTTCACAATCGGCAACAGACGCAGAAACGCGGGCCATATCCAGTGGTGCCAGCCAGCGAAGATCCATCACCCGAGCCTCAATGCCGTGTTCGACTTTTAATACTTGTTGCGCCTGTCGAGAATAAAAGTATCCGTTGCCATAGGTGATAATGGCCAAATCCTTACCACCCCCTTCCACATAAAAGTCAGAAATCTCAATTTCAGACCCTAGCTCAGGGTAAATATGACTCCAAAGTTTATCCCCCTCTTTATGGAGGTCTCTTGTCATATAGAGAGCAATGGGCTCAATAAAAACAACCACTCGTCCTTCTTCATGGGCCAGCCTCAGACAGCGCCGAAACATTTTAACGGCATCAGCTCCGTTAGAAGGACAAGCTATCACCAACCCAGGAATATCTCGAAATACGGCCAAAGAGTTATCATTATGAAAATGGCCACCAAAACCTTTTTGATAGGCTAGCCCCGCCACACGGATGACCATAGGGTTGGAGTACTGACCGTTCGAAAAAAACTGCAATGTGGCCGCCTCTCCTCGAATCTGATCTTCGGCGTTATGAACATAAGCGAGAAATTGAATTTCTGGAATGGGAACAAAACCATTATGAGCCAGGCCAATAGCCGTTCCTAAAATGGTGGTTTCATCGAGAAGAGAGTTAAAAACCCTTCGCACCCCAAAGCGTTTGTAAAGTCCATCGGTGACATGATAAACGCCTCCTTTTTGAGCCACGTCCTCACCAAACACCAATGTGTTTGGATAACGCATCAAAGACTCATGCAGGGCAAAGCTTAAAAGCTTCGCCATATGAAGAGGCTGCCCAAGCTTAGTGGATTCACGTCCCAAAAGACTTTCAAACTCAGATTTTTCCGGTAGAGCCGGTGCTTTTTTACGGAATCGACTCAGTGTCAATGAAGCGCGAACCCGATCTGGAGATTCCAGCTTGGGACATTCGCAGACTTTTTCAGCCACATCAGCCACCCGTTTCCCCATAGAATAATAGATCTCTAGAATCTGCCGGGAGGACATACCATTTTCCCGGAGCAAGGCTGCTGAATGTAAAAGAGGGTCCTGAAACTCTGTGGACTCGATATCTCTAGGGTTACGATACACTGACTCTACATCCGAGCCAGCATGGCCCATCAGTCGCACGGTTTTCACATGTAAAAAAACTGGTTTTCTACGGTTTCTGGCATAGTTGATGGCCTTCATAGCCTTGGAGTAGGTGTCACATAAGTTGAGGCCATCACACTGAAAATACATAATTCCTGGCTTGCTGGAATAATTGGAAGCAATCCAATCGTTGGGAGTGGGAACTGAAATCCCTACTCCATTGTCTTCACAAACAAAAACCAAAGGCATGGGAATATTTTGATAAGAAATCCATGAAGCACTGTTGATTGCTACCGCAGCAGAGGCATGATTGGCCGAGGCATCTCCGAAACTGCAATAAATCAATGAGTCAGCAGGAATCTCTGAAGAAATTTTCAAATCTCGGGCTCTAGAAATAGATAATGCTGCCCCCACAGCCTTAGGCAGATGAGAGGCAATAGTACTGGTTTGAGGGGGAATAAATAACGACCGGCTCCCAAAAACCTTATGTCTTCCACCTGCGATAGGGTCTTCAGATGAAGCCACAAAAGAGAGTAACAGATCATACAGAGGAGTGCTTCCCCCTAACTGTTTGGCTCGTTGAATAAAGAAGGCTCCACTCCTGTAATGCAAAAAAGCCATATCCGTATAACGAAAGGCTTTGCCAAGGGCAACATTACCTTCGTGCCCAGAGCTACCAATGGTGTAATAGCAAAGACCCTGGTTTTTTAATTCCCTAGACCGTAAATCCAGATGACGACTCATCACCTGAGATTCAAACAAATCTACCAGTTCAAAAAAGCTCAGCCCACAGTTATCCAGACGAGTATGAGAATGCCTTTCTGGAAGGGCTCCGGATTCCACTTTTTGTAGGAAATTCTCGTGAATTTTCTCTGGACGACTGTACATGACCTTCTCGATTGTATAGGATGAATCCTCAGGTGGAAACGACTTTTCAAAGGTTTCGAGAGGTGAATCATGGCCAAGTATGAATCGCTCAATTACATGAACACAGATGAATTGTTCACTTCTGAGGAATTGATGATCCGCGACACGGTTCGGGATTTTGTTTCGTTAGAGGTCATTCCTGTTCTTCAAGAAGCCCATCGCAATGAAACTTTTCCCATGCAACTGATCCCAAGATTTGCTGAGCTGGGGCTGCTTGGGTCAACAATCAAAGGCTATGACTGCCCGGGACTAGGAGATATAGCCTATGGTCTGGTTATGCAAGAACTGGAAAGAGGAGACTCTGGCATCCGGTCCTTTTGCTCAGTTCAGGGGGCCCTAGTTATGTTTCCCATCTTTGCCTATGGATCCGAAGAGCAAAAACAAAAATACCTTCCCCGCCTAACTCGCGGAGAAATCATTGGTTGCTTTGGGCTCACTGAACCAGACGCCGGCTCAAACCCTGGAGGCATGTTAACGAAAGCTGAAAAAGTACCTGGTGGCTATAAATTAAATGGCAATAAAATGTGGATCACCAATGGTTGCATTTCTAATATTGCCGTCGTGTGGGCTCGGCTAGAAGGCAAAGTACGTGGATTTATTATTGAAAAAGACACTGAGGGCTTTTCCACATCTTTAATGAAAGGTAAATTTTCTCTCAGGGTGTCCACAACCTCTGAGTTACACATGGAAGATTGTATAGTCCCAGAAGATGCCATCCTTCCCAACATTGAAGGCCTAAAAGGTCCCCTATCCTGTCTATCTCAAGCTCGATTTGGAATTGCCTGGGGTGTGCTAGGGGCAGCCAACACCTGTTACCATGAAGCTCTTCACTACTCCGGAGAACGAGTGATCTTTGACAGGCCTTTGTCCAACTATCAACTGGCCCAAGCTAAACTTGTTAAAATGGTTCAGGAGATCACCAAAGGGCAGTTGCTCGCCTGGCAATTGGGCAAGTTAAAAGAGACCGGACAAATTCAGCCTCACCATATATCACTAGCAAAAATGAATAACTGCCGAATGGCTCTCGACGTAGCCCGAGAGGCCAGAGACATGTTAGCGGGAAATGGAATCATTGACGAATACCCTGTCATTCGACACATGCTCAACCTAGAAACTGTTAATACTTACGAGGGAACTGAAGACATTCACCGCCTCGTGGTGGGGCAGGCTGTAACTGGTCACGCAGCATTTCGCTAAAAAATGTCCACAACCTGAACAGCCTGTAGGTATTCTACAACCCATGGCTTTTTGCCTCTCTTCTGATAGAATAAGCGCAATGGAATGGGATAAATTACTTAATATTGAATCAAGCCTGAGGCTGATCGCTTTTACTACAAGCCTGATTATTTTCTCCTGCCTGGAGGCTCTAAAACCCATGAAATCCTACTCCCAACAAAGGAAATTGCGCTGGTTCACTAACTATACGATTGTGATTATGAACACTTTATTACTAAGGTTGGCCTTTCCCACCCTCGCCTTTGGAATGGCTAGCCAATGGCACTCAGGGCTTTTCCATTTATTATCTATGCCCAAGTGGGTGGAACTGATTTTATCTGTGCTACTGTTGGACCTGATCATTTACTTTCAGCACCGTATTTTCCATAAAGTGCCCTGGCTTTGGAGGTTGCACCGAGTCCATCACCTAGATACGGTTATTGATACGAGCACAGCCCTTCGCTTTCACCCCATTGAAATTGCATTGTCTATGCTTATTAAAATGATGGCAATTATGATTCTAGGATTTTCCGCTGAATCCATAATTATTTTTGAAATTATCCTGAGTAGCTCGGCCATCTTTAATCATGCTAACTGGAACATGGGCCCTGTAGACTCTGTTCTGCAAAAACTACTGGTCACTCCCAATATGCATAGAATTCATCATTCAATAAACGTTTATGAAACTAATAGCAACTATGGATTTTTCTTGAGTATTTGGGATCAATTATTCAAAACATTCACTCAAGAGCCCTCTCAACCCATAGCAGATATGCGCATTGGCCTTGAGCAATTTCGAAGTCCCAAAGAACAGAGGCTAGAGCAGTTGATGATCAATCCTTTTTTATAATCTGAAAAATACCAGAGCCTTTATTTTTAGAGCCATCCAATGATTCTAAAACCGCATGAACAAAAATATTTCCAGAGTCTGTAAGACAAGGACGCCCTGAAAAAGCTGGCCATTTTTCTCGGTCAATAACCCGAGCAACTCCATCATTCAAAACAACTTTTTGCCCTTGCCTCATTAAGGAGATTGGATTTTTTTGTGAAGGGCTCCAGAAGAAAATATTTCTTTTCCCTTCAAAGTCAATTCCTCGAAACAAAACCTCTCCTCGAAAATTTGCCTGAGGAGCAAAGTATTCCAAAGATGCGACCCCTCCCTCGCCTTCTCTTGCTACTTGAAAACGAACTCCATCCGATGCTGATTGATACCAAAGAGAACGACCAAGCTCTTGATGATTCGCAAAAAAAACCACTCCTCCAACACCATCTGGTTGGGGTGATACGTCCAGCGAGATGAACTCACTCTTAGAATCCATCCTCTTATCAGAAATAACAATCGACCACTCTTTTGGAGACCTATATGATAAAATTTTACTGCCCTTTCTTGTGGAAAAATCTCCCGGCTCTCCTTCCATCACTTGAACTAACATCTGCTCACCACGCACTTGAGGCAGATGTATCAAGACTAACTTTTCATCAGTGACATCTATAAGTCGATGATGACCATGCCAAAGCTGATACAAGCCATCCTCTCCCAATTTTCGAACTAGAAACTTTCCCTGCCACCAAATAGGCTGAGTTAAAGCACGAGCCTGTACAAGATCACTTGGCAATTTTATATCTATTTGCTCACCTTTTCTTTGAATCACATGGAGACCTTCTGATTTGATAAGACTATTGACTGAGAATAATGTCTTATTATCAATATCCAATGAAGGCATACTCATCAAAAGTGATTCTGGATATAACCTAGAGTCCCTTACCCAGCCCCCATGAATCCCCATGGTCCTTATCCCCGAATAGACTTGATCCTCAACTTTCCAGTAGCGCACTGAAATTGCCAAATCACTACACGCGACATCCATATTGGGCATTAGGGTTTTTGCAGGAAGGTTATAGGGATGAACCTGATCTGCTCTTAAAATCAAATGAGCTTTTACTGATGCCTCTGCTCCCACAGCAAATAAAGCCAGTAGGCTCAATGACTTAAAGCTGGTTAAAAAACGCATATTTCTCCTTGTCTATTAACCCACAAGATCAGTTTTTCAATGGGTCTAGTTTGGCCCAGGTATCTTTTAAAGTGGCGGTACGATTAAACACCAGCTGATCTCCCTGACAATCTATTGGGTCTGTATAAAAGTATCCCAGTCTTTCAAACTGAAACCTCTGACCTCCTGGTGTACCTTTTAACCCAGCCTCCACATAGGCTTTTCGAACCACAAGCGATTCTGGATTTTTAAATTCAATAAAATCCTTTTCTTTGTCAGCCAGTGGATTGGCAGTCGTCCATAACCGGTCATATACTCGCACCTCAGCCGACAACCCTTTTGTAGTGCTCACCCAATGAATAATACCTTTGACTTTTTTTTCCCCTTCAGGAGTCACTCCTCCCAAGGTGCGTTCATCGTAAGTACAACGAAGCTCTGCCACTTCTCCCTGATCGTTTTTTATGACTTCATGACAGTGGATGACATACCCATATCTCAGCCGAACTTTGCCACCAGGCTTTAAACGAAAAAACTTTTTAGGAGCGTCCTCCATAAAATCATCACGATCAATAAAAACCTCTCGTGTAAAAGGGATATCTCTCTCGCCGAGATCTGCATTTTTGGGATGAACAGGACCATGCAGTATTTCTATTTTATCTTCTGGATAGTTTTCGATCACCACTTTTATGGGATCTAAAACTCCCATGGCCCTCGGACAGGTACGATCCAACTCTTCCCTAATAAAGTGGTCCATGGTACTCATGGAAATCACACTGTCTTTTTTGGTCACACCAATAGACTCCACCATATTTTTCAAGGCTTCTGGAGGAATTCCTCTTCGACGCATACCTCGAATGGTTGGCATACGAGGATCATCCCACCCGGACACATGCCCTTCATTCACTAACCGAAGCAAACGACGCTTGCTCAAAACAACAGAATCAAGGTGGAGCTTTGCAAACTCAATCTGTTGTGGGCGGTTGGGGGTTTCCAATACTTCAAGAAACCAATCATACAACGGTCGATGATCTTCAAATTCAAGCGTGCAAATAGAGTAGGTGATACCCTCCACTTCGTCCGATAAGCCATGAGCAAAATCATAAAGCGGATAAATACACCATTTATCCCCAGTATGGGGGTGGAGTACATGACGAATTCGGTATAAAAGAGGGTCACGTAAATTAATATTAGGGGATTTCATATCAATTTTGGCTCGCAGCACTTTGGCACCGTCTTCAAACTCGCCCTTTCTCATTCTCTCAAATAAATCTAGATTCTCTTCGGGACTACGACTCCTGAACGGACTCTCCCTACCAGGCTCTGTCAAACTTCCTCGAAGCTCACGAATTTCTTCTGCACTACAGTCATCTACAAATGCCAAACCTTTTTGAACCAGTTGAATAGCAAACTCATAAAGGTTATCAAAATAATCTGAAGCATTGTAAAGGTGCTCTCCCCAATCAAAACCCAACCACTGAATATCGTCCTTGATCGCTTGAACATATTCCGGATCTTCTGAAACTGGATTGGTATCATCAAACCTGAGATGGCATCGACCTCCAAACTGCTCAGCCAACCCAAAATTAAGACAGATGGATTTGAGGTGCCCCACATGCAAATAACCATTGGGCTCCGGAGGAAACCGAGTGATCACCTGCTTACCAGGCTGCTGCTGTCGCTGCTTGACAATGATGTCTTTAATAAAATTGTTGGCTTCCGGCTTTCCGGAGTTCTCATTTGCTTCGCTCATACATGACCACCTATACAGTGAGGGCTTTACAATGCCATAGCTGATAATGAAGGTCACCGGTTCTATGTGGTTTAATAAACTACTCTTAGAGTTTTCACAACAAATATTATGTTGCAGTATGGGGCGCAAACTATTGAAATATGGAATAAATTTGAGTATGAGAAACGTCCAGAATTGTGTTTTTATTTTGATATTTATTTTAATGTGGGACACCCTCTTCTTAGCTATGGAAAGAAGAGATCCCGACAATCGCAGAAAAATTCCAAGGTTCACCTCAAAGCCTGTGTATCAAAATATTCAGACCCTGATTAAAATCAGTCATGTCCAACAAGGTTTATTTTTAGCTACAGCTATTTACCTCCTGACACTGCTCATTTTTGTTGGGAAGTCCTTCCTAGCAACAGCTCTTATTGGTGGTGGATCTTTAATTTTTGCTGCTTTCCGCCTTAGAGATCTCAATGAAAAATCTAAACTCTATTTAGAAAATGAATCCGTCACAAATATGGCAAGAGCCACCAATGCCATTGTACTGATGTGGCTTCTTTATACATTCTTATTTCTGGTGGGTGCAATTTCTCTAGTTATGATTAACTGGGATACTTTTCTGATTCCCTTCACCACTTTTCTCTCTTGAGAATCCCTAAAAGCTTTTCGCAACGAAATCCGTTTTCAAATAGTTTTTCTTTGCCCATTACGAATTCCAAAGCTACTCTTTACAAATTATGAGTTGGCAAACCATACTTGAGCAAGATTATTTCAGCCGTCATGTTGTCATTTCTATAGGGCTTTTTATTCTAGTAAGCTTTTTCCGTATTTATCTGATTCGACAAATTAGTTCTTCAAAAAAAATACCCCTCAATGACAGACGCCAATGGATTGTAACCGTTAAAACAATCTTACTCTTTGTGCTCCTTGTGGGGCTAATTATTGTTTGGGCAGAGGAGCTAAGAACCTTTGCTGTTTCCCTGGTGGCTGTCGCAGCAGCCTTTGTCATTGCCTTCAAAGAAGTAATTATGAATATCTCTGGGTATTTTTCTCGAGTGAGTGCCAAACCTTTTTCTATTGGAGACAGAATCGAAGTGAATGGAATTCGTGGTGATGTTATTGATCAAAATCTATTCTTTACTCGCATTCTGGAAATCGGCCCTGGACAAATGACCAATCAATACACTGGTCGCTCTATTAATCTTCCAAACTCACTCTATCTCACTCACAGTATTATTAATGAAAGCTTTACCCATGACTACACTTTACATGTATTCGTAGTTCCAGTGATTTTAGATGAGGACCTATTGAGCCTACAAAGGCAAATGCTTGATATCTGTAACTCTATTTGTGATATCTATCAAGTTGATGCCAAAACAGCTTTTGATAACTTTGGTCAATCTCAAGCTATAGAGACACCCTCTGTTGAACCGAGGGTCCATATTCGGTATACATCCAAAGACGAAGCTGAACTGGTTGTTCGTGTGCCTGCTAAAACTTCATATAAGGGCCGCATTGAGCAAGAGATCTTAAAAAACTTTTCCCATATTTATACAGATAAACTCAAAAACAAACCTAATACACCACTTACAGTGCACACCGATCCAGTTTGAATTCAAACCGGATCAGTATACTCGGCAATTTTACAGCTAAGAACCTGTTGAACTACAGTTTTTATCGTGCCCATGCCTTCTGCAGACATTGTTTTAAAAAAACCAAGTTGCGCGAGAAATTCAGGAGATGACTTCTCTAACTCGATATTTCGTTGGTCTTCATCAATAATTTTACCACTCAGATCTAACCAAGCTATATCCACCTTTGCATTATTTAAAAAAGCACTCGCTATAGAGGCGCAGCGGGTACTCAAAAACTGACCACCAAGCTGAGAGCCTGTGTTGTTATTCTTGAATCTCCCCCAACTTTTATCAGTAGGACTATTGTACGCAGTCCAATCCAGCTCACAGCTAAGTTCTTTGTAGGCCACTTCAATCATACCATCATCAATATATTCAATGGTTATGGGCGTAAGACTTTGATCTTTCTCTCGATCAGAGGATTTAGCCCAACAGACCACCCTGGGAAAAAACGCATGACTGGCCGGTGACACACTTATTAAAAATAACACAATCAAAAAACGTCTCATTGAACCTCTCTTTTCCTGTGCCCTGTCTCTACTATAATTCCAATAAAGTGGCAACCAGCTTTAAAAACTCTGTCTTTTGGCCAACTAAGCGAGGCTCTATCTCCAACCTGGAGACCAAGGACTCAATGGATTGAAGAGATGGTTTATTCATAGTCAGGTCTCCTTTCAGCATCAGACCCACATGAATCACTGCAGCGGCAAACTGGTAGGTGGATTCAGGCATTAAAATAGATGCATTCCTTCGTATGAGTGGCCTCTCAAGAGACTGGGTTCTGGGCTCGCCTTTCCGACGCCAAAAAACCCTCACGTTTCCAATTTTTGACTGAGGTGATACTTCATTGAGTTTCAACAAAAAGAATGCGACGGTTCTGTCATTGGACATGAGCCAATGTGAAGGCACAATACTTTCTCGCTGAACTTCAGTCTCAATCTGTCCCACCCATCGAGAGTTAGAAATATATTTTTTATTGAACTCGATATTCCAGCGAAAGTCCTGAAACACCTGGTCACTCCTCTTTAATGTGGCCTCCAAAGAACGTAACAGTTGTGAGGGTGTGGCTGCTGAGTAGTATTCCCCTGTTTTCTGTAATCGAAGTCCAGAACGAACTTTCAAGTGATTTTCGTTGATATTTGGAACCAATGAGATAAAGGAAAACTTCAAATGAGGAAAGCGACTGATTGCCAAAATAAAAAAATCTGCCTGATCTCGTGTCAAAGTCCCATCGGCTACCAAAACAAACTTTTGACCAGCTAACGAAGCCTCCTCCAACTGCTGACTCAGTCGTTCAGAAAAATTTGATGAGAGATCCATCGTTGAGGTGTTCTCTCCAAACTGCTGTGCCAGGGAGGCCCGCAGAGAGGACTTTGACTCCATTAAGAGTCCGATTTTCACTTGTTTTGGAGATAACTTCTGATCGCCCCTTGGAGCTTGAACATCCAGCATTAAAAGAACTTCCTTATTATTCCATGGAGAAGTCCTCCACTCAGCTCTCACCTCCAGCTGATCACTGACATTGGATGATTTCATCTGAAAATAGCTATTTGCAAAAGCATCCACTTGCACAGCCTGTTGGCTCCAGGTTTTGTCAGCTACAATTTTAGCTTTTACCGACTGTTGTAACTCTGTTTCAAAAGCGGTTGGTAGTTGATAAGTCCCCGGTGTTGTGGCTGACCCCGCTGTGGATGAAACCTTGGCTAAATCTGAAAGTGCCTGCACGGCTTCTGATGAAACCACCAAAGCCGATGGATCCAAAGCCCTAGTAAAAGCCTCAGCTATATCCTTGCTCACCTTTTTGTTTTTAGTGGTGTGAGTGGGAATACTCCTGTTTTGCAAACTTCCCGATGATGAACGGTTTTTTTTCGCTGCAATTTTTAACTCTTTCAGACTTGCCGGGCTTTGAGGAGACTCTACCGAGTCCTGAAGGGATCGAATAAACGGAACCACAAGAAACGCAAAAACAAAAATAACAAATGTGGCTCCCAGAATGATAACACCAAAACGCCAAGATTTACCCATTGCTTTATGAAAGAATCGAGCCCAAGCAGCATCCGGTACTTCATCATCTTCAAAGAGCTTTTGAGCTGTTTTCTTAGTCAGATCTAACCCGTAGGGCTTTTCTCCAGTGACCTGATCTTTCTCTATGAACGCAGCTGTTTTTTTTAACGTCTCAACGAGATCCGCCACTTCAGGATGCCCTGACAGTTCCTGGCGAAAATCCACTTCTTGTTCGGGAGACATCTCTCCCTTGATATAAGCCTGAACTGCCGGATCATCGATCTTCATCTTGATAAACTATCTAGAAATAACCAACGCAAAGGGTTGTTTGCCATTTTTTCCCATAGGAACATTGTGGCCGATCACCTCTATTGTTGCTGGGCCAGTGAAACTTCCAACTTGAATCTGCTCCAGATTGTCTGTGCGTGAATCTGATAAAAACTCCCGGCCGGCCAAAGTGACTTTCAAGTCCAGGTCATTCACCAATGCCTTAGCGGAGTTTTCTGAACCAGGGGCATCAGTGTAGACCAATGTGGCTTTAAAATCTCCTCCCTCAGGGACTATCACATGAAACTGCACAGACTGACCAACAGAGATACCCTTACTGTCAATCAACTTGAGAAAGCGAGATGGATGGGTCCCCCGATCCATATTCACCCGGCCAAACCCCTGGTGATTATTAGGACCATCTACAAGAAGCTCTTGACCATTGGATTTTCCAACACTTCCAAACTGTCCTGGAAATAAGTTATCGGCACTGTCTATCATGACAGCTTTGACAAGGGCTGCCGATGGACTGGCCACGTACATTTTCTCTATGAGAAATTGCCTTGTTACAGCGGCTCCTCCGGCGGCCAATGGTGCGGACATGGAGGTTCCACCTGAGTAGCAGTAGTGGTCATTGTAGTTCCCCCACAGTGGGCTGGCCCCCTCTACAGGAGAACAGTTACTGACGATGTTGGTTCCAGGAGCAACAACATCTGGCTTTAAGCGACCATCAGCTGTAGGACCTCTCGATGAGAATGCCGCAATTCCATTTTGATTATTAGACAAAGTGTCTGAAGCAATGGGCTCGGTCCCCCAAGGCTCACCCCCTCGAAGCTCTCCTAACTTTCTTTGAATACCTCCTTCCAAAAGATAATTCTCAGAAGCCCCCACTGTTAAAATATTTTTTGCTGTCCCAGGAAAAGAAACACTTCCAGAGTCAATGCGCCCATCCTTATTAGCGTCCACCCCGGAGTTTCCAGCAGCAAATACAATCAACATATCTGGGTGATCCCACGTAAATTGGTCCACTTGGCGAGAGTAAGAATGGTATTTCCCCAAGTCTCTGGGAGAGCCCCAGGAATTTGTATGAACTCTGGCTCCATCGTCATAGATGGGCTGCAACATATCTTCCAAATTGGGAGGCACTGTCATATTTTTCATAACGGGTGACCACATCCCTTGAGGGATCATTTTCGCTCCATAAGCTCCCCCTCGAAACCGACCAGCACTGACTGCCCCTTGAGACATGACAGAACCAGCAACATGAGTTCCATGACCCATGGGGTCCGACCAATCCTTGGCAAACAGACCAAACTTATAACCCTTATGGACTGTAGAAAAATCAGGGCTCAAGGCTCCCAGAACTCCCCGATCCAAACCTGTGTCGGCCATAGCTACGGACTGCCCCACTCCGCTCAAGCCCCGCTCCCAAGCTGACTGAAAATTCATAACTCTTGTACCTGTTTCATAACCAGTGACATTTTCATATCCGTTGAGGTAAGGGCCATAATTGGGCTTTAGCTCCAAAACCATAGAGTGTATTTCTGGGTAAAGCTCTACCCATTGAATATTGTCATTCCGTATGAGGTCTAGAACTTCAGAGACGGATACAGAAACATGATGGTAGTCTTGATGGGATTGAATAACTGCACCACCAATCAAATTTTTTATGGGCATGGGTTCAAAAGTCTTTACCAATAACTGAATAGATTGATGAGCATTAAATACGCTGACTTTGGGAACAGATGTGCTGAGCTTCCACTCAGGTTTTAAAATATGTACATCCAAAACTCCAGGGAGTCTCCTCACCATTGAAGTAGAGACTGGATCCTTGGAGCGAACCAAAACTGTATCTTGTGGAACATATGAAATCACTTCCAGACCATTTTTAACTAGGGTTTTCTTGAATTTTTCTGTGACCTGCTCTTTTGCCTGGACAAAAAGAGTTTTACTTGACCTCATTTCTGTGGATAGCAAGGTCGAGCCTGTCAGTGTTTCTGATTGAAGGTAAATGGGTTTGTTAGCAAACGCCGATACACCCAACATTGCCATAATGATGGCCATCATTATCCGTAAAGCCATAATTAGTCCCTCCTTTGGACATTGATTCAAGCCAGATCAGTATAAAAAAGCTGGCACTCCAACTCATGTACGAAATCAAATCATAGAACTATCAGGAAGGGAAGGCCTTATAAGGTATGCGCTCTAACCAAGAATTTCTTTGTTGAGAAGTTTCTGAAGGGGCCGGTGCTCCTTATATTTCAACTCAGGATCTCGTGCAACCACGTCAAAGGCCGCCTGCCTAGCGTCCTGTAAAATAAGCACATCCCTGACAAGGTTAGCCATTTTAAATCCTGCAAGACCACTCTGACGACTTCCCATAAATTCTCCAGGGCCACGCATTTCAAGGTCAGCTTCGGCAATTTTAAAGCCATCCGTTGTCTCTTCCATAATCTCGGCTCGTCTTTGTGAGTCTTCAGAAACGGCATAACCCAATACAAGTACACAATAACTTTTATACTTACCTCGCCCAACCCGCCCTCGAAGCTGGTGCAACTGAGACAACCCAAAGCGCTCAGCGTGTTCAATCACCATAATATTGGCATTGGGAACATCCACACCCACCTCAATAACTGTCGTTGCGACTAAAATCTGAACATGGTTGTCACGAAACTCTCGCATAACAGCATCTTTTTCTTCTGGCTTCATTCTTCCGTGCAACAGTCCAACCTTGTGCTCAGGGAAACGAACTTTGATTTTTTCAAATTCATCTTGAGCATTTTTTAATTCCAATTTTTCGCTTTCCTCCACAAGAGGATAAACTACATAGGCCTGACGCCCTTTTCGAATTTGGTCATCGACAAAGCCAAACACCTTATCTCTCTTACTTTCAAAAGTTTTGCGAGTAACAATGGGTTGCCGACCTTGAGGCAGTTCATCAATCACAGAAACATCCAAATCCCCATAAACTGTCATAGCTAATGTTCTCGGAATTGGAGTGGCCGTCATAATTAAAAAGTGAGGTGATGCTCCCTTTTGTTTCAAACGGTTTCTTTGCTCCACGCCAAAGCGGTGCTGCTCGTCAATAATCACCAGCCCAAGATTATCATACTCCACGTCGTCTTGAATTAAGGCATGGGTGCCAACAATCAATTGAGAGCGCCCTGTTTTCATCTCATGGCGAATCCGCGCTCTCTCTTTCCCCTTAGAAGTCCCTGTGAGTAAAACCACCTCCACTCCCATAGGAGACAATGTTTTCATGGCGTTTTTAAAATGCTGCTCAGCAAGTATTTCTGTAGGCACCATAATTGCCGCCTGGGCTCCGGCTTCAATAGCATGTAACGCAGATAGCAGAGCTACCATGGTTTTTCCACTTCCCACATCCCCTTGAATCAGTCTGTGCATAGGGTGCGGTTTCGTCAGATCGTTTTTCACCTCAGCAAAGGCTCGCTTTTGAGCACTGGTTAGCTCGAAGGGCAGTTGTTTAATAAAGGGGCGAGTTAGCTGCCCCGTTCCTTTTAAGACGTGAGCTTTTTCTTTTTGTAGTCCTTGCTTGCGAAAGGCCAATAAAAATTCTAGTTTAAAGAACTCTTCAAAGATCACTCGCCTTTGTGCGGGAGAGCGAAACTTCAAAAACTCATCCACCTGTTCTACGGGAGGCTGATGGATCTCTTTGATAGATTGTCTCCTGGGGATAAGACGGTACTTATCTAACACCCATGCAGGAAGATTCTCCCCCAAGCCTTCTGGTGGCTGCCTTTGATAGGTTTTTTTCTCCAAAGCGACTTCATCGACTTTTGTCTCCTCCGGAAGGCTTCTCAGAGCTGTATCAATAATTTTGCGTAGCTTAGAAGGACTCAGTCCCTCTGTCTCCGTATACAACGGGATCAATCGGTCTTCAGATTCATCACTCTCTCGAACAGGATGAACGTCTGGGTGGTGAAACTCCAAACGACTGCGATACAAAGTGACTTTCCCCGAAACCTGTACGCTCATGCCCGACTCAAAGCGTTCAAAATAACCTCTATAGGGCACACGAAAATACTTACAAGCAATACGGCCAGAATTATCACCCACAAGAATCTCGTACATTTTCCTACGGCTGCGTCCCAAGTTCATAGAACGCACAGCAATAACTGAGGCTTGAATACTGACAACCTGATGAGGTTTTAAACTGGCAATCTCACGGGCTGCTCGACGATCCTCGTAGGTTCTAGGATACCACTCCAAAAGGTCAAGAACTGTATGGATGCCTCTCTTGGCTAACACAGCTCCCAGCTTGGGCCCCACTCCTTTGATAAACTGGACATCTGTGTTAATTTCAATTGCCATATCTTTGATTAGCCATCTTTGTTTGGACAGTCAATAAATCCATGGCACAATAGAATCATGGTCCACGCCAAATATATGAAAGTTCGGCTGAATTCCCTTCACCCTTCGGTGCCTGTACCGTTTGATATTTATGTCAAAATCAACGACCGGTATATTCTTTATTTACGAGCCGGTGACAGTATGGAGGCGGATAAAATTCAGAGCTTTGAAGTTAAAGCTCCAGACTCTTTTTTTATTCATGACAATCTTTATGAGGTTTATAAAAAACATATTTCTGATCAAATGCACTCGGATCAACTCACAAGCCGAGATAAAGCTATTATTCTTCGAGAAAGCTCTCTGGCCCTTGTGGAAGAGCTTTATGAAAATCCAGATATTGATCAAGCGCTCAATCAATCCAAAGAAATTATCAATGAGTTTATTAGCTTTATGGATGAAGACCCGGATGCTATGGGCCATCTCATTGGCTTGAGCTCTCATGACTTTTACACCTACAACCACTCTCTAGATGTAGGTATTTACAGCCTTGGCCTGGGGTATGTTGTTGGTTACAAAGACGCCGAACTCAAGGAGCTGGGGCAAGGGGCCTTATTTCACGATATAGGAAAGCGCCATGTTGATGTCAACATTATCTGTAAAGATGGTCCCCTGGATGATAGCGAGTGGGCACAAATGCAACAACACCCGCAGTTTGGGTTGCTCATCCTTAACCGTCACCAAGTTTCTGATGCCATCAAAGCCTGCGCCTTTGAGCACCATGAAAGTTTCACTGGCAATGGTTATCCACAACAACTGGCTGGAAATGAAATTCATCCCATGGCAAGAATTGTAGCTATCACCGACACATACGATGCACTAACTACCAAACGCAGCTATAATGACCCCATGACTCCCACCGATGCTTTGAAGTTCATGGATGAAAAGCTACGCTCCCGTTATGATTCCAGCCTAATGGATGCCATGAATGATGTCTTGTTCAAAATGGCTGAAGCTAAAAAAAACGAAAGTGCCTGATAATACCCATCCAATTTGAATTATTTTTTAAAGCTTTCCAGCCCATCAGCGAAGTTGGAGACATTCTTATACCCCAAAGAAATCAACGCCGCCGTGACGGCCGCCGAACGGATGCCACGATTGCTCAGGACAATGATTCTGCTGTCATTGCTGATTCCCAAACCCTTGAGCTGTTTTCTGATAGTCAGCCTGGGACGCCCCTGCCTATTATAAAACTCTTTCCACTCCACATGGATAGCTCCAAGATCCGGTAATGCATAAGGCTTTCCTAGGCCCTCTTTTTTGAAGTATTCCTCTTTAGAGCGAACATCAAATAAAAATACTTTTCTAGGACCTGCTAGCTGTTTGGTTACAGCTTCAAGAACCTGCTTCTTTTTAGCAATTAACTGAGGGCGAGTTCTCAGTAACCAAAATGGAGCATTGGGCGTTGGTTTGCTATTGACGATATTGCTAGAGGGTTTGAGCAGATTATCGCCAACGACCTGAACGTCATCGAAACCAAGATAAAGTAAAGTCCAGGCCAGTCGTCCCGCCTCTCCTTTTCCATCGATTCCATAGCCAACAATAATCACTGGTTTTTCAGGGTGAAGCCCTTTGATTTGAAGACGCTTTCGAGCACTTTCCAAATCTTCAACTAAACGCCCAGGGAATCGCCCCTTGGCTTGAGAAAAACTTTCCCACAGCAAATGGGAGGATCCTGGATAGTGAGCCATAGTGAAGTCAAACCGTGATCGTGCATCTACCACCACAGTTTCTTCTGTTACCTTCAAAGGTTTCCGTGTCTTTTGCTGAATCTTTTGGGAAAACCCCGACTTGGACTCATAAATTTTTGTTGGCTTCTGCACACATGCTGACAAAAACAAAGCCACCAAATAAAAGCCAATTCGCCCGATCATTTGTGCTTCATGGTTGGAAAAAAGATAATGTCCCGAATACTGGGCTGGTTGGTCAAAAGCATGATGAGACGCTCTATTCCCAGGCCCACACCACCTGTAGGAGGCATCCCCGTATCAATGGCATGGACAAAATCATCGTCCATGGGCTGGGCCTCCTCATCCACCACCCGCTGAGCCTCTTGCTCCTGCAACCTGGCCAGCTGGTCTTCTGGATCATTCAGCTCAGTATAGGCATTGCCCAACTCCATTTTTGCCACCATGGGTTCAAAGCGTTCCACCAAGCCAGGTTTGTCTCGATGTTTTTTTGTCAGTGGTGAAACCTCTATCGGAAAATCAATCACAAAGGTGGGCTGAATCAGGTGCTCTTCCACTGTTCGTTCAAAAACCTCCATCACCATTTCTCCATGACTTGCGGGTTTTTCAAGGTCAGAACCCAGTTCCTTCAATTTGGCAAACAGGGATTTTTCATCCCTATCAGAAACATCAAAACCAGCATATTCCCTAATGCCATCATACACGCTCAGACGTCGCCATGGTGGCCGAAAATCAATAGAGTGCCCCTGATACTCCACAGTCATAGAGCCGGTCACTTTTTCAGCCACAGTGGAGATTAAATCCTCAAACTGCTTCATCTGATATTCGTAATCTGTATATGCCTCATACCACTCCAACATAGTGAATTCTGGGTTATGAGTTCTATCAATCCCTTCATTGCGAAAGTTTCTTCCCAAGTCATAGACCTTTTCAAAACCACCAACAATTAATCGTTTGAGATAAAGTTCCGGAGAGATCTTTAAAAATAGTTTCATGTCCAAGGCTCGGTGATGAGTGGAGAACGGATAGGCTGCAGCTCCTCCGTAAATAGGCTGTAAGATTGGTGTTTCCACCTCTAAAAACCCTCGATCATCCAAAAAACGACGCACCTCTCTGATAATTTTTGAACGAGCTTCAAAAACTTTTCGGGAGTCCGGGTTCATAATCAAGTCCATGTGGCGATAACGGTACTTCAACTCAACATCAGTCAAACCATGGTACTTTTCTGGAAGTGGCTCAAGGGTCTTACAAAGAATTTTAAAAGTCTTTGCGTGCACACTGAGTTCTCCCTTTCGAGTCTTGAAAACAAATCCAGTAAAACCCACATGATCACCGATATCCAAAAGCTTAAAAGCCTTTTGATCCTCTTCGGGAAGCTCTGTGATTTTCACGTATCCTTGAATTTTTCCTGACTGGTCTTGGATATTAAAAAAAGCAGCCTTTCCCATATCTCTCTTGGTCATCAAGCGACCTGCTACGGAAATATCTCCCTCTACCTGTTCTCCAGCGCCTATTTGAGAATGAGCTTCAATGATCGAGGCCACACTGTGAGTACGAGCATAGTTGTGTGGAAAGGGATCCACCCCAAGCTCCTTCAACTCATGAAGCTTGCGACGCTTTTCTTTACGCAGGGGGTTTTCACGATCTCCAATGCTGTGCCCTTGCTGACTTTCCGTTTCCATCGCTGACTCCCTTGATTAACCAGCATTTCCTGCGTAAATATCCATCACCTGATGCAGTAGCGCAATAGCGTCCTTCTTGGGACGCTGAAAGGCATTTCTCCCCATAATACTTCCAAAAGAGCCACCATGAGCAAGCTCTTTGACTTCTTCTAGCACTTCTTCAGTGCCTTTGGCAGCTCCACCGCTAAAAATAGTGATACGCTTGCCATTGAAGGCACTTTCAATCACATGCCGAGTGCGGTCGGACAACGTAGCTATTTTAATATTTTCAGATTCAAAAACCTTTTTAGCATCTTTTTGCTCAATGAACTCAGAAGGTGGCTTAACCTTAATAATAGTAGCTCCCAACTGTGCTGCAATTTGAGCCGCATAGGCAATGACATCAATAGCAGTTTCTCCTTCTTTGGAGATTCCCTCCCCCCTTGCATAGGACCAAATCACTACAACCAAGCCAACGCTCTTGGCCTCTTTGGCGGCAAGAGCAATTTCTTCATACATCTGCTTTCTGTCTTC
>JAUILT010000147.1 GCA_030432925.1 Bdellovibrionia bacterium | reverse complement strand
TCAGGTGATTGAGCGGCCCGTCTGGACCGCATTGATTGAGTAGTTCTTTTCTTTCCTTTTCGCTCAACTGATCGTATTCCCTAGGAGCTTTCAGATTCATCAAGCTTCATCTGCTGAGACCTATTGGTCTGTTTTCGTCTTTTCGGACTCTTTTGTTTTTTGCGCAAGTATTGCTCCAAAATATCATCTACTTGATCAGAGGTGGAGCCCGCAAGGGCTCCTTGAATAAAGCTTTTCTTGTCAAAAAACTCTTGTTCGATACGATCTAAATTGGCCGCTAAATGCCGCTCCCAAAATATTGAGAGGATTTTATTGACCAGCTTGGAAGCATCCAGTTTACAAGACTTTGACCGAAGTCGTGCAACAGCCTCGGTCACCTTTGGTGCTTGGGATTCATCCAGTAGAATTCTCCTCACGACCTTTTGACTACCTGAGCTCAGGGAACTTTCTCCTTTGAATGAACTCATCAATGAGCCTGTTCAGACCGTTCAGTTTTTCACTTTTACTCTCTAATTCTTTTTTAGCCTGACTTTCTTTGATCTTACAATAGTCCTTGATGTCCATTGTGACCGTCGTTCCAACAAATATAGCTGAAGCTATCAATGTGAACCCTGCCGCTATTTTTACGACCTCTTCAAAGTACGAATTCCTCATTGATTTCCAGGAATCCAGTAAGAGTTGCCTCTGATTGTCCAAACACAATGTTGCTGAACCAACTCGTTGTTCTTTACCTCCCAATCAAAACATTCTTTGTCCACATCGGGAGCAGAGAGCTTGAAGTCATTGACTCCGCCTTTGGTTGTTGGACTTGATACCGAGTATTTGTCCAAATTCAGTAGTGTGTTCTTCCTGGTCTTAGCATCTCTTTTCTGTAGAGACCCGTGAATGATGTAACTACTGACACCGCCGACAAGAGCGCCAATCAATGCACCTGTTGCCGCTCCTTTTCCTCGATCTGCTTTGTTAGATTGTGATCCTACAATGGCTCCTGTTCCGGCTCCAACACCGACTCCAGTCACCAATGACTCCTTCATCGAAGCACAGCCAAACATGGCTGCGCTCGTAATCAATAAAAATATCCGAGATATTATTCTCTTCATATTCCTCCAAATTGTAGTGATTAATGTAAATTGTCCCAATCTTCCTGGATGCTCCAGAAAACCTCTTACCAAATCCAGTATATTCAAGATGTTATTGAGACTAGGCTACCAACTGTGGTGGTAGCCTAGTGGTATTCAAAACTTTTTCACCTGCTGATCTAAACGATAGAAAAGACTTCCCCGTCCCAACTGAAGAAATCAATTGGCCCATCTGTTTGAATGACATCGTGGAGCATGCCAAATCGAAATACAGAATCTCTATCAAGCTCTTGAGAAACCTGCTGATCGACCTTCATCAAGCTGTTCATGATATATTTGTTACTGCAAATATACAAAACACCGTCAACTAAACTTGAGTAGTAGCCCTTTAGCTTTTTAATACAGCGAGTTTTGGATCTGCAAAATCGATCGTATTCAAGTCCCAGTAGAACCTTGGTCCCTGCAATTTTGATCTCAATGACACCGTCACTATTGAGAGCCAGAAAGTGTCTGAAGTCCCGAATGTCGGCGAACTCTGGACTACTTTGCAATACATTCTCTGAGAAAACCTGCGTGACTGAACTTTGTAGCTGTAGTCTTTTCCTTATATCCAGAAGCTCCGTATCGTGCTCAACGCATTCACTGAGGAGTGTAGTTCCATTGAACTCGAATGGAAGACTGGGTTTCAGTAGGTCTAAGCCTGATTTTGTCAAAGAGTAGGCGCTTTGCGACTTAGTCTGTCTTGTTACAGGAAACCCCCGAATAAGGTTTACCCTCTCCAACTTCTTTAGCCTGATATTGACTGTGTTGAGGGAGCGATCGCCAAATACATATTTGGCAATCTGATCTCGATTCGCAGTCTTGCTTTCAAGAAGAAGTCTCAAAACTTCGTAGTCTCTTGGCACGATTTCAACCTTACACCGAGCTCTTTTACTTAGAGTCAAATGCGGTATTGTTCTTCTTGAACACCGGCTTCCCGACGGTCAAAAGTTCTTCAAAGTTTTGTCTCTTACCTTGTTTGAACTCGGTTTTGATGACCTCAAGCTCAGCTTTTAAGAACTTGTCGTTGATGAAAGGGGTTTGAACTTCAATTTCATCAGCTCCGTGGCTCCATATCGCTCGACCTTTTATAGCTGGTAATTTCTTCGCAGCTCCACCACCTGTGGCAGCAGTTGATGCAGCAGATGACAACATTCTAAAGGTCATACGACCATTCATCTGATCAAGAGTGTCAGTATCGATGGCGTCCTTAACAGGCTTTTGCGTGGCGGGGATGATATGGAAACCTGCCGCTCGGCCAAGCCTTGCAAGCTCAGAGATCTTTTCTCTGGCTCCTTCGACATCTGAGCTTTTAGAGAAAAGAACAGCAGCCTCATCAATACCGATTACAATGATATCGAGATTGTCTCTCACCGGGTCAACCAGTTTCTCGCCAGCATTCTCAAGAATGTCATACCTTCTGTGCATTTCCTTCAGCAACGTATCGAGCATTGATATTGCTTCAGTCTTATTTTTTGCCGTCTTCACATTGGGAAGCTCAGAAAACTCTTTCACTTCAACCCCTCGTTTCATATCCAAAAGATAGAGCTGAATGTGAGGAGAGCTTTTGAGCAGCGACAGCATGGATGACCTGAAGAATACCGATTTACCCCCGCCGGTAGCCCCAGATATCAGCATGTGAGGCAGACTCAAAAGCGATTGAATCACTGGGCCTTTCGAGCTTTGACCAATAATGATTGAGTAGGGATCTGTCACATATTTATAAAGATCTGCATACTGCACCATCTTTGGTAGCTCTTTTGCGCAGAGGTAGATTTCAACTTGTCCGAGGTCATTTGCCGATTCAATGCTCTCGACTCTCATTCGAAATGCGGCTTGCAGTGAATCTCTTTTGGCTTCAAATGATCCTAAGCCGATTCCATGGGTTTCTACGGTGACTTTTTTCCTGAGATCACCAGTTTTGGTCACCCTTTTGATTTCTGGCTCTTTGCCGAGGGCCGATTTTAAGCCGACCTTATTTAACGCCTTTTGAAGTTTTCCTTGCTCCATAAATGCGCTCAAGCCTAAAACAACCAGGCTCAAGACCAATGGAATGACAATCAAAAGACCAAATTGAATGCCAGCAGGTATTTTTAAAACCAACGAGATCACCGAATTGCTTCCGTCAGAGTCCAAAAATCTAAGCGCTTGGTTCAGATGATTTTCCGGCCCAAGAGTAAGAATCATAAGGCAAGAGATCGCTGTTCCAAGCTTCAACCACAAGACGAGGTCCTTCAAATTGATTCTCCTGAGCCCGAAGAAACAGATGTGGCCTAGTGTGGAGGTCATCTTGCCCATCACGTCCAGTAGATTATCTAAAGGATCAGTTTTCGCTTTTGTACTCAATGTGCCTCCCTATAGGTAGCTGTTAAATTGACAATCATTTCTTGGCCTGCGTCGCTGCCACTCTTTCCATTCCTTTGCCGTGGTATTCACCAATGAGTCCTGGTGAATAATCTTTTGAGCTAAGTGCCTGCGCTTTAATCCCAACCTCCTTTCCGTTTGGAAGTAATGCGTTCGAAAACTGGAAGAAGACTTTGTTTCCATTGCCTGGATAGCGAATCGTGCCAAATAGCACCGAGTTTTTCGGTATCTCCCCACCATTTTTGTCTCTACCACCGTAGGGCAAGAGAACTTTGTACATCTGCTTTGGCTCTCTTGTATCGACAGAGGTCAACAGCTTGCCGATTAGATTGGTGCCCATAGGCAGTCCAGCTGTGGTTCCCTCCGTATCTTTTCTGGATATGACCTGTGGAGCTTTGTACTCAATGTTCCTTACGAGTCTTCCCCGAGGAGGCCGTCCTCGGACTTTTTGCCTGCCTCGTTCTTTCTTCTCAGAATTTGAAATCATCTCGCCAACTTTTCCCAATGCCTCAGAATCAGAGACCGGGACCTTTTGGCCCTGAAACTTGATTGGCTCTGTTGAGTTTTGAACAACGCTAGAGTCCTTGTCCATACTGGTATAGGGAGCCGCCATTCCAAAAAAGACGAGGCATAC
>JAUILT010000045.1 GCA_030432925.1 Bdellovibrionia bacterium | reverse complement strand
TTAGACTACTAAGGAACAACAATGAATATACATGAGTATCAAGCCAAAGAAATTTTTAGAAAGTACAATCTCAAAGTCCTCAATGGCCGTGTCGTCACCAATGGTGCCGATGCTCAAAAAGCCGCTCAAGACTTGGGTGGTGATGTGTGGGTTGTGAAAGCCCAAATCCATGCCGGAGGCCGCGGTAAAGGCGGTGGTGTCAAACTCGCTAAGTCTCTTGATGAAGTGAAAGCTATGACTGACGAAATGATGGGCATGCAACTAGTGACTCATCAAACAGGTCCCGAAGGAAAAGAAGTTCAGAAAGTTTATATCGAGCAAGGTTGTAATATCGATAAAGAATATTACTGTGCCGTTTTTCTAGATCGTGAAACTTCCAAAATTTCTGTTATGGCCTCCAGCGAAGGTGGTGTGAATATTGAAGAGGTGGCCGAAAAGACGCCTGAGAAAATTCACTATCTCACTGTGGATCCTAATTTTGGTATGCAAGACTTTGAAGCTAGAAACTTGGCTTTCAAACTGGGTTTCACTGGTAAACAAGCCATTAAAGCAGCCATTTACTTCAAAGGTCTCTATGAAATTTATATGAAAGAAGATTGCTCCATGGTTGAAATCAATCCTTTGGTGACGACCAAAGAGGGTGACGTTATGGCTTTGGATGCCAAAATGAATTTTGATTCCAACGCTCTTTATCGTCACGCCGACATTTTAGAACTTCGCGATCTTTCTGAAGAAGACCCTTCTGAAGTGGAAGCTTCCAAATATGATCTTGCTTTCATTAAGCTGGATGGAAACATTGGTTGCCTTGTCAATGGAGCCGGACTGGCCATGGCCACTCTCGATATCATTAAACTTCAAGGTGAAAGCCCTGCCAACTTCCTTGATGTGGGCGGTGGAGCCACCAAAGAAAATGTAACGGCCGCTTTTAAAATTATTTTAAAAGATGAAAACGTTAAGGGAATTCTTGTGAACATCTTTGGTGGAATCATGAAATGTGATGTGATCGCTGAAGGTGTCATCGCAGCAGCCAAAGAATTGGGACTCAGTGTTCCTTTGGTTGTTCGCTTACAAGGAACCAATGTTGAGCTGGGACGACAAATGTTGAGTGATAGCGGACTGAATATCACGCCCGCTGACTCGTTAACTGATGCTGCTGAGAAAATTGTAGCCGCTGTGAAGGGAGCTTAATCATGGCTATTATGATTGATAAAAACACCAAAGTTATTTGCCAAGGAATCACTGGAGCTCAAGGAACCTTCCACTCCGAACAAGCCATTGCTTACGGAACTCAAATGGTGGGAGGAGTCACTCCTGGAAAAGGTGGAACCAAACATCTGGATCTTCCTGTTTTTGATACAGTTGCCGAAGCTGTTGAAAAAACCGGCGCCAACGCCACTGTGATTTACGTCCCACCTCCGTTTGCGGCAGACGCCATTATGGAAGCCGTCGATGCGGATCTGGATCTGGCTATCTGTATCACTGAAGGCATTCCGGTAATGGATATGGTCAAAGTGAAGCGCTTTATGGAAGGCAAGAAAACACGACTTGTGGGACCCAATTGCCCGGGAGTGATCACTCCCGGCGCCTGTAAAATCGGGATCATGCCCGGCCACATTCATACGCCTGGCCGCATTGGTGTGCTTTCAAGATCAGGGACATTGACTTACGAAGCTGTCTGGCAATTGTCCAACGTAGGCTTGGGACAAAGCTCTTGTGTGGGAATTGGTGGAGACCCCGTCAACGGAACTAATTTTATTGACGTTCTAGAAATGTTCAATGCGGACACCGATACCGACGGCGTGATCATGATTGGTGAAATTGGTGGAACTGCTGAAGAAGAGGCTGCTGAATACATCAAACGGGAGTTCAAAAAACCCGTGGCTGCATTCATTGCCGGTTCCACGGCCCCTCCCGGAAAACGCATGGGTCACGCCGGTGCCATTGTCAGTGGTGGCAAAGGTACAGCTGAAGCCAAGTTTGAAGCTCTTGAGTCTGCTGGCTGCAAAATTGCCCGCAGCCCCGCTGACCTGGGATCCACTTTAAAATCCGCTCTTTAATTTCTAACCGGGCAGGAAATATCTCCTGCCCTTTTCAAAATCCATGGAGAATAAAATGGCTACAGAACAAACTTTCAGCATTATCAAGCCAAATGCTATGAAGAAAAATGCTATCGGTGCAATTATCAAAAAATTTGAAGACAACGGTCTGAAAATTGGTGCTGCCAAATTGGTTCAACTGGAAAAATCCAAATGCGAAGAGTTCTATGCAGAACATAAAGAACGCCCTTTCTTTGGTGAGCTGGTTGAGTTCATGACTTCCGGACCCGTCATGTTGATGTGTCTTTCCGGCGAAGGCGCCATTGCCAAAAATCGCGAAATCATGGGTGCCACCAACCCTGCTGATGCTGCTGAAGGCACTATCCGCAAGGAGTTCGGCGACAGTGTTGGCGAAAACGCTGTCCACGGCAGTGACTCTCCAGCTTCTGCGGAGCGCGAACTGTCTTTGTTTTTTGAAAAATCAGAGTTTGTGAACATCTGATTTTTTGAACCAATTTCGGCATTGTAAAGGAGAGGATTTTAGTTGATATTTTCAAACTCGGGCTCCTGCCCTCGCCCGCATTGGCCTTCGGCCAAACGCTTCACGCTTGCGGGAGGCTTGAAAACACCAACTAAAATTCTCTCCTCCAATCCAAATATTGATTCAAAAATTTGAATTTTTAATTGGGCTGGGTTTACTCAGTCCATTTTTTATTCAATGAAAGACCTATGAAAACTTCTTTGGCAAAAGGCCAGGTTATCAAATTAAAAATTGAATCTCTGGCTTTTGGTAATGGGGCTGGAGTGGCCCGCCATGATAGGATGGTTGTTTTTGTTTCCGGAGCCTGTCCCGGAGATGAAGTTCGGGCGCAAATCTCTTTGGTCAAAAAAAACTTTGCAGAAGCCGAGATCCTGGAGATTGTTACCGCCTCAGAGAATCGGGTGGAGCCCACATGCCCGGTTGCTCATGAGTGTGGTGGCTGCACCTGGCAACACGTGGAGTACCGAACCCAGCTTCATCAAAAGGACCTGATCGTCTCCAAGGCTCTGAGCCCTTTAATCAATGAAAGCACCGTCGTCAGTAATATCATCCCCAGCCCCAGTGAGCTCCATTATAGAAATCGCATTCAACTCCACAAAAATGGATTGAAATGGGGTTATTTCAAACCAAAATCCTCAGATTTGGTGGCCATTGAGGAATGTCCTATTGCCGAAAATGATTTGAACCGGTATTTGCGGACCATAAAGGCAAAGAACTCTCTTCCTGAGACCTGTCGGGTGGAAATCCAACGATCTCCCAGTGGAAATGTGGAGCACATGGTGACGAGAGAAGAGCGGGATGAATTGGGATTTTCCCAGGTGAACACCGCGGTGAATTCGCTTCTTGTGGAAAACCTTGTGACTTTGACAGAAAAACTGGATTTTCATGGGATTCATGATCTTTATGCCGGAAATGGTAACTTTTCCTTTCCACTAGCCACAGCTCACCCCAATCACCTGGTTTTTTCCGTCGAGCTTAACAGCAAAGCTCATCAGGATGCTGTTATCAGAAGCAAAAACTCAGATCTGCCCCACCTAAAACTGATTCATTCCTCTGTGGAGAAATATCTCAAGTCTGCAGTTATCAACGAAAAGGATCTGATTGTATTGGACCCTCCAAGAGCAGGTTTGCAAAAAGTAGCTCTTCAACAACTGATGACCATCCCCTGCCAGCACCTATTGTATATCAGCTGTGATCCCATGACCCTAAAAAGAGATTTAATGGAACTCACTCACAAAGCAGGCTTTCAACTCAATCAGATCCTGCCATTTGATATGTTTCCACACACTTCCCATATGGAAGTTCTTGTTTATTTGAACCGCTGATGGCCCAGCGCAGCGTCATCTGCTGGCAAAAGCTGCTCATGGGAAAATGATTTTGCCTCAGAACAATAATTTGTTACTTTTATTCAATGCTTAGAGCCTTTGTCGCTGTTATTTGTCTGCTTCAGATTGCCTGTGCTGCCACGAGCACAACGCCCGAGCGCAAAAAGCGGTCCACTCTTCATACTCAAATTGGAACATCTCTATTAAAGAATGGAAAGTTACCAGAGGCGCTTGGAGAACTTCGCAAGGCCATTGAGTTAGACAATGATAACCCCATTGCTCATAACAATATTGCTTTGGTTTATCTTTTTCGTGACCGATTAGAGTCGGCAGAAAAACATTTGAACAGAGCGCTTAGGCTTCAGCCCAATTACACAGAAGCAAAAAATAACCTGGGACGAGTTTATATTGAATCTAAAAAGCTTAGAGAAGCAATTGACGTTCTAGAGGAAGCCACCGAAGACCTCACTTACACAGAACCTCAGAAAACTTATGGAAACCTCAGCCTCGCTTACTTTGAAATGGGTGACACAAATAGTGCCTTAAAATATATTGAAAAATCTCTGAACTTTGATCGCAATCGGTGTGTCAGTTTGAACCTTTATGGACGAATTCTTTATAGAAAAAAGCTCTATCAACCAGCCTCGGCCA
The DNA here is from genome assembly GCA_030432925.1 of Bdellovibrionia bacterium. Taxonomy (GTDB): domain Bacteria; phylum Bdellovibrionota; class Bdellovibrionia; order Bdellovibrionales; family UBA1609; genus JABSOQ01. The sequence goes on along the minus strand of JAUILT010000045.1, from coordinate 19,194 downwards.
GCTTTGATCTAGCTATTGATAAGTGTGTCGAACAACCGTTTGCAGAGCCTCACTATTTTTCAGGACTGAGCCATTTAAAGGCTGGTAATAAAGAACTGGCTATCACACGTTTTGAAGAAACAGCAAAGCTTTTTCCTACAAGTAAGTACGGGCGACAGGCTCAAGTAGCATTGAGAAAAATCAAGTAACGGGACAGTGGACAAAATGAAAAACACGGGCAAAAAACTAAAAGCTGCCAGGGAATCACAAAGGGTGAGTATCAATGAAGTATCAATGGCCACCAAAATCAGTCCCCGTATGATTCAGGCGATTGAAGACGGTGATGTCAATGCCCTCCCCGCAAAAACTTTTTTAAGAGGCTTTGTTCAAAGTTATGCCAGCTACCTAAAGCTTGATGTAGACGAATTACTTGAAGTATTCCACGAAGAAATGGGCTCCACTTTGCCTGAAACTAGACCCATTGAAAACAGTTCCATAGACGAAGAAAGAGAAGAAAAAAAGGCACCTCCACTTTTACACGAAAAAAGTATTTGGCCCAAAGTCATTGGTGGGGCTGTTATTCTGCTTTTGGTCTTTATTATTATTGGAGTGAAGAACATCATTGAAAAATACGAGCGTGAAGCCAATACGGTGCCCGCCCCAACAGACCTCACCAGCATTCAAAGCCCAAAAGAGGTTGAGACTGAAGAGGTTACTAAAAAGCTAGAAAAACCAAAAACTGAAGACAAGCAGATTGTAGCAGAAAGTCCCCCAGAAAAAACTCCTATTCCAGAACCTCAATCAGAACTTAAACCTGCAGTCGAAAGTCCTTCTCCATCTGCTTCACCAGAGATTCAAACTCAACCGAAAACACCCAAACCCACACCTAAAATTAAAAATGAAATTATTGTCGAAGCATTAGATATTGTGGAGATTGAGTTTCGAGTAGGAAGTGGGGATCTAAAACGAGTATCTCTCAAGCCTAACCAGATTCACACCATCAAAGCCTTCGGACCTATCATGCTCGACCTATCAGATGGCGGAGCCGTGAACCTCATCCACAATGGCCAGGATAAAGGCGTCCCTGGAGACCTCGGTAAACCGAAAAAAATAAAGATACAGTAAGCGTGATTAATAAAAATATCCTCTGGTTACTTATTATCAGCCTTTTAATCAAAATATTCATTGGTGGATGGCTTCCCCTGTCACCTGATGAGGCCTATTATTGGGTTTGGAGCCACCACCTTCAACTGAGTTACTTCGATCACCCGCCATTTGTGAGTTGGCTGTTTTTTCTAGGCCAACCTCTTGAAGGAGTCGCCTCGTTAGTGCGGCTTCCAGGCATGGTTATGAGTCACCTCACTCTCTATATCTGGATCTTGTTGTTAAAAGACTACTTTAACCCTGCTCAGTTAAAGACATTTACTTTTCTGGGATTACTCATGCCCTTTGTGGGCCCCGCCGGGCTCATCATCACTCCCGACACTCCAATGGTATTTTTCTGGTCTGCCTGCCTACTTAGCATGCATAAACTACTAATATCTGAAAACTGGAGAATGGCCCTTGCCCTGGGAGTCTGTTTTGGGCTTGGGTTTACTTCAAAGTACCCTATCGTGCTGATACTTCCGGTATTGCTTGTCTGGCTGGTGCGCGAAAAAGGGTTTTCCCGTAAGGCATTCATCTGGATTGGGATTGGCACTATTAGCGCGATGATCACCTCACTTCCTGTATGGTTCTGGAACCTGACCAATAATATGGAGAGCTTTGGCTTTCAGTTAAATCATGGTTTTGGCGACCATAGCTTACAGCCGAAATACTCTGTGCACTACCTCTCGGCCCAATTGGGCCTTATCTTTCCGAGTATTTTATTTTTCGCCTGGAAAGCTCGCAAACACGCTCCTCTCTGGATGAAGTGGGCTGCCTTATTTCCTATGATTTTTTTTGGATTCTCATCTTTGTTTTCCTATGCCGAGGCCAACTGGCCCATTGCCTCCCATCCGGCCTTTCTTGCAATGGCTACATTCACTATCTCCTCTTCTCCATGGAAAAAAATCACAGCAAGCATTTGGGCGGGGGCGCTTATCCTTGTTGTTTCTGAGGCCTTGCACCCTTGGATTCCGGCCACAGGTGCAGACCTTCGATTAAAAACTAACATTCTCCATAAATACGATTCTGTAGCCGAGCACGTTAGGGATTTGTCCCCAGTCTATGCTCGAACCTATCAGATGGCTTCCATGATCAGTTTTATTAATGGAAAGTTTACCTACAAACTTCGAGGTATGAATCGAAGAGATTTTTTTGATTCTCTGAACCAATCTCTCCCCACATCGCGTGATTTTTATCTGATCACAAAGACGAATGAGCTTCTCCCCATTCACTTAAGGGAGAAGTACACCATACTAAAAAGAGAGCCTATTGACGATCACTTTGACTTGGCATTTATCAAAACGGAACAACCATGAAAAGACTGTCTCTCGCTGTAATTTTTCTTTTGATTATTTTTTCTTATGGCTTGTTTCTTAATAGATATTCTCTAAATATTACTGAAAATAAGTTAGTCTCTGAGCACCCTACCGGCTTTTACGATTATCGGGGTGTTATAAATGTGCACTCCAACCTCAGTACTGGTAGTGGGTCCATCAATGAAATTATAACTGCTGCCAAAAAGGGCGGGCTGGATTTTTTAGTTTTTACTGAACTCAACCAGTTTGATACATTCCCGCAAAAACCCCACTACTCCGGAAGACTTTTAGTTTCTTATGACAATGAGTACAGCTACAGAAAGTCTCGTATACTTAATATTCTTAGTTCCGAAGACCGTACTTTCTCAAGCTCTGCTGAGGCTCAACTGGCGCTCTCTGATTTAGTCAACAAAAGTGCGCGGACCAACGAAAATGGCTTATTTATTATTGCCCACCCTCTTCGTCCAAAATATAGCTGGGAAGGAGACATACCCTTAGGAGTTCAAGGCTTAGAAGTCATTAACTTAAAAGCAATTTGGCAAAATGCATGGCTCAACAAAAAGGTCTCTTTCTTTTGGACGTTATTCACCTATCTTTTTAATGAACGGCTCGCATTAATGCGACTTGTAGATGAGCCGTTAAATGTTATTGAATATTGGGACTCTCAAAACAATAAGAGACCCACCCTTGCTTTTGCTGGTGCTGATGCAGAGTCAAAATTAAAAGTTTCAAGTAGTTTTTTTTTCCGTTTCCCGTCTTACGAAACTCTTTTGACCCTGGTATCCAATCATATTTTGCTGCGCTCAGAACTCACTGGAAACGCCAGTGATGACCAAAAGAAAATCTCTGAAGCTCTGAGACGGGGTAGTTTTTATTTGAGTATAGATACCTTGGCTAACCCCAAGGGGTTTAATGTCACTATAGAAGAACAAGGTGGACTTGTTCATCCCATGGGGTCTCAGGTCAGACTCTCAAAAAATATGGAACTTGTTATTAAAATCCCTCAAAAACCAAAGGTGCCTTTTGATGTATTGATTTATCAAAATGGAGAACGAGTATTTACCTCTAACTCTCTAGAAACACGATGGGTTGTCCATGAGGCGGGTACTTACAGGGTTAAAGTCCGGGTCATCCCCACTTTTCCTCTTCCTGATGGAAAAAAGTGGATTCCCTGGATCTATTCCAACTCATTTTATGTTTCATCTGCACGCTAATATTGAGACTGCTTATTTTTTCCACCTATACACTAAAGGCAGAAAACTGCTCACTTCTCTTTTTATAAATTCCGAAATATATTATAAGAGCCTGTAAAAGGCATACAGGACATAATGCGTACAGGAGCCAAAAATGTTTCATAAAATATTCCTTTTACCTGCACTTTTCGCAATATTTTTTTATCTTTCCGCCAAAGCCCAAGTTCGTATACCAGTAAAAGCGACCGTGAGCTGTCAACATTGTGACTTCTTAAAGGCTAAAGCCAGTATTATTGAAAACAGTATTGAAGGAAAAGACAAAACCTCCGATAAGATTTTTAAAGCCATTGATGATACTAAAGAGGCCCTGGCTGTTTTTCTAATTTCCGCAGGCAATGACTTAAGCGAAAAAGAAATAGAGGCCCTCATCTTTGCCTGGTCTACTGTATCTACCTATGATGTTTATTTTTCTATCCCCCAAGCACCGGGCGTTAGTGATAAGCTTTCCGATACAACTTTTGATAAAATTCAAACCATCACCCATACTGATGCAAACAGATATTGCCAGCCACAAATGCCCTGCCCTATTAGCGACCAAATAAAAAAACGCGCCCTCATTTCTATTAGTGTTGCTATTACAAAAATGTTGGCTCAGAAAAAAGAGACTTCCGCTCTTGAAAACTAAGGAACATTGACCACCATTCCATCCACAGGCTTTAACTGGCAAGCCAACCTCTCGTTATCTTTAAAAGACCTTTCTATTGCCCGCTCCCGCTCTACTTCGGTTCTCTTGGACATTTCACCTTCCAGAACAAAAACCCGACAGGTTGTACAAGATCCCATTCCTTCACAAGTGTGGGAGAGGCCAACCTTGTTGCTTAGCGCCACCTGCAACAAAGTTTCAGAGTTCCCTATTATTGCGGACTTATGCATAGGTTCAAAAAGGACGCTTCCAGAATCTAATCGCTTTTTCTTTCTCCAGAACATGGGCCTTGTAACACTTTCCAAACTTAAGTATGACTTAACCATGAGATTTATCGCATTTGACCTAGAAACAACAGGAACATTGCCCGGTGTCGACAAAATTGTGGAGATTGGTGCCGTAAGGTTCATCAACGGCAAAGTTGAAGCCGTTTACTCCACCTTAGTAGACCCCAAAACTCCCATGCCTGAAGCGGCCTCTCGAGTCAATGGAATCACTGATGATATGCTCGAGGGTAAGCCTGTTATTGAATCCCTGCTCCCTTCATTTGCAGAGTTTTGTGGCGATGATGTGATTGTTGCCCACAATGCAGCCTTTGATACTCAGTTTCTAACTGCTGATATCAAAAGATATGAAACTAGAGCTCCTAAGGGGGTCATTCTAGATACTTATACAATGGCCAAAAAAGTTCTTCCTGGCTTGGCTAACTATAAGCTAGGCACATTGGTTCAACATTTAGATATTCCAGCTGGTGGGTTTCACAGAGCTGAAGAAGATGCCTCTTACTGTGGACAGCTTTTTATCAAGATTATTGAAAAAATGACAGGTCATACAGTGGTCATGCCTCCCCTAGAAAACCTTATTGCATTAACGGGAAAGGCCGAAATGAAGTTTCCACAGATTGAGCCGCAACCCAAGCAGCTCAACCTACTGGATGGCCTTTTATAATCAACCCTCCTTCTCCACATTGAGGACTATTTGTTTAAAGCTTTCTACGCAAAGCCACATGGGCAATTGGTAGCCTTCGTCCCATCCCAAACGCATGCTCAGACACTTTTAAAACTGGTGGACTCTGCCAGCGTTTAAACTCTGAGAGTAACAAAGCCTTCATCACTCTTTTATCCAAAGCTCCTCGAGGTGAAGAACTTCCCTCTACAAACCTCTCCACAATAAGGTCTAGCTTTTCATAAGGTGGTAAACTGTCTATGTCCCTTTGGTTCGGAGCCAGCTCTGCTGTGGGCGGTCGAGTAATGATTTTTTCTGGAATTAGCTCGTACTCTTTATTGTAGTGCCTCGCCAAATCAAAGACCTCTGACTTTAAAAGGTCCCCAAGCGGCATCAACCCACCGTTCATATCACCATAGAGAGTGGAATAGCCCATGGCCAATTCAGACTTGTTACTTGTGGCTAATAGCATGGAGTTTTGCATATTGCTATAAGCCATCAAAAGACTTCCACGAATTCGAGCCTGCATATTCTCATTCACTAAATCAAAACCCTTATGCCCCGTTACCTTATCAAAGCTCTTTTTCATGGATGTGTAAATATCACCTATAGGTATCTCCATAAAATCAACACCAAGGTTTTCAGCTAGTTTTTTTGCTAGGGTAAGACTCAAGTTAGAGTTAAAGGGACCAGGCAGGGCTATGGTTGTCACATTTTGAGGCCCCAATGCATCAACGGCCAAACAGGTCGTAACTGCAGAATCCACTCCACCACTGGAACCCACATGAAAAGATGCAAAGCCCGTTTTTGTGGCGAAATCTCTAAGACCTAAAACTAATGCCTGTCGACGTTGCTCATGGACGGAGGCATCTAGCTCACGAATCCCACCCTCTCCAGTCAAAAGGTCCACTATATTGAGATCCTCCTGAAACTGAACACTCTGAGCCAGTCGCTTTCCTCTTTTATCGATTGCAAAACTTCCACCATCAAAAATGAGCTCATCTTGAGCTCCTACCATATTCACATAAACTAATGGCGCTTCAAAATTTTTTGCTGTCCTCAATGTTACTTCTCGACGGTTTTGCATTTTTATATCTGTAAATGGAGAGGCGCTAAGGTTAACGACAAGGTCTACATGAGATGGCTTTACAAATTTCAATGGATTTGTTCTGTATTTAGAGTATCCAGGCTTCTCGCCATCCCAACCCCAAATATCTTCACAAACAGTGACCAGAATTTTTTTACCCTTAAAGGAAAATATATTTTTCTCCATAAGCTTTCCAGGCTCAATATGGCGCCCTTCGTCGAAAACGTCGTAGGCTGGAAGAAGATGCTTTGGAAATACTTTACTTTTTCTCCCTGAAGCCAAAAGAACTGCTGAATTAAAATAAGGCTTTCCAGTTTTATAGGTGTTTTCGGTAATAGCTCCTACCAAAACACGAATGCCACCAGGAATTTGCTTTTCCAGTTTTTTTAATTCACGAAGCTGATCTTGAACAGCCTCTGGACGCTCAAGTAAATCCATAGGATGATAGCCAAACAAGCTGGCCTCTGGGAAAACTACCAAATCCGCTCTTTTTTCTTTGGCGGCTTTAACAAGCTGAAATATTTTTTTTCTATTACCGACAAAGTCGCCCAAGTGGGCATTCATTTGCGCTAGTGCAATTCGCATGTGAGAACCTCGTTAAGAGCCCCTATTCTATACTTTAAAGAAAGAGAAAAGTTGAGTTAGCTCTATAAAGTCGGCTGAGGTGGCTCTTGTGAACCTTTTGCATTCACGCCTAATGAATTAAGTTCACGCACCTCTTCAATCGGCTTTCGGCCGGTAAACCCGTCACCATAGGCATGCCAGTGATTGAGCTCTCTTTCTGGAAACTTCCAGCAGTAGTAACCATCTCCAGCGTCAAAGTCTACTAACCATAAGCCCTTTGGCTTCGCTCCCAGTTTTTTTATCTTCACATGCCAAGATTTGATCCACTCGTTCACCTGATTCTCTAGCTCATTGACTGCGTCAGTACAATTAGGATCCATGGCTTCAAGACGAGCAATGAAGGCCTCAACTTTAACGCTATACTCTTGCGTGATTCTGCGAACAACCGGTAGTATTTCTCTGGCTTCCTGCAAAGAAAATCCACCAGACCGGTTGATCGTGATAACACCACGATCATTCTGCATTTCTCCCCCCAATTAGCAAACCTTAACCCGTCTTCCTATCGATGATTTACTTAGATTTGTAATTGCCTCTCGGTGTAGTCACTATTTTTTGAGGTATCAACCTTGGAAAGCAGAAATATTAAATTTCCATAACTATGCGCATTATAGGTGGGTAACAATTTCTCTAAAATACTCCCCAGGCTTCACTCCATTGATTTCGACATCTGAAGCACCTGGCCACCAAAAAATATGAGAATAGCAATAATTATAGCAGCAATAAGCAAATATCTAAGATAGTCTCCAAACCCTACATCCAAGTTGGCATCTGTATCATCGAGTCGCTTTGAGGGAGGTTTTGCCGCAGGGAATCGTTCTGACCGCCGGCTCTTTTTTAAGGCTTCATTTTTAGCCAAAACTCTTATTTTCTCCTCTCGACGCAACTCTTCCTCTCTTTGAATAGCAAATGCATAATTTAGATTTTTGGTTTCCATCTGCACAACATTAGAGCTACTACTAGAATCACTTAACCCATTCGGAGTAGAAATCTTTGTACTTCCGGTATTCAAGCCCTCTCCTCCTCGCGCAGCAGCAGTTCCCCCCCCCCGACTTGAGTTATTGGCTGCGCGAAATTTAGAAATCCTTCCAAACTTTCCATTCGACGTGGAACTAGAGCTGGAGTTTACTCCCCCCCGACTTGCTGCAGATTTATTGACACTCTTTTTATTTTTGGATTGAGATTCCGGAGAGTTTAGGTCATTACTGCTTCCATTGCTGCCACTATCGTCGTTGCTATCGCTATCACCCAGATCTGCCACAGTCCCTGTAAATGGAGAGTGATAGGCGGCACAAATACCAAGATCGCCTTGAGAACCAAGGCTTGGCAATTCGCCGGTTTCCAATAAACAAGCCAAATAATCTCCAAAGTAATTGTTCAACCAAACTTCTACAGACCTATTAAATTGAGCCAACAAACCCACAACTAAACCAACAGTTACAACCAATACGAGAATGTACTCCAGAACACCTTGCCCCGACTGATCGTGTGCTTTTGATTGTAGAAAAAAAACTCCAGCCATTTTTTATAACGCCACTTGTTTCGTTTTGGGAATATCCAAAACTGTTATCGGAAAAATACCTGCGTTTCACAAATTTGCATTTTAGGTTTTTTATATCAATCTGGTTTGAGTTTTCTGGATCAGCATAAAAGTATCTCATTTTGAAACACTTTTCTTTGTGTGTGTGTTCAACTGACCATTGTTTTGACAACAGTTTCACGTGGTAAGGATTAAAGTGTACGAATATTAGACACTGCAGAAACTTTTTTTGTCGTTTTTCTCTTTTATGGTATCCTAAGGCTGTCAATAGCTTCACGTCTTCTCTACAAACATTGATCCTTAGCAGTCCGTTCACTCTTCATTATGAAAAATTTTAAGATAAACTGCTTTCTAATAAACTTAAGAGAGTTTGCTAGAAGCCTTCATTAACCGTGCATCGACGATGCAAAAAACATCAATGCTGGTTGAGTAAAGGGGAATTAACATGAAAAAAACAGCTCTGAATACTATAAAAAAACTTTGGTCTGATGAATCTGGACAAGGCGCTACTGAGTACATTCTACTTTTGGTGGTTGTCGTTGGCATTGCTATGATCTTTAAAGATAAAATTAGAAGTGCTGTAAACGATAAATTGGCCGACCTGAACGCTGACATCAGTGGTTTCACTAAAAACTAAAACCTTTCTCCGCGACTAACGTCCCTGGGATCAAGGTCTTAGTTACAGCAATTAACTATACTATCATCAAAAGGCCTTCAAGCAGAGAAGGCCTTTTGCCGATTTGTAAGGTGGCTAATTGCGAGGTGAATTGTGACTGTAGAACTGGTTTTGATTATGGCTGTTTGGGCCTACATTCTCTTAGGTGTTTTTTTTGGAGACTTGGGACCAATAGAAACCTTCCGAAAATCCACTCCACGACTGGCTGCACATATTGAAAAAAATCTTGCTATTGGTCGTGGGTTCAAGGACGCACGTGACGGTAAAGTTATTAAGTGGGGAAAGCCCCTAAAAAAATAATGGGTGGCCCAGGAAGTTAACGATGTATACAACTTTTTTTGAAGGACTTATTCAAAGAAACCCCACTACCGCTTTTGAGGTGGCATCCACTTTTATTGTTCCAAGCCTGATTCTTGGTGCTGGTATTATCGATGATCTTCGATCTCAAAAGGTACACAACAAGCTTATTATGATTCTATTACCACTAGCAATAGTAGGACAATTTCTAGGTTTTGGACTAGAGGGCCTTGCCTATGGTGGACTGGCCTTTTTATTTGCTTTAATGCTGACCATTCCTATGGTTCTAACAGGTATGCTGGGTGGTGGCGATATGAAACTTCTCGCTCTCTTTGCTCTAGCAACAAATCTTAACGCCACCATTTGGGTCAGTGTAACTTCACTTTTTTGGGGAGGCTTACTTGGCGTTATTCATGCCATATTAAACAAACAAGGCACTCTACTTCTTTGGAATACCATTGGACTATTCAAAAAACAAAAACCTGATGAAAATCATATGACCAAGATTCCCTACACGGTGGCACTAATGTTTGGCTGGATGACTTACCTTAGCCTCACTCAATTTGGAAGGTTAATATGAAAAGTATATTCAAAAGGCCATTTAAAAATGAACGTGGTCAGATGATATTAGAATACATTCTTTTAACCGTCGTTGCCATTGGCCTCTCTGTATTGGTTTCGTCTAGTCTGAAAAAAAATGAAATTTTGGGTAAGCTGATCTCTTCACCCTGGACAAATCTTGCAGGCATGATTCAAAATGGGAGCTGGGGAAGCCCTAAATCTACTATTCCCAACCACCCCAACCATCATTCGAACTCGGCCTCTTTAGTGGGGGTCAAAGTAAAATGACAAAGGCCTTTGCAGCGCAAACTTCGTTTCAGAGTATGTCTAACCAACAAGGGGCTCTTGCTGTTGATTTTATTTTTGCATTCACGTTGATTTTTGGATTTACTCTTATTTTATTTTCCTTTGCTCTGACTCTGACCGCCGTAGAGATGACGCAGTATCTTACCTATACATCTGCCAGAGCCTACTTTGCCAGCCACCTCAGTGAAGACAAGCAAAGTGAATTAGCTTCAAAAAAATACAATGCCCTAATGGCAACAGAGGGATACTCATTTTTAAATAAAAACTCCTGGTTTGAAATTGGTCATCGCCACATTGGGAACCTTGAGCATCACCCAGATGAAGAAATGAAAAGCTACCTGCCCCCCAGTGGAAACCCCAATCGATTCGAAGGTGTTGTTGTAAGCTTCGTTGCCAGAATTCTCTCAATGAGTTCACCATTTTTTGGATCTACTGAACCTTCCGGTGATGGCACAGGCAGCACTTTTGTGACACGAATTTCCTCCTACCTAGGAAGAGAACCCACAGCTGAGGAATGTAAAAAATTTATTGAAAACCGATGGAAACAGATTCGTCAACTGAATGTGAGTGGTGGAGGCGCCTCATACTCAACAGGCACAAATGATAATGTCTACTTCCCAATAATGGATAACGGATGCTAAATAAAAAAAATATCAAACACCCATTAAATAACGAAAAAGGGACGGCCCTCCTTGAGTCAGTGCCTCTTATTATTATATTTGTGGTGTTTTTTGCCTATGGCATGGGTCTATTTGGCGTTATTCACTCAGGAATCCTCATATCAATCTCAGCCAGAACCTATGCTTTTGAAACATTTCGAAATCGATCCAATACAAATATTTTTCGTTATTCACGTAATGCCAGTAGTAAAAAATTATTAACTTATGATGAAATTGGATTTCGCTATCACCTTTCCTATGACCAAGAGTTTACCGGAGGAGATATTCGAGCTACCTCAAAACCCATTGTCAAAGGGTTAAAAAGACAGCCTGCAGGTGATGACGAGAATACCCATACAGTGAATGTACATGAAGACGTAGTTACCGGTGAACGTAATGAGGCTGTTGCCGTTCATCCTGTGTGGTTAATGATCGGTTATGGACTTTGTATTAATGCTCAGTGCGGGGCAGATTAAAAGGAGAGAGCAAAAATGAATCAAAATGAAACCAGAACACTGTGGATATCTGTATTTGCTGCACTGTTTGCTGTTTTCCTGCTCTATAGCTATACACAAGAAAAAAGTGCTGAACTTACTCGTGATTTTGGAACTAAAAGAACTGTTGTTGTAGCAAAAGAAGACATCGCTGAAATGCAAAATATCAATGAAACCATGTTGGAAATGGTTGAGCGACCTGAAAAATTTGTAGAGCCAAGTGTCGTTTTGAATATCGAGGACGCTGTAGGCCTCGTAGCATTAGCCCCTATCAAATCTGGAGAACAAGTCCTTCAAAGTAAAATTACCAAACCAGGGCCTTTGACCGGATTGGCCATTCAAGTATCTCCAACAAAAAGAGCCATTTCTATTCCCATTGATGAAATTCGCGGTGTCGCTAAACTGATTAAACCGGGTGATCGAATTGACCTTATTGCAGCTGTCGACGTTGGGTCAGGTCAAAAACAAAGAAAAGAAGTCAAAACTTTACTTCAAGACGTAACTGTTCTCGCCACAGGAGAGCGAGTTTCTAACGAACTGCCTCGAATTTTTGAAGATATCGGTGATGGATTTAATATAGAAAATCTACGAGGAAATACAGAATATTCAAATATCACCATTGAGGTTTCTCCAGAAGAAGCCCAAGAGGTTATATATATATTAGCAACGGCACCAGGGTCTCTATTTGCCTCGTTGAGACACCCAAGCGATCGAAACAAGTTCAGAAAATCTAATACAACAATTGATACGCTTTTAGACCGAGTCCCTTCATCCATGGTGAAGAGGCAGGTACCAAAGGCACTTCCTCTCCCGACGACTCCCAAGCCCGTAAAAAAGAAAAAAAAGCGAAAAGGGCCGTTTAGAGAGCTTTAAAAAACGTACAAAAGGACATGTAATGACCTATTTTTTCAAAAATTTAAGCTTTCCCAGGCCCATAATGGCAGGCCTCCTGCTTGCCAGCTACCTTATTTTCATGCCTGAACTTGTTGAGGCCAAAGACTCAAGGCAGCTTGATCTTTATGTAGGAATCTATAGCGATGTAAAGGTTCCCAACGCGTCCTCTAATATTCAGCTAAAAGGAACTTTTAGACAGCTCACCCGTGTTCAGTTTAATCCCACAAGCCAAGTCATGAGGTTTTACCCCAAAAAAGAAGGCACAGGAACAGTTCTAGTTACAAATTCAAAGACCGGAAAAATCTTATATGAATTCACTATTTCTATTAAGAAAACAGACCTCAAAAGAGTCGCACGCGAAATCCAAGCACTGCTCCAAAATATTGAAGGAATAAATATTAAAATTCTCAACAATAAAGTTATTGTTGATGGTCAAATCTTACTTCCCAGTGACATGAAGCGCATTCATAGTGTAGTAAAGCAATTTGGAGATCTCGCAACCACCCTTGTCACTCTGAGCCCGTTAGCGCAAAACAAAATTGCCCAATTTATTGAGAGAAAAATAAATAACCCTGAAATTCATGTTACAGCTACAAATCAAAAATTTATTTTAGAGGGAACTGCAAACTCCAAAGAGGAAAGAGATAGAGCTGAGATTTTAGCTAAAATGTATGTTCCCGATGTCATTGTTGATGAGGCTGTGGCAGATAAAAAGGTTCTCGAAAGAAAGGCCGATGTGGTTATTAACCTCATTACTGTACGCCCTCCTGCAGAACCCGAACCATCAAAAATCATTCAAATGGTTGTTCATTATGTAGAGCTTCAAAAGGATTACACCAAAGGCTTTCGTTTTCAATGGACTCCTGATGTCGGTGATGGCTCTACGTTACAATTCTCATCAGGCGGGCGATCTCCAGGTGGAGTTCTTGCAACCATTACAGGGACCATATCCAACCTTCTGCCAAAATTGAACTGGGCTAAAGAACATGGAGTTGCCAGAGTTTTGCAAAGTTCTAGCTTAATTGTTGAAGATGGAAAAACTGGAGTATTAAACTCCATAACTCGACTTCCCTATCAAGTGGTCAATAGCCAAGGGCAGCCTTCAACAAATTTTGAAGAAACAGGACTGAGAACTAATATCACTCCCAAAGTAATGGGGGCCCGCTCAGACTCTATTAAATTGGCAATGAATTTTTCTGTGAAAAGTTTACTGAGCTACTCTGATCAGGGACCACTAACTGCGGCGAGAGAAATTCAAACAACTATTCATGTTCGAAGTGGAAAAAGTGCTGCCATTGGTGGCCTCATTACCAGTGACCAAGCAACAAATTATAATAAGCTGCCCTCTAATGTTAGTAGAAATCCCATCATATCACTTTATGCTTCTAAAGATTTTCGTAAAAATCAAAGTCAATTCGTTGTTTTTGTCACTCCAATTATTAAGAGTTCTTCAAGTGCTGGATCTGAGAAAATTAAACGAAAGTTTCGAGTACCTAATTAATGGAAACGCGTAGGAGTATTTAATGGCGATTCATCAAAACTGCCACCTTATCTGTGTGACTGGGGGAAAGGGTGGTGTTGGAAAAAGTGTTTTTGCCGCAAATCTGGCTGCTGCCACGCTGATGGAACTACGGGCATCTGTACTTTTGTTGGATCTCGACTCAAAAAGTGCTGGTGATCAAAACATTATTACTGGTCTTCGCCCACAAAAAACCATGATGGACTTGAACAGCTATCAGTCCAGTTTAAATCCTGCAACACTTAAATCATTTATTAATAAACATCAAAGTGGTCTGCACTATATTGCTGCCGTCAATGGACCAGAACAAAAACTTCAACTGAATGCTGATATACTTTCAAAACAAATTTCCACAATTTCACAGTCTTTTAAATTCATAATTGCTGATCTAGGCAATGAGATAGGGCCTGAGCAGCTAGCTATGATCGAAGGGTGTTCAGCTCTTTTAATGGTGACCACACCAGAAGTTCTCACGGTGAACCAAACACGTCGGGCTATTCATGATTTAATGACTCAGACAATTCCATTAGACTTGATTCAAATCATTATCAATAAATCTTCAAGGTCAGGTCTAGATCCAAGAACTTTACAACAAAGTCTACGTCGACCAGTTGTTGGCGTGGTCCCCCAAGATGATCAAATCACTTACAATGCACTTCAAAACTCAAATCCCTTTGTATTTACAGCTAACAACTCACAAATATCCAATACATATCATGAAATTGTTAGAAAGCTGACTGGTGGCACTCTACAAAAGCTGAAGTCTTTAAGTCGGCCTCAGAATCTGTCCGAAAAATCTGTAAATGCAGAGGTCAGTGTTTCATCTATTGGAAGCTCCTCGACCGTTAGGGCCGAAGGTCAACAGCAACTGGACTCCCATACAATTTTAAAAATGCAAATTCACAGTGAGTTAATCAAGGAAATGGACCTAAAAAAAGACCTTTCACAAACCAAAGATGATCCAGTTAAGGCAAAAGAACTCAGAGATAAAACTCTCCGAACTATATCTATGCTGACAGATAAGCTCGGGCAAGGCCTATCACGAGACCAACGCTCTGCCACTATCAGGGAAGTATTGGATGAGGCTCTGGGCCTTGGACCATTAGAGCGGCTTTTGGAAGATCCCACTGTGACAGAAATTATGGTGAATGGCGCAAAAATGATCTATATTGAAAAGTCAGGAAAACTGCAACTGAGCCCAGTCACTTTTACATCTAACCAGCAGCTAAAAAATGTGATCGAACGAATTGTAACGCCATTAGGGCGTCGTATTGATGAAAAAACTCCTTACGTAGATGCTCGATTAGCTGACGGCAGCCGAGTGAATGCTGTTATTGAACCACTTTCCATTGATGGTCCTGCCGTAACCATTCGTAAGTTTCCACAAGATCGTATCGTTGCTGATGACTATGTGAGTAGATTTGGGTCTATGACTCAGGCTATGGTAGATTTTTTAAGAATCTGCGTGGAGCAGGGCTTGAATATTGTAATATCTGGAGGAACAGGATCTGGTAAAACAACATTATTAAATGTTATGTCCACATTCATTCCGGCCAAAGAGCGCATTATCACTGTAGAAGATGCTGCAGAACTTCAACTTAAACAAGAACATGTTGTCCGACTAGAAACTCGTCCAGCTAACATGGAAGGGTCTGGTGAAATTTCTATCCGGGATCTGATCAGAAACTCTCTGCGCATGAGACCCGATCGAATTGTCGTTGGTGAGTGCCGAGATGGAGCTGCCTTGGATATGCTTTCTGCAATGAATACTGGCCACGATGGATCAATGACCACAGTCCATGCCAATAACCCAAGGGAAGCAATTTCAAGGCTTGAAACATTATGTATGATGGCCGGAATGGAGCTCCCAGCAAGAGCCATCCGTGAACAAATTGCTAGTGCCGTTAACCTCATTGTTCAGATTAGCCGTCTCAGTGATGGCAGCCGAAAAATTCTCAGCATTACTGAGGTTGTTGGTATGCAGGGAGACGCCGTTACCCTACAGGAAATATTTCGATTTAAAGAAGAAGGGTTCGATAAAAATAGAAAAATCATAGGTCAATTTCAGGCGATGGGGATGATTCCCACATTTATTGAAAAGTTTGAACAACGTGGAGTTAAAATTCCAAGAAACCTATTCACAACAGATAGCTCTGATAGTCAAAAATCCATGTCCAGAAGATCTGGCCCAACACGCCCCCAAAGAATTGGAGGCAAACCTCAGGCCACGACTCCACCTAATACTAGAAGAAGACCTGTGATGGGAGTTAAAAAGGCCAGTGGAGGAGATGAATAATGGGATTTATAATCAGTAATGAGTACATTCTTATTCCTTTATTTGGAATCATGATCTTCGTTGTTTCTTATCTAATGAGCGGCAGAATTATTAGTTTTTTACATGACCGCTCTCTGGGAAGTCGCGAAGAAGTTTTACATTTAATGGATTTGATGTTTGTACAGACCGATCAACGTAAAGTAACTATCGGAATGCTACTCATTTCTTTTGGAATGGGATCCTTAGTGTTCTTGGCGCTATGGCCCAACATACTGCCAGGAATTATTTTTGGCGGTGCCATAACGGTCCTCGGTTGGTCCGCCCCAAAGCTTGTTGTTACATCTATGTGGGAAAAACGTTGTACTCGATTTACTGACCAAATGGTAGATGGTTTAACAATAATGGCTAACGGAGTGAAGGCTGGCTTAAGTATCACTCAAGCTATGGAGCGTGTTTGTGAGAATATGAACGGCCCTATTGTTCAAGAATTTAATTTAGTTTTAAATAAACAACGCCTGGGAATGCCTTTGGAAGAAGCTCTTACTGAACTGGGCGAACGCGTTCCTCGGCAAGATTTACAGATGTTTGTAACTGCTGTAAATATTCTAAAAGAGACCGGCGGTAATCTTGCGGAGACTTTTTCAACAATTGTAACAGTCATTCGAGAGCGGCAAAAAATTGAAAAAAAGATTTCAGCAATGACGGCACAGGGCACTATGCAGGCCATTATTATTACTTTAGTCCCGTTTATTCTTCTCGGCGTTTTCCTCCTTATAGACCCTAATTATGTAGAGCCGCTCTTCACCAAGCCTTTGGGTTGGTTTGCACTGGTATTGATGCTGGGGTTACAAGTTATTGGTGGAGTGATTATGAAGAAAGTTGTTACAATAAAAGTCTGAGACGACAATTATATTGGAGGCAGACCAATGAGGCTTTTATTTGGAATTCTGGTGTTTTTTTTCAGCCTATCGGCCGTGGCCATTGTTGATATGAAAAACGCCAACTACGCACACAGCTTCACCGATATCGAAGTGCCTGGAACCGGCTATGATTTGAAAGTAGAAAGAACTTACAATAGTCGTTCACTTTTCAACGGCATCTTTGGTTTTGGTTGGTGTTCCGATTGGGAAACTTCGCTACAAGTAACTGCTGAGGGGTTCTTGCGTATTACTGAATGTGGGGCTGGTGTTCAACTGACTTATAAGCCCAAAGCATTTGACAAAAGTGCTGTGAAAAAAACTATTTCTAAAATCATGGCTGAGGTGAGAAAACGAAATAAAAATAAATCCAAAACATTCTTTACCAACCTTGAAAAAACTATTTATAACGATGAACTTCTAAGACAGGATTTTGAAGAAAAACTCAACCTTAAAGGGAGTGTTAAGGACGGCACAAAATATATCGTTGATGGAAGAGATAATGAGTACGTTATCAAGTCTAAAGGTAAATATCACAGAACTCTTCCTGATGGCTCTAAACAGCAATTCAACTCTGATGGTCAGTTAGTTGCCATGTATGATAAAAATAATAACTATCTCAGATTTAGCTACAATAAGAGTCACCTAACTGACGTAACTGATAATAATGGACGAAAACTGACTGTAAAATATAGCTCAGCCAATAAAAAGGTAGTTGCTATTTTAGGGCCCAATGGCATGAAGGCCACTTTTAAGTACAAGGGAGAAGATCTTATTTATGCGAAAAACTCTTGGGGTACAGAATTTAAATATGACTATGATGACCTACACAACTTGGTCAAAATTAACTATCCCGACAAAACTAGCCGGATGATTACTTATAACAAGGATAAAGATTGGGTAACAAGTTTTACTAATAGAAAAAAATGTAAAGAATCCTACGAATACAAATCCGATCAACAAGATCCAATCAACCACTATTGGTCCAACGTGGTAAAACGTTGTGGTAAGAACGTCGTGAACAAGAGTAGCTACGAATTTTGGCATAAAGATAAGCCCGATGGGAGTGGAAAATACCTCTATAGAGTGCGATCTGACGTTAATGGTGATGTGACCGACATTACTTATCACGAAGTATTCGGAAAACCCACCTCTGTCGTCAGAAATGCCATTCGAGTCAGATACACCTACTACTCAGATGGCCGAGTTAAATTAAAAAATGAACCCTTAAGAGATATGCTTTTTGTTTATAAAAATACGTGTGACAAAGTAAGTGAAGTTAAAATTGCTTATTTTTCTCCGCAACAAAAAGACTCTCTAAAAGGCAAAAAATTGGCACAGACTAAAAAACGAAAACCCCTAAGAACTGTCACAACCGAATTCAAATACGAACCTAAGCGCTGTAATTTGGTGTTTGCCCGCAATTCCATTGGCCAGACGGCTCGACTGTCTTATGACAAAAATGGACGAATTGCAGCCATCAAGGACCAGACAAAAAAAGTTGTAAAAATCAAATATGAAGCTCGTTTTGGGAAACCAGAAATTGTCACCCGCCCGGGCCTAGGAACCATCAAGGTTTCTTATAATCAAAATGGTGATGTAAAAAACGTTGAAAGTAAAGACGGCCCCAAAGTGGCTGTTCAAGTGGCGAGTATTTTTAACAACCTGTTGGACATTATAGCCCCTGCCACTTCTGAAACACCTTTATAAGGAGAAGAGTATGAAAGAAATATTCTCATCAATCACTCTTGCACTAATGATAATGTCCACTCATGCCCTTTCGCAGGAATGCATGACGGGAGATCACGAAGAGTCCGGTGCTAAGTGCACACAACAAGAAGGGGCTACAGAGGCCGGGCGCTGTTCTGAATGCATAAAAAAGGCTAATAACCGTGATAGGTTTGCAAATAGTCGCGTCGACGTCGACCCCACAGGCGGGGTTATTTCTCACGATGGGGACAAGGGTGAGCAGATCCAGTAAAAAGAGGTTCCCCGCCCCTGACCGGGGTCTAAGAGCGTCATTTTAGACAAAAATTGTCCATCCACAGATTCCTTGATCTGATTTT
>JAUILT010000044.1 GCA_030432925.1 Bdellovibrionia bacterium | reverse complement strand
ATCTCCCGATCCCAATGTTCGGATGACTGCTGGAGAAATTGGATCCGAGCTATCTTTAGATATGGAGGAAGAGGTATTGAGTTCTAATTTGACCTTTTATTATAAGCACGCTGTAAGAGTGGATTCAAATGGAGAGCCTCAAGAAGCACGACAAATGGTTTGCATAGCTATGGCCACAGGATATTGCAAGAAAAGTTCTGACATGAACTTGTGTAGCAAGGGCAAAGTGCGATGCTTTGATGGGTCTGATCCTTTTGATCCAAGGTCAGGGTGGGAAGAAACCACACTTTTTGGTGGAATACCTGCTTTTAATGAGCGATCACTGGGAGAAATTACCTCAGAAATTTGGGATGGCCAAGGCCACCTTAAAGGAGTGGCTAGGTTCAGCTGCCAATTTTTAGGAACTTTTAACTAATGCTAAAAGACTCTGTCCAAGCTAGTACAAGTGGACGCCCTGTGGTTTTTGACTACGGGGCTCCTCAGCAGTTCTTCTCAGATCTCTATCGTCATTATAAGATGACTAGAAACTTCAGTTTGAGGCAGAGGACTAATAAAGTCGCGGGTTGTTCTCAAACGCTAGTCTCTCAGATACTTAATGGTAAAAGAAAGATTAATAGAGAAAACCTAATTCCATTGGCAGAAGTATTTCAACTGACAAATGAAGAAATCAAACATCTGGACGACTGCATTACCATTGGAAAAAAGTCGAAAAACCTTTTTCCAATCAATTCTTCAGAAAAGAAACAACGAACAGCTCAAAATCATATCCTAAAATATTGGATAAACCCTTATATAAAAGATCTGATTCATTTGAGAGGGTTTAGCCTTGATTCTGCACGTCTTTTTTCAATGCTAAAGGGAGTAGCTAACGAAAATCAGATCAAAAAGTCCATTGATTTTTTAATCTCAGAAGGATTTTGGAAAACAACGCCCTCTGGAGAGTTGGTCCCAGCAGAAGAAGCTGTGGTCTCGACGAATGAAATACCTAATGAAAAAATCAAAAATTTCCATAAGAAAGCCTTGGAAATTGCAAAACGCGGTCTTACTGCCTGGCCAACAAGTCAAAGAAAAGCATCAACGGTTATCTTGTCCGTCAACGAGGAGCAAAAGCAGGAATTGCGAGACTTAATAGATACCTTTCAGTCTCAATTGCTTCAATTTATCGAGAGTCATCCAAGAGGCGAAGACTCTCTCGTACAGGTAACGGTTCATCTGACCCCAATCGGAGACAAATTAAATGACTAACTTTAGAAAAGCATTTTATATAATCATTTCCTTGTACTCGATATCGTCTGCAGCTTCGGGAACTGTGATCGGTAATGGAGGAGATCCGATATTTGAGTTTTTAAATGCTGCAAGAAGTTCCATGGTAGAGACTATCCGATCAGTTGTATTCAAAAAAGAGGAATTAGATAAGTTTTGTAGTTCAGATAAAATTGAAATGGAAAAGCAGAGGTTTTGCCGACATTTCTTTGAGATTGTTGGCCCACAAATAATCGAACTGAATCGAGGTCAGGACAGAACAAAATTCGCCCTAAAAGAAGAGGCTCTATACGTGGAAGGACCTGATGGAAAACCTATGGCAGTGGCCGCCAGAACCCAACTCGGTCCACTTGGGGTCGTCGAGTTTCATCGAGGTTCCGTAAAAACAATGATTCCAACCCAGGTTTTATTTTTAATTTCTCATGAATCTCAACATAAGGTTGAATTCGAAGGAAAAAGCATCTCGGACAATCAAGAAATAGGCCCTTTTGCAGATGGCCGTGAACTCTTGGATACAGTAGCATCGGCCCTTACAGAAGTCGCAAAGAAAAAGGGCTTCATTGGTAGCCAATTTGGAATTCAAGATATTTTTGACTGCTCGGTAGAAGCTGATGATTCGTCTTTTGGAGCGAGAATCCCTAGCGCAAGAAGGTTCAGCAGTGATGATTTGATGTCTTATGAAACAAGTATGGGTAAAAATCCAACGGACGGCACCGTGTTTTTACCTGAAACCTCTGGTTCTAAACTTCTTTTAAGAATGATGATCTCGGAGCCAAATAATTGTGGAGGTGCTCATGTCGACAGATTCAATCAAGTACAAATCGTTCGTAGCATCAGCACTGATGAGGGATTTGAAGAGGAAGTTCTTGCGGAAAGAATGTTTTTCGAGAACCCTATGTGCCCACAGGCAAAGCATGATTTTGGTATTTCTTATGAGCAGGTAAGTTTCAGCTGCAATTACTTCGGGTCCACGGGTACGACTTCATCTCAGTATTCTGTTTTTTCAAAGGAAATGAAAAACTCACTTTCTTCCTTAGAAAGTAAAAAGGAAAGCTTCCTTTCCCGTGGGAGTCCAGCATTGGATTTCTATTTTTGAGTTTGGCTCAGGTGACAGACATATGTCCCTCGTCTCACTGCAAAAATCTACCACCCGCAAATTTTGGGCGCACCCGTGCACCTTACGGGTTTCCACCGGAAATCCTCTGCGGGCGTGGGTTCACGCCGAATTGTGTGGAAAATGTCGAGCCTCCACCAAAATTTAACCTGTTTTTTTCTTAAAAACAGCCTTTTCCAGCTTCTTCACTCGGTCTTCTAAACTGACCGACTCGTTCTTGGCTCGCTCTAAAAGCATTGTGGCGAAAGTTTGATAACCAACACCAACTTTAAGGCCTTCTTCAGTGAGCCACTCAATCAAGTCGGGGCTGAAACGGATAGAGACCGTCTTTTTTGGTTTTCCAACATGTCTGTTGGGTACTGATTCTGAGAAGTCGTATTTATCTTTCATCTTTAAATCCTCTGTACTGAGCCTCTTCCTCTGGCTCGGCTTTCCTAGCCGAGATGATTCTAATGGTTTCGTTTTCCAATAACTCCGCGTAACAAACGATAAGCATGCGAGTCTTTTCAGAGAACCCTAAGATCAGCCACCTTTCTTCGTCAGGAGTGGAGTGATCCTCATCTGGCATTTCTCGAGCAAAAGGGTCATCAAACCAGACCTCATGCTTTTTAAAGTTCTTTACGTTTTTGTGCTCATCCCAGGTGAAATCCATAATTGAGTGTATATAATTTTATATACAATGTCAATATTTTAGATGAGGGCCAAACTAGAGGTATTTGGCACTGTTACTACTTGCTGTATACTAACTGGTCCCCTTGATGCTAACACGTCCTCAGTTAAAATCACAGATGGAGACCTTGAAATAAAGCAGCGTTGAATAATAGGAAGGAGTGGTAATATTTTTTCTCCAACGTGAGAGTCGGCAAGACTCGGGGCCATCGGTGAATTTCATGGAAAGAGACCTATATGAACGAGTGGTCTGGTGTAAAACGAAGGCCAGGCGGGAACGCTCCCAAAGGCAGAGTTGAGAACTGTCACCATAAAACCACAGTGAAAGTCAATAAGTCGCAAATAGCGCCGGAGTAACAGTGGCCCTCCAATTTTTTATGTCCAAAACAGCAAGTAGTTCAGCTTTTACTCAAATATGTCACATTTTTCTATTGAAAAATGTGACATATTCCGATAGTATTGAGACTGGAGACAACACTATGAGTAACGTAGAGGCTATTGAGAAGAAAATCGAAAAGCTCGCCCTTGGTGAGGTTTTTAGTATTGATACACTC
The DNA here is from genome assembly GCA_030432925.1 of Bdellovibrionia bacterium. Taxonomy (GTDB): domain Bacteria; phylum Bdellovibrionota; class Bdellovibrionia; order Bdellovibrionales; family UBA1609; genus JABSOQ01. Next base: position 20,222 of record JAUILT010000044.1, on the reverse strand, counting down.
AAAATAGATCGTTCTCCTGCGGGCAGACAGGCCCTCTCACGCCTTGAAAAGCGAGGGGTGATTAAAAGAGTAAAGGGTGGTCAGGGTGTCTATTACATTCCCAAGAAGGGCCTTCTCGGTGATATGAAGCCCACCCGTAGTGCGGTTTTAAAAGTTGTACTGAATGGCAAAAAAAGAGGCTACCGGACGGGAGTGTCTTTATTCAATCAACTAGGATTGACTACCCAGGTGCCCGGTGTCGTAACAATCGCAACAGGTGCCTCTCCGCAAACTACCACTATCGGTGGAGTGGATGTGAAATTGGTCCGGGCCAAAGCGCCGGTCACGGATGAGAATATTCCTCTTTTACAAATCCTTGATGTGCTCTCTAACATTAGCAAAATACCTGACTCGTCGCCAGATGCAGCTTTTGATGTGATTGTAGATAAAATCCAGGAGCTTAAAAAAAAGGATCTTCGCACGATGGTCGGCATTGCCACAGACTATTACCCAAAGCGAACACAAGCACTTCTCGGAGCCTATCTTGACTCGCAGGGAGAAGAAAGGATGGCAAAGCAGATCAAACGAGGTATAAATCCCGGAACGGTTTATAATATCGGCTTAAGTGAAAAAGTCCTGCCAACAAAAAGCAAATGGAACATCCAATGAATCTTCATGAAAACAAAGACGCTTTTATCGAACTTGTTCAAAAGACAAGTGATGAGCTCGGTATTCAGGATATCTTTGTTGAAAAAGACTACTGGGTCACGTTTGTCTTAAAGACTCTTATTAATTGGGATACTGATCGCTCCGTCGTCTTTAAGGGCGGTACGTCACTTTCCAAAGCTTATGGATTGATTGACCGATTTTCAGAAGATGTGGATCTTGTGTTAAAGGATACCAAGCTGACTGACAATCAAATAAAAACTAGCCTGAGAAATGCACAGAAAAAATCAATAAAATCTCCTTTGCAAGAAATTGATTCGCCAAGAACCTCGAAAGGCTCCAGGTTTAGAAAAATCGATTGCACTTATCCACAGATTCTTGATGAGTATTCTGATTTTGGTGAGGCTTCAAGCAATCTGCTTGTGGAGTTCAATTCCTTTGGTACACCTTTCCCCTCGGCTCCCATGGAAATAAAATCCTATATTGCGGAGATGCTAGAAAAAACTCACAATCAAGAGTTGATTAAAACATTTGGTTTAACTCCTTTTGACGTTGAGATTTTAAATGTAAAGCAAACGTTCTGTGAAAAGTTGATGGGCCTCATGCGAATCAGTCTTAAAGAAAATTATCTCGATGAGTTGCGGATCAAGATCCGTCATTTTTACGATATCAGTAAGCTTCTTGAAGAGCCTGAGATTTTGGAGTTCATCAAAACAAAAGACTTTGCTGACTCGCTCAAAAATATTTATCAGAATGACACCAACACGCCAGAGTTTAAAAACGACTGGCCTGTGACAGCTCTCAAAGAGAACAAGCTGCTGACCGATTATACCGAAATCTTGAAAAGTCTAGAATCTCATTTCAATAGCTCGTTTAAGACCTTGCTGTTTAGACGGGAGAGTTTTGAGTACTCCAAAATTACTCATCAATTTGAAAGTCTGGCCACAATCTTAAGCAGTATGCGACTCGACTGAAACTTTTGGATATTTTGCCCATCCAGGCTCTCCGTTTTTGAGGTTGGTGAGTAAAAACTACCGCCCCTCCTGGGTGACAAAACCTATTTCAGAAGAGCACCAAAGATGAACACCACAGAGCTACTCATTGAATCCCTTGCAATGCAAGATGTAAAAATAGAAAAATATAAAACCTGCAGAAAAACTAGAAAACTGGAGCTCTGGGTCAGGCAAGTTCGTGAGGAAGCCTGCTGCTATCATTGTGCGGGGGCCCCTTTATGGGGTTCACGGTTGGAGCATTTAATCATGTGAAGATTTATTTTTTCCAGCTGCAGGCGGCTTGTGATTTTTGTCAAAAAGTTCGCTTGGCTTACGCCCCCTACATCCACCCTGAGTTTAAAAAAATGACCACAGCTTTTGCTGAAGTGGCAGGACAAATGATGGAGGAGATGACCTGTGAGGCTGTCTCAAGGCTGCTTGTTTGCAACTCAAAACAGCTTTGGAAACTGGATCAATGGAGGATGCAGAAAATGAAAGAATCTGAGCAGTATAAAAAATTACTTGAAGTCGCCAACGTCAAACTTATGAGTGCTGATGAGGTGCATATGCGAACAATCAAGCCCAAGAACAAAAAGTATAAAAAACAAGAATGAAAGTCCTTTTTGAATTATTCGCTCAATTTTTTAAGGCGTTCCAATCTCTCAGATTCATTTTTTTGAAGCCAAACATCTTTTGATAATATCTCGTACGCCTTCTTAAAATAGATCTTAGCCTCAGAATCCTGTCCCTTTAGCAGATAAAGCTCAGCAAGCTCCTCGTAAGTATAGCCACTTTCATCCACACAATTACTTCCGTTCAACAATGCCAATTGGATTTCCAGAGACTCCTCAACTCTACCAAGCATCCGATAAGTTTTGGCAATACTCCATCTAGCTATGTTCAACTGCTCTTTTGCATCAATCTCTTGATAAAAGTCTCTACAGAGTTCAAAATTCTTCAGTGCTTCTTCGTACCTTTTGGCTTCAAAAAGATCCCATCCCATATTGTTATAAAATACGCCGACCCATTTCCGAACGTTTGGATCGTTGGATTTCTGGGCCTCACTTAGTCCCTTAAGATTCCACTCCAGTTTGCCCTCTAAGCTCTCACTTGAAATTCCAACCATGTGAGCCGCGTCAACGGAATAACTGTAGGGTTTGATCTCTTTCCCATAATTGTAAGCCGACACAAAAAACTCTGTAGCTTTGGATTTTTCGCCACTGGAATTGTATGTACGTCCTCGTTCGAGCAAATAGCAAACCTTAGCAATCGATATATCATCGGTAAGTTGAGGCTCCACATCATCAAGAATCGCATGAGCCTCTTTGAATTTGGCACTTAAAGAGTAGGTTCTGGCAATTTGGGTTTTTACTTGGAGAATGTAGTCTAACGGAGCCCGTCCAGAAACTTCGTTTAGCAACTCCTCAAATTTATCTCTGGTTAAATCTGGATTTGAATAATCCCAAAGTTTATTGATTTCGGGCAAATTCATTTCAGTCACAGTAGACTCCCTGGTTGTGCTGGCACATGAAAGACTCGTTGATAAAAATGTCGCAATCAGTAACTGAATCATTGCCATTCCTTTTTTAAATGACCAGAAACTAACCAATTTTAGTCGATTTGAAAAGAATTGGAGAGGGCTTTAAAAAAGTTCCAACAGTTCCGAGGCAAGAACCCGAGAACCAAAACAACAACAAACAATTTTTAGTTGGAGATGGTGTAACAGATTCAATAATATCAACATCTTACAAAGATTTTCCTCCAGAGAGCCTCCATGATAGACTGTGGGGGTAAATGACGGGAGTTCGACTATGAGGCAGGGTGATCGCAAGTACAAAGACTATAATTGGATTATTACCAACCCAGACATTTTTGCTGGAAAATTCATTATTAAAAATACTCGCCTATCTGTAGCGTTTTTACTCGGCTGCTTATCTGAAAATATGACGGCAGATGAAGTCGAAGATACCTACGGACCTTTTCCAAAAGAGTGTCTACCAGAGGTTTTAAAACTTGCCTCTGAATTAGCTGATAAAAATATGGATGACCCAAATGTGGCTGCTTGACGTCAATATTCCAGCTCAACTTAAAGACACTTTGGTTAGGTTCGGAATTAGCTCAAAAACATCAGTCCTATGGCCATATGCCGAATCAATTTAAACTCCTCTCGAAATATTTTAACCCCTTGTATTCCAACTCACGTCCGGCTTTCACCTCTAACGAATTAAGATAGCAAAAAATTTAGATCGTTCATACTCAGTTTTTTAAGCATGCCAGACTGAGTGTTTATCACAGCATCTGAAAGCTCTTTTTTTGATGCCTGAAGTTCCAGTATTTTTTCTTCAACTGTATTTTTAGCAATCAATTTGTAAGCAAATACATTGTTTTTCTGACCCATTCTGTGTGTTCTATCAATAGCCTGGGACTCAGCAGCTGGATTCCACCAAGGATCTAGAATAAACACATAATTTGCAGAAGTAAGATTAAGACCAACTCCACCAGCTTTGAGACTGATAAGAAAAACTTTGATTTCGTTGTCGTTTTCAAATTCTTTTACGAGCTCTTTTCTTTTTCGGGTTTTACCATCCAGATATAAATATCTAATGTTTTGCTTTTCAAGTTTTGGACGAATCACCTCCAAAAATGAGGTAAACTGTGAAAAAACAAGGCATTTACTTCCAGTTGATGCCAGTGACCGCAACTGGTCAAATAAAGTATCAACTTTGGTACTTCTTGAGTTTATTTTTTTTTCATCCAAAAGTGCAGGATGGCACGCAGCCTGCCTAAGCCTCAAGAGTGCCTCTAAGATTTCAATTTTAGATCTTCCAAATCCTTTTTCCTTGATTTTATTCGAAAGTTTTAGCTGATAGTATTTCTTCAATTGATCGTATTGCCTTTGTTCAGGCTTGGAAAGTTCGCACTTGATTGTACTTTCTACTTTGTCAGGCAACTCAGTCAGGACTTGCCCTTTTGTTCTTCGAAGAATCAATGGAGAAATGGCACGAGAGAGCTTTTTTAAATTTTCACCATTGCTATCGTTGTTGCCAAAAAAACTTTGTCGATTTTTTTCAGAGATAAGTCCAGGATTTACAAAATCAAGGATTGAAAACAAGTCCATTATTGAATTTTCAATAGGAGTTCCAGTCAAAGCTAACTTTTGCTTGCCAGCAAGAGCTTTACAGGCTTTGCTGACTTGAGATTCTGGATTTTTAATTGTCTGAGCTTCATCTAGAATAATGTAAGAAAATAAAGTGGCGCTTAACCTGTCAAAATCATTACGTAAGGTGTGATAAGTCGTGACTATAATGTTACTTTTTTTGATATCTATATCTGAAATATTCTCGCGACGATTAGATCCCGTATAATTTAATACAGACAAATTAGGAGCAAATTTTTGAAGTTCATCTATCCAGTTAAAAACCAAACTCTTTGGAACGACAATGAGATTTGGTGTCATTTCATCACTCGCTTTTTTCCAACATTGTTTTTGCATGAGTGCGATAACCTGTACCGTTTTTCCTAAGCCCATGTCATCAGCTAAAATCCCTCCAAAACCCAATGAGCTTAGATATTGAAGCCATGAGAGGCCCTCTTCTTGATAGTCTCTAAGCTCGCCTTTAAAAACTTTCAGTGGTTTTGCCTTCTTTACCAAAGATGCCCTTTTTAGACGCTTTTTAAAATCATTAAAACCTTCATCACTTTTAAAATTATTCTCTCCTTCAAACCAGCCATCAAGAAATAGCCCTTGTGCTCGAGTAAACCTCAAGGAACCATTTTGAGTTTCAGTTCCAATTTCAGTGAGGCCAGAATATTTCTCAAGCCATTTTTCTGGAAGCATTCCAACTTTACCATTACCTAAAGAAATCAACTTTTCTCCCTGTTGAATTGATTTCATGAGTTCAGGGAGGGTGATCAGTTGCCCAGATTCAAACGAGACACCCCCCTCAAGGTCAAACCAATCCACACCAGACGTGACTGAAAAGTCAAATTTTTTAGCCGTTTCAACTTTTCTCCCATGAGCCTCAACTTCCCAGGATTTATCAATGAGAGATTTCATCGTAGAAATAAAGCCATTAACACGGATTCTGAAATTATAGATATCCGTCAAATTGCCCGGGGCCTCGCTAAGGCCAAGAGAAGTCGCTTCATCGATTAACTCTTTTTCAGAACTTTGATTTCGAGCGAATAATTTTCTATTTTCAATATCGACCGCATATTTCTGGTTCGACTGAGAAAAGACAACCGCATCTCCATATTTAAAATGTACTCCTCCATAGAGTTCAGATCGTCCTCTTATTTTCTGCCCCTCGTCTTTGATTATCATTTTGGGCGTTGGCAAAATTTTATCTGTTACTTCCCATCCTAACTCTGGGTCTAAAGTAATTTCTGGGATGTTTTCTTTGGAGCATAATGCCTGAACTAATAAATCTTTGTCCCGCTTTTGAATTGTCTCTCCCTTTAGAGATTTTAAAATATTGATCCAATCAGCATAATCCAGATCGATTTTACCAACTTTCGTATCGCAAATGACAGACCCATGATCTGAGAAATATTTTAACTCAGAGATGTCTATAGAAAGATTGGTAAAAGAAATTTTACCTCCAACTTTTATTTTTTCGTTGACAACCGAGACTTCAGCTAACAATTTCCCAACATCAGGAACAAACTCTAGATACTTAACTTCATCGACGTTATAACTTTTGTTCAAGTACCCAGAAAATGCCCGACCGGTTGAGCAAAGCCTTTCCAGTACGTGACTTTCAAGACAGGGGTTGATAATTCCATGACTATAATTCGGATTTGGATCATAGTAAAAATCATTTTGATTGTCCCTTGGTATAAGCATCCAAACAAGCTCACGATCCATACTATCTTTCAAAAAAGAAATCTGGCTAGATTTTATAGTTATGGGAGACAAAATATCATCTATTTTTTGGTAATACCTAACGAATATATCATCCGAAAGCGCTGAGACCATGTAATAAAGTTCTGGGAGCTCGGTTTTTCTATTCAGCGTTTTTGAAAATGAGTTCAGCTTTTTTTCCCAAGATTTATGTGCAACTTTCTTCTTCTGAATCCCAGCCCCAATGCCTGCAGTGAGATTCCTTCGATTGGCTAAAAAACTTTTCCAAATTCTCTGCGAATCTCCTTTTCTAATGGAAGCCCATAAATGTTTGCACAAGCCACGATCAAGAAAATATCTACACTCACAAGACATATCAATATCACCAGCAAGCCCTTGATTTTTTTTAACTGGCTTGTCTGTCCAGTAGAAGTGACAGTGATAAATTTCACTGCCCTCAACGAGAAAGTGAGCCGTGCTTTTCGTGTGTGAAACCAATTCACATCGTTTTTCTCTGAAGTACGAATTTCCCCTTGAGATAATTTTTGACTCAAATTGATCTTTCAAATAACGCTGTATCAAAATAATTTACTCCTATAGATCAAGACTTATTTATTAGCTATTTTTACTACTATGCCGCATTTTCACTCCAGTAGTATCTATGGTAAAAACCACCGGCCACAGATTTAGATCTTATTTTTCCATTTCCAAACTCAACAACTCGACCACAAGGTGAATCTTTGTCAACCCCAAGGTGAGTACGGTCATTGTTGTAATAATCCACATATTCGGAGAGAAGTCTATGTAGCTGGTTCACTGACAGCACGATGATTTTATCAGCCAGCTCTTGTTTTATTGTGCCAATCACTCTTTCACAGTAGCCATTTTGCCAAGACCTTCCTTTATCAATAGGAGTATCCACAAGGCCCAAATATTCTAAGAAATGCTCAATGCCTTTCCAGAGTTTTACATCATTATCCCGGATTAAATATTTGAATTTGTAATCACCAGGAAAAGCATTGCGAAGGTTCTGTTTGATCCATTGTTTATCGGGATGCATTGTGACAGAAAAATGCTCAATCTTTCTTCTGCCGTGAGAGAGCACGATTAAAACCCAAATATGTTTAAAACTGATAGTCGGTACCGAGAAGAAATCAATAACCACCGTCTCGTGAAGATGATTGTTAATGAGGCTCTTCCAGTTTTTCCAAAACCGACATAAAATCACCCAAAAAAGACGATCTGAATTTTTGAGTTTGGGGCGTGGATTCTTGTCTTTAATGATGGCAAGTTGCTGTCGAAGGGCGATATTCTCAATCGCTAAATCTCTGCGAGTTCGGAGAAAAGATGCTAAAAACCAAGAAAATGACTTAAAAAATTGCTCAAACATAGGCTTTTTTATCAGATTTTGGTGGTTTCGTCGATTTAGATTTTCTTATGTATTTTCAAAAAGTTCGAATTTTGGAGGAGGACTCCAGTGAGCCTCCAGTGATTTTGAGTATGTTTTTTCTGACTGACAAATCAACTTCGGTTAATTCCCCCAGCCCTCTGAACGTCCGATGGATCGTGTATATATATCCGACAATAAGATATAAAAAATTCTATCTAATATTTTAGCTGCCCTAAGGACACCGTCCACTCTTGCATTATACACAATCAATTTTAAAGACACCAAAATGGAGGACGAATGATTTTATACTTTAAAAAATATACTTGCTTATCAATAATGTTGTTTTGCTATTTCATACCACAATCATCATTTGCAAATACTTGGAATCTATTCAATTTACCTGAAAGCCAGCTTCTACAAATCATTGACGAAGAATTTCTTGAAATGAGTGACGACCCAGAAAACCTGGAGTGGACAGACGACAATGGCATCCAGCCCAAAGACACCTATGAACTAGATTACAGCGAAAAGTGCAACTTTATTGCCCCTACAAGCAACATCAAAGCTCTAGCTGCCTGTGCTATCATTTTAGCAAAGGATTAAAATCCTCGACCTGTCTAATATTAAAAAAGTTGTGGCATTCTTCGAAGAGGTGGGGGCCATAAAAATCAAAGAAGAAAAAGCCAGTGGGAGAACTGTTAAAAAGCCAGTCGTTAATTACGAAAAAGTAGAGTTCAATTTAAAATCAGCATAAGTGGTACCACAGGCTAGACAGTCCAGTTTGTTCTCTCGTAAAGTCATGACAATTATCACCAAGGGAATAGATTTCCTCACTGTTATCGTGTTCTTGGTCAAATGCTTCAACTTGTTCATAGTAATCCATTAAAATTCCCTCTAGTCACTTAAACGCACAGCAAGAACAAGTTCGGGACCTTTTCCATAGGTTTCACCATCATATCCGCCCCAGCTATTGGTTACCTCAAATCCATTTTCTAAAAACAGATTTTTAAATTGATCTGGATACCAATATCTCATGCAAATGGGATTTATATGTTTGTCGATGAATTTTCCATCTCGATATCTTCGATAGATTAACTCCGGATACATAACTTGATTTTCGGGAGAAATTCTCTCTCTGACATCCGAAAACTTTATGACATCACCATTTTCTAAAGTGGCTTCTCCACATTCAGTTTCTTCTTCTTTTACCCAATTTGTTTTCATTTCCTCCAGGCTGAACTTGGGGTTGAAAACATTCACAAGAGCTAGGCTTTGTTTGTTCATGTGGTTTTTCAGTGTGGACAAAAAGCCATCAACTTCAGGATCAGTCTCTAAAGCTTGCATAACTCGAAATGGAGCAATTAGTAGATCAAAGTGTTTGCTGAAGTTGAAGTCCGTAATGTCGGCTCTAATATACTCAATGTTCTTCTTCGCTCTTTTTTCCTTCGCCTGATCTAGCATAACTTCTGCGACATCCACTGCAACAATTTGTGAGGCAAGGTCAGATAAAGCAGAAGCGACTCGCCCGGTGCCACACCCTAGCTCCAATATTGTTGGACTCCCAGTAATTAGTCCTCTGTAGAAATCAACATCATTGGTTTGAGTTGTGAAAGCATCATAGTAATCGGCATTGTAGAGTCGAGATTCAGGCACTTCAACTTCCTCCATTAAATGCTTCGATGACTTCTTTCTCAGTCATTTTTTTCGTTTCATTTGCAAAACTATAGTTTTGAGGTTTCGAATCAACGAAAATTTCGGTGGTGAATTGAAATTCCTCATTATTTTCAATGGTGCCCAGATTAAAATTGCAAAAGTTTTTATCTTTCAACCTATAAAACAAATGAGTTCCACAATTTTGGCAAAACCCTCGCTCAGCCCAATCGCTAGACCGATAGACCTTGATATTTTCCTCTCCTTCAAATTGAATATCTCCAGCAACCTCAACAGTGAAGGCAGGCCCACCCCCCCAATTTCTGCACATTGAACAATGGCAAGCATCAAAGTGCTTTCCCTTTAATTTAAAGGAGAACTTGATTGATTTACAAAGACAGCTTCCTTTTGCATTCATATATTAACTTCCTAACGAATCATTTCGGCTAAAAATCCCAAGACATCTTTTTTATCAACATCACCAGTAGGATCTGCAACTGTGAAATGGCCTCCCTCACGTAGAGCCACTTGAGCATTGCAATCATACCAAAAATGCATTTGAGAGGGGTCAGTCAAAGCCTTGAAAACAACTTCTGAGGCAACATCAATTTTTAACTCTTTCTCATATTTGTTCATTTCAATTTCCTCTCAGTTTATAGTCAATCCAATATTAACTTCACCCAATGCAACTGCATGCCAATAGCGGCTTCGATATTTTTGGCATTTCTTTCTTGATAGGTGGGATCATCCCAAGGACCAATATTCAAACTATGATCGCCTTTCACCATGTTCAGGGCGACGTTGCCATTGGAACCTTTTAAAAAATTATAAATCATTGGCACATCACAGTTAGGGTCTCTGTTTCCCATTGTAATGACAACCTGTCGGTTTTCTGACAAAATTTCTGGATAAAAAACCTGGCCGATGGGCTCTGGCACAGGGAGTTCATTTCCATCTTTATCCCATCTCTGAGTACAAACTGGGGTGTATAAGAGCAGTGCTCTAATGAATTCGTTTTCAGTAAATACCCTGTATGAAATCACTGATCCTAATGACTTCCCACCAATCAGAATTTTTGTAGCATCAACTTTTTCATTGGATTTCAAAAAATCTAGAACTGTTTGCATGTCTTCTTGTTCTGCAACATATCCTTGGGACGGATTTTCTTTTTTCGTAAAATAATTCCAGTTAAATCTTACGGCAATTATTCCGTTATCAGCTATTGCCTCCGTCGATTGTTTTAAAATTGGTAAGTCCTTGTGATATCCACCACCAGAAGCCAACAAAACGGCTGGTAGTTTCACATTAGATTCAGGGTAAAGAACTGTTACATCAATTTCTTCCCCACGAGATGTAGTTAGTTTTAAATTCTCTTCGGTATAATTCGCATGAGCAATTGTCGAAGCAAGTAAAAAATAAAAAGTAAAAACTTTGGCTAAATTGAACATAGTAAAAGGCTCCTTTTAAAAATCTTAATTATTAAATTATGACGACGTTTAATCCGTCAATTTGAATTAAGCTCATATTTCCCCCCTCATTTGTGGAGAAAAATAGCTATGAAACTTCAACGAATCAAGTTGAATAAGCAGGTATTTTAAAAATGAAAATACAAGTACTACAGGCTGCAATTTTCCTTTGAATTGATGGTATTTCCCTAAAACTCTCATCTATTAGATCCAAACAGCTCCACAACCCTCCCCATAACTTGTTCTTGAGGCATGATTTTGAGCCCTTCGGTGGCGCCTTTGACTTCGATTCCGGCGAGGCGGATGTATATTTGCATGGTCTTAAGGTCTTTCCAGCCACAGATTTTCATAATCACCGCCGGGGCGATACCGTCTTTGATAAGTTGGGTGGCAAAACAGGCTCGCAGGGTGTGAAATTTCAGCTTGGCGTCCGTCTTTCCAACAGTTAAATCGGGGAAGAACAAAGTCATCAATTTTTAATCTCTTTTTCTCGGTCTTTTTATTGTCTGACCATGCCCAGACTTCTTGTGAATTTTTGCCCTTCTTTTGCCGGAGTATTTTTAAGAAAATTTCAAGCTCCATGCTAATGGGAACAGTTCGCCAGTACCTACCCTTGGTGGGACCAAGGAGGTCACTTGTTGTTTTGATTAGCTACTGATTTCGGGCACATACAAAAAATCTTCGGTTTCTCAAAGATTTTTTGGAGGTGGTGTCATAAACTAAATAATTTCAATTAGTTACGATGATTTTCCACCAAAAGTCCTCCAGCAGAAATTGCCCTTTTTTTGCCTAATTTGTATGTACAAATGTTATTACTTTTGTTATTCTTAAAGAGTGAAAGTAAGTGGCTTTGATTGGGGTCATGGGAATACAGAGAAATGCCAAAAGCATGGACTTTCTCTCGATGAGATCGAACAAAAGCTTCTCATTGGACCTGATATTAAACACTCCCAAAATGAAGAACGCTTCATTGGTATTGGTAAAATTCGTGGAAAGCTCGCATTTGTGGCTTTCACATTTAGAAACTATAACAGCGAAACTTTGATTTACCCATAAGCGCTCGATTTATGCGCGAAAAAGAGGTGGTTAAACATGAAAAAGCGTTTGCCAAAATTAAAAACAGATAAAGAGGCTGAAGACTTCCTCGATCAAGACCTTTCGGAGTATCTGGAGCCCGAAAACTTCACAGAAACTCTTTTTGAAATCCAACCCAAGGATAAGTCAGTCACTCTTCGAATGTCTTCTGACCTTCTTGACGCCTACAAAGACTCTGCAGATGAGCAAGGGGTCAGTTACCAAAAGTTGATGCGCCAAGCTCTTGAGAAATTTCTCAAAAAGAAGTCAGCCTCATAGCACTGAATGAATGATACACGATCTGGCGTGACGTTGATATCAGCTGCGTATTCTACAGAGTATTTTGTCATAATTCTTTTAGTTTCTCTTGAGTGTCCTTGGTAGCCCCTTACTCGCTGTAATTTGCCAAAACTAAAAATCAAGTCAAGTGTCATGTACTACTTCTGCGCTATCATTTCAGCGGCTTACTACTTTTGCTCATGATTTATATTGATGGATCTCATCTCCACCATTCCCTGGTACAAAATGAAATCTATGAGAAACTTCCTGGTCCACGAGTACTTTAACATTGAGCCAAAAACAATCTGGAAAACCATTCACGAAAATATTCAACCTTTAACTCCCGAGTTAAAAAAACTTAAAAGTTGACTCACTTTCAATAAACTTTGATTACTTTTGATAACATCGGCAGAGTTTGCCTCTTGCTATTTAAAAATTGGGGATACCCTTGAATGTTTGTGGGTCCCTAAGTCTATGTCCACGTATATTTCCTTACCCTCTAAGGGATACAGTTTCTCACAGCAGCCCTCCAGTACCTCTGACTTTTTAACTGATCGGGTACGACCATCGACATCCCAAACCCTAAAGCCAGGATTATTTTTAGACACCGTCCATTCAATGAGAACAAGGCGATGACCATCTTCACTTATGGTGGCTTTGTCTTGAAAGTCAAAACCTTCAGTATCCGGCAAAAAATTACCCTTAATCTCAATCTTTGCTAAGTTATAGGGAGAGCCCATCCTTATCTCGGTCGCATCATAGAACCTGAACTCATACATCTACTTTACCTCTCGTAGAACTTTTGAGAGATCAACATCAGATGGAATCAAAAACTGATGCCCTTCTCCTCCGGAGACCTTTCCTGCATACCCAGATACTTTCTCTTTAATAACGAAGGTCTTGATTTGACTTGCGTTGTTACCCCACTTTTCAATATTAAACAAGATAGTAAACTGGCATCACTAACAATTAAAGGATTTATGCCAATTCTTTGAACATCAGACCTTGCTGGAGCGAGATAATATTGAGTTACGTCAATCTGTCGAAGCTCATCCGTTGGGTTATAGAAAGTGACCTCTTGGCCTTCAAAACCTTCGCTTCTACTTTCAGCGAAGATTTCACTCTTAGGCAGCTGTGGAACCAGTTCGGTTGACTTCAGAGGTTCAGTTGATGTTAATCCCTCGACTCTCCGGCGAATATCATTAAACTCATAGAATTTCCCCTCAATCAGTCTTGCTGTATCCCTAACCTCAGAGGCTTCAGGAATCTGCAACACCTGATCAGCCACTGTATCAATGACTTGGCTTCGAAGCTCAGAGGGCAACTTTACTGCGGCTTGAAGATCAATAGACCTGAGCACGGTTTTCAGTCGATCAGGATAGTTCTCCCAATTCGTCTTATTTGCCAGATTCCAAAGTAAAGTCTGAGTCTCTTTTTGACTGATCTTTTTCTGACGACGAAAATTCAAAATCTTCTGATAGTATTTAATGCCAGGATTGTTGCTTTTCTGCCAGTAAAAATACTCATCTGAAACGGGAGAGGATTTTCCGCTATCTAGACAATACGTTTCAAGTGACATAATCAGCCGACCGTTAGCCGGTACTTCTATCTTAGTATTAGCCTGTATTTTGAGTCTTATGTATGTCTCTAACAACTCATCGTGAAGCTTAAGGCTAGAGTCAGTGAGCTTGCCCTTTGTCAAAGCTTTCTTAAATTTAGCTAGCTTTGCCCTAGTTGTTTTTGAATCGGGAATGGAAAAACTGCGAATGGCTGAAGTCTGTTTAACTAGATCTGACCGACTCCGAGTCGGTGCTTCAAGTTTTGGAAGACTTGCGCAGCTGACGATCAACAAAAATAAAAAGAGAATCACGGCCCGATATGCGAATCTCAATTTCAAACCTGATCTTAAGACTTTTTTCATTTCCACCTCAAACACTTCCTGAAATCATCTGGGCTCATTTTTCAATAAATAACCAGATGAAAGAGAGCAAGCTCTATACTAAACACTAGCCAGGGACCTAGTAAATGCTCTCAGAATCCAAAACAATTCCTAATCGCTTCAAATCAAACCATTCATCAAAAGTATTTTCATTATCCCTGATCAAATATTTGAATTTGTGATCTCCAGGAAAAGCATTGCGAAGGTGCTGTTTGATCCATTGCTTATCGGGATGCATTGTTTTTGGTGGCTCTAAATCTTTTGGCAAATACCGAAGTATTGTTGTTTCGCTAACTTCAATACCCAACTTCAGCAACTCGCTATGAATTCGAGAAACACCCCAATCATTTTCTTTAGCTATTTGTTGGATCAGTTTTTGAATGTTGATATCGAGCCGAGGGCGACCACAAGGTTTTATTTTCCTAGTCCAATAAAATTTGTAGCCTTTTCTATGCCAACGAATCACAGTTTCGAGTCTGACAATAATTAATGAACTCTTCCAGTTTTTCCAAAACCGGCATAAAATCACCCAGAAAAGACGATCTGAATTTTTGAGTTTTGGGCGTGGGTTTTTATCTTTGAGGATGGTGATTTGCTGGCGAAGGGCGATATTCTCAACCGCCAAATCTCTGCGAGTTCGCAGAAAAGATGCTAAAAACCAAAAAAATGACTTAAAAAATTGCTCAGACATGGGCTTTTTTATCAGATTTTGGTGGCTTCGTCGATTTAGATTTTCTTATGTATTTTCAATAAGTTCGAATTTTGGAGGAGGACACTCCAGCGAGCCTCCAGTAATTTTTTAGGCAGATTCGGGTCTTTCAACGGCTCCAAGCTTAAGCTCAAAGGCTGCTAAGAAGTCACTGACCGTCTGAAAGGTCGGGTTTTTTAGCTGATCCCATTTTTGTCGGCTTCCACCAGCCATTTCACTGATTTTTGATGGCCCCCAGGCTTTCACAATCAGGCGCATAGCTTCCAGCAAGAAGTCTTCATCATCTTCTTCCACAGCACAAAGTAAATAGGCTTTTGCAGCTTCGAATTCCTTTAAATCTTCAATTAAGGAATCTTTAAATTTTCTGTATTTCATGATTTTTCCTTTTGACCTTTGTAATCATCCAAATATTTTTGAGCTTCTAAAATATCAGCATCTTGCGATTTCTTATCTCCAGCCACCAATAAAACAATCAATTCGTCGTTATCCAGAGCAAAGTACACTCGATAACCAGGGCCGTAGTGGACTTTTAGCTCCCAAACATCACCTGAAATGTGTCGATAGCCATTTCCTTCTTGCCCAAAATTTCCACGTTCAGCCTTTGATATCTTTGCTCGAATTTTAGCCTGACCAATGTGGTCTTTCATTTTTTTGATATAGTCGTAAACAGGCTCAATTCCGCTAGCTGTCTGATAATAGATGGCTTCACGGGGCTTACTCTCTATAGGCATATTACCTCTCTTTTACGCACCTGTCAATTATAATTGACAGGTGTAGAGAATGCAATGAAATCCATTACTTATTGGAAAAATAGTGACTCCATGCGGCCCGCAGATAAATTAAAGAAGTCTTCCAACATGGATTTTGAGTTTAATGAATCTGGAAATGTTATTTACTCGACAAATAAAGTCTTTGATACCACTCATAAATGTAAAGTGGCTGGGCGATCTGACATTTCATTCAATGTATTGTTCAGCACACATAGTTTTTTATCTGCAAAAACGGCAAATATATTTGCTATTTCGTCCCCTCTGATTTTGATTTCAGGATGGCTGCTTTCTTTGTGGTTAAATTTGATGAGAAAACGAGTTTTGGAAGTGATGGATGAAGAGCTGGCTAGAGTTTTTAAAATGGAGATAAAATCTGGCAAATCGAGATCTGGACTGCTGAACAAGATAGCAAAAGCCCTGCTTCCCAGCGATGCCAGAACCACATTTCTTCTTAATCAAAGGTTGGAGCCACTGAAGTGTTCCTTAAAAAAACGTGAAGAATCCATTCGAGACCTCGAAGCTGGAAAAGCAGCTCTCGAAGCCAAAACTCAAGTCGCCGACCAAGTCAGGCATGACCTTAGAAACCCTCTAATGTATCTAAAAGTTTTAGCTGAAAATTCTACCAGTCTCAACACTCAAGACAAAAAGCAACTCTATGATATTTCCAATACCATTGAGACTTGCATTGACGAAGTCGGAGGACGAAAAAAACAAAACACCAAAACTTTTGAAATCTTAGAATTTATGGCAGATCGAGCCATTGAAAGAAAAAGAGCTGTCATTGAAAGCTTGGGCTTAAATATAGAAATTGAGCTGCAACAGAAATTAAAACAGCTACACCCTGTTTCAATTCACTCCTCAAACTTTGACTGGGTGATCTCCAATATTTTACAAAATGCTATGGATGCCATTGCACCCGATGAAGGTAAAATCATCATCACTTTCAACGAATCTGACACTCATGTTGAAGTCCTCACTTCTGATAACGGAAATGGTATAGATGAGGATAGTGCCAAATATGTATTTAACAAAAACTTCACTCAAGGAAAACCTGGTGGAAGTGGCCTCGGTCTTTTCAGTGCCAAACAAAAAGTAGAAGGTTGGGGTAGAAAAATAAACATGACTCCAAAAGATCAAGGCGTGCAAGTCATCTTCTCCATTCCAAAGACAAATGTTGGCGGGGAATACTACAGCAAGTCTGTAGCCGATGAATTTGAAAACTGGGTGCTCGTCGATGACAGCGAATCCGTTCACACCGCATTAGAATTCAAATACCCCAATAAAAAAATCAAGTCGTTCAAAAACTCACAGAGTTTTAGAGAGCGGACAAGCACTCCCGAAGCCAAAGAAAATGGATACTTTGTGTTATTGGACCAGAACCTCGGTGAAAACTCAGACAAATCCGGCCTGGAAACTCTGGCAACCCTCTCAACCATTCAAAATATAGCCCTATTCACAGACGCCCATGATGAGCCCAAAATCATCCAAAAATGCAGCCTCCTAGGAGCCCCCATTCTACCTAAGTCGGCGATGGTAATATGAATTTTTCTATATTTTAAATTCATATAAATAAGTAAATACAGATACTTACAGCTTCTTGCTAGATATTTTGCCCATCCAAATGACGATTATTGGACATTTTGGAAAAATTTACTTCTCTAAATCCTTCAATGTTTTCGGAGGTGTAGTTGGGATAGGCACGAATATTGATGTTTCAGATGTTTTATTGTCTTAGGAGATTAATAGTGAGTCAGTCTAGAGTTACAGTTTTTGTAGGCGCTTTAATAACTTCTACTATTATTAGTGGTTGTTTACCTGACGAAAAAAAATACGAACCACCTAAAATGCCTGACCTGCCTGAAATAGTGCTGCCAAATGGCGAAACACTAAAAAAGCCAGATATCAATATTCCGGACGTTCACTTAGATCAAAACAAGTGGGTATCGGAAGTTCAAGCCAAAGCAAAAAGTTGCGTGGAGTCTATTTGTCAAATTTCTGAAACTCATTATTTTGAATTGGAAGACGATGATTATGTTTTGACCTCCGACCAAGTTCAACTATTGCCAATTGCTGAAAGCAAGTTTGATGCAGTCATTTGGCCGCAAATGTTGTCTTTGATACAACTCGACCATGATAAGACAGAATCCCAAAATAAAGATTTATTGAGTTTTTTTAAATCACTACCGAGTCAAACAACTTTTGAGCTGAATGAATTCACCAAAAACTTTGCACGTTACACTTATCTTTACGGATTATTAGAAAAATACGAGTCAGAAGACTACGATTACACTTATCTGGAAGATAACAAAGAACTTCGTCTAAAAGAAACTGTCATGAATAGCCTTCGTGGTGATGAAAAACACAACACTGAAGTTGCTTTGCAAATTCTCACAAAAACAATTTTTAGTGACTGGTATAAAAATGCGAATATTATCCGAAATAATGGCTTGAGAACGTTCATTCTCTATAAATATCGAACAACTGACTTTGAGTCTTCTATGTCACAGTTTCTTTTAGAAATGAATACCAATCTTTTGGTTATCCTTGATGCTTTTCCAAAATTATACGAAGCCCTAGTTCGAGAAGAGGCATACAAAAAATTCGTCAACAAGGAAGACTTACTCCCTGTAGAAGAAGCTACTATTGCCGATCTCTACCAAACCTCAGCCGTGTTTTCTTCTTTTTCTAAAAACCCTTGGCCCGAACTATCAGAGGCGAAGTTAAATCTTGAAGAACAGGTCAAAAGAGAAGACGTGTTGAATGCAATAGAAAAAGAAATTGCTTCTTCAAACGAAAACTTTGAACTCTCTAAAATGAAAGCCTACAATATTTGTAAGCAGAGTATTTCTGCCCATATTGTAACTAGACCAACGCAAGAGCAACTAAATGAATTCAACCGGCTACTTGTGCGGATAAAAAGCAATGCCATTAAGCAGACAATTAATATGTATAATGAGCAAGATTCATCAAAGATTCAAAATATGTTTGATAAAGCAAAATTTTTGTTGCCAAAAAATGAAAGTAACTTTGTTGCTGAACTTAATCAAAGTCTATTATCCATGGAGGAAACTGAATCCAGGCGAGTGGATATGTCCCAACTTGATGAGATTGATACAATCGGAGTAGGTACTTTAATAACGGTCATAAGTGACTACGCAAAAAACTCTCCTGATGATGAGTTTGAAACTTTGTCAGATTTTTGTATGATGTACCTACCAAAGGGTCTTGAAGACCATACTTACTCTTTTGAAAATAAAATTATCCTATCTTCACCTTCCGTTTTAAACCCAAATTCAGGTGCGGGAGTTATTGCTCATGAATTAGGACACAGAGTCCAGGCTGAAATGGGAGATCCAAATGAAAAACTAAGCCAATGTTTAGTTGGCAGGCATTATTATTGGGTTGATGAAATGAATGAAGATGAAAAGCCAACTTTAGCGATAAATAAAAAGCAGTTTTTCGATGAAGACTTTGCTGACCATTTTTCAAGTGAAGTGCTAAAGCGTTCAGATCTTAAAAGTCCTGAAAACAACCTCTCCTGTCTATTGTTCAGAAATTCCAATGAAAAAGACGGAAAAATTAGTTTTTTTGGAAATTCTAAGTATCACCCCATGGTACAGTCCGAAGGAGCAGATCACTCCGCATGGCTGTTTAGGTTACTTCAAATTGCAACTGATTTGGGGCATATGACACCTAGCTGTACTACATTTGTTGAAAATGAAAATAGAGACATTTACTTTTTAGATAATAAATTGGTAAGGGTACCTAAAATAAAATCTTGTGATAGCTCGAATTAATCTATGTGCTTTAAATGATTTTCAAGCCCCTTAACTTTTTCAGCCAACTGGCATAAGCAAATTCCAAAGCCCAGCAGGTGAACACCATCAGCCAGGTTGTAATCTAATGTTTGTAAAGTTTCGCCAATACTGCGGAGTTGGTGATACATGTCCTGAAGTTGGGTGCTGAGATTGTCGGTAGGATCTTGTGAAATGCTTTGGGACTCTTCGATGGATTTTTTGGTGGGAGAGTTTTTAGGTTTCTTTGGCACTTGTGACTCCGTTTTTACATCTGCCAAAGGAAAACTTCCTTTCCCGCAGGAGTCCAGCATTGGATTTTTATTTTTGAGTTTGGCTCCGGCGACAGACAAATATCCCTCGCCTCACTGCAAAAATCCACCACCCGAAAATTTTGGACGTACCTGTGCACCTTACGGATTTCCGCCGGAAATCCGCTGCGAGTGTGGCTTGGGGCCGAATAGTGTGGAAAATGTCGAGCCTCCAGCGAGCCTCCACGGAGCCTCCAGAGGCGATTATTTCTGGTTATGTGGGGTTATGGTTTTATTTTTTCGGAGACAATGTATGAAAGCAGGCATCGCCTGACTTAACCAGGAATTGGACCTCGAAGGTCAACCTACCAAGGTAGGGTTTTATTGGTTAAGCCAGGCCCTGAAGCGATCTTTAACCAA
>JAUILT010000043.1 GCA_030432925.1 Bdellovibrionia bacterium | reverse complement strand
CTTGACCCTCTCCAGAAGTTTTGAAGTTCCACTTTTTCACGGTTAAAGGGGTTCTTTTAGAGTGAGTGACCCTACTCATGGCAGGCGTACCACAGCCCTGCGCCACGTAACTGCTCAAATCTTTTTGAGCGTTATCAGAAGCTCCCATCGGCGAACATGCCAGGCTCAGATAACACAATAAAATAACCAAAACATAGGCTCCACTCATTCCCTCTAATATCGGAAATCCCTTAGTGATTCCATAGACTTTTTGACAGTTCAGAAAAATATTTTTCGTCAATAAGTTAAACAAAAAAGGCCCCTTTCAAAAGGAGCCTTCCAACTTATACCGATTCGGTTTGAATTTTTCAGTTTTTTGAAACTGATTTGCAGCCCTATTGGCTACCTTCCGCCACCAAGGCAGTTGTATTTTACTACACCCCACCAGTAAGGAGTCAGATGACCATTTCTATCAGAATGGTAGCGTTTACCCCCTACCTCGACAGTGTAAACTTGTCGACGAGCAAAGACATCACAATTATCTTGATATTTGTTTCGTGGATACTCACCAGTATTGATCTGTTCAGCAGTCTCTAAAAGAGCTGGTTCGATCTCCCCTTGAGTCCCCGTACGAACAAAAACAACCCCAGTCTCTGCAAGAGCATTGAAAGCAAAAGTACCCGCAATAAATGCTGTAATAATCATCAGTTTTTTCATGTTTCCTCCCATAAATATTGTTATGGGCTCAACATAGAAACTGCTAACGATATCGTCAAAAGTTGTAAGAATTTTATGATACAAAGTGTTCACAAATGAGAACGGCTATTTTTTGCTAAAGTAGTCTCGTCGCTCCAGACGCCATTGCCTTCTTTTTTGAGCAGCTTCAAAGCGACGCTTTTCCTCGTCGGTTACAGGTACAATTGAGGGCACCTGCGAGGGCTTTCCACCCTCTCCTAGAGCAACAAAAGTCAAATAAGCAGAGGCCGTATGAAAAGTTTCACCCTCAATAGGGTTTTCCGCATCCACACGAACTCCCACCTCTACAGAAGTATTTGCCGTAAAATTCACACAAGCCTTTAAATTGACTATCCAGCCCTTATAAACAGGTTGGATAAAATGCAGGTCGTCAATACTGGCTGTAACTACAGGCTTTTGACAATGCCTCTGCGCGCAGATCGCTGCTGCTATATCAATCCATGACATAATCACCCCTCCAAATATACTGTTCAGGGAGTTTGTATGAGTCGGCAAAACCATCTCAGTCATAGTCACTAAAGAGTCACTGACTTCTTTTTCTTTCACGATCACCTCCTCACAAAATGACACTGATCTGATATAAAAAAAGGGCCCCTCTAACTAAAGCTCGGGCCCCTCGTTAAACTCACTCTTTTGATGCTTCTCAGAATGAAGAGTTTGACTCTCCATCAATTCCATTACCACGGTTTAAAGTAGGAATCACAGGATCATTACCACCAACAGTGGCACTTCCAGCGGGAATTGTATTCGAAGGCTGTTGACCCATAGTGCTTTGAGTCTGTACAGCTTCGGCCCCTGCTTGACGCTCTTCCTTCTCGATGAAGCCGATATGAGGCAAACACCACACGATCAACTGAGCACGAGACTTGACGTTCATCTTTTTATAGATGTTTGTCAGATGGAATTTTACTGTTTTTTCGGTAACGAAAAGTTGATTGGCAACTTCCTTGTTGGACAGTCCTTTCGTAACCAGTTCTGCCACTTCGGCTTCGCGGTTTGACAAACCATTTTGTATTAGGACATCTCTGAGCATCCTTGCTCCCTCCCCAATTAGATTGTTATTAAACTCACCCTTACTGCTAGATTAACGGCGGCTCGACCACCTGTATTAAAGTCTACAGGATTTTGGACTGTTCGCAAGGGGCAAAAGTTTTTATTTTTTTAAACTGGACTTAACCTTTTGTCCAATAGACTAAAGCCAATGACCTGACAAAAAATTATTTTTACATTAACCACTTATCTCTCTTGTGGAACCCATTAAAAATTCAAAAAATAAGGCGCGAACAATAACTCTTTTAGGCTTTTTGACTCTCTTTCTTAAACTTCAATATTAAACTTTTATGTTACGTTGAGTGTCTCTTCAAAATGCCCAAAGCTTCTCCCTTATAAATGATGCGTGCCGTTACTTCCTGATGTCCAACAGGCGTTGTTCCAACTCAACCAGCAACTGCTTCTTCTCGACTCTCCCTTGAACAGAAAAAATATCCTCAATCTGGCGCCCCCATGTATGAACTTTCGCCCAAGTGATTTCCATTTCTAGTTCATGAAGGGCTCTTGCTGCTGAAATCAATAACCCCTTACGGTCTCTTCCTCGAAAGGATAACACCACACCTGTTTCATCCTCCGAGACCAGCTGAATAGCTTCAAAAAATGCTTTTACTTCGCTAATAGATTCCTGATTTTGAATCATCTCTAATCGTTTTATTAATTGAGCTGTTGAAAGATTGGTCTTTAAATGAAACCAATCATACACCCCATAGGGTTTTAAGGTTTTTACTGACGACTGTTGAACTCGACAACCCGAAGCAAACAACCACTGTACAAATTGATAAAATAGCCCCGCTTCATCTTTAATTCTGTGAAAACGAACCCATACCTCTCCCTTTCGGTTCTTTAGCACCCTCAAAGGAAGATCTTTTTTTGTTTTCTTTAACTGACGATAATCATCCAAAAGGACTTTGACCGGAACACTTGCTATCACAAACGGGTCCATCTCACGAATAAACTCCTGAGAGAGATTCACTTTCTGTTCTTCTGCTAAGGTCAGAAGGCTCATAAAGTTCTGGGCATGAGGTTGCTGCATGGTTTTTACTAAATCATAAAGTAGTTGTTGCTTCCAATCACTCCAGGCTTCTGGGTTCGTCGCCTGAATATCCACAGCCGTAAACACTGCCAGGCGTTTCAAACGCTGATCTCTAACCCCTAACTCGTGGAGGCGCTTCCAAGTGCTGGGGGCTTGAGGGTTCATTCGAAAAGCTGCTGTCGATAAAATTAAGTGATTCCTCACCATCCATGCCACCTCGACAGTTATCCGAAGGGAGAGCCCCATCCGAGTAAAGTGCTCCTTGACAAGGTCTTCTCCCTGAGTGCTGTGATCTCCCCCCAACCCCTTAGCCAAGTCATGATAAAGAGAGGACCATAATAAGATTTTCCAGTCATTAGAGCCAAAATCCCTAGTAAATTCTCTCAGTTTTCCCAACCCTTGAGGACGGTCATAAAAACTCTTCAACTTTAAAACTGCCTGACGAATATGCTCATCTACAGTGTAGCGATGGTAATGATCATGTTGAGAAAGTCCACTCACCCTGTGCAGGTCCGGAAGGCACATCTCTAACGTGCGGGACCGAAAGAGAGCATCTAGGTACTTACGGTCCTCGGAGATTTTAAAGTAAGTGTTAAGTAATCTCCCTAAAGCTCTCGACTTAGGCCGAGCTCGGAAAATACCATCAATGTTCTCCCTCACCTTGGCTTGCATGAGAATCCCCGGATCAGACTTCAGAGAGGAAAATACATCTGATAACTTTCTCATATTAAAAGACTGGATCGTTCGATTTTTTTTCTTAGACTCCGTAACCTGAGACACCATCCAGTCAGCATAAAAGCTCACCCTAGCCAGCCCTATCTGAAGGGCTTTCATAAACGTCAAATGATCTTCAAACCCCATCCAATCTGCCAACTCCCATTGCTCATTGGCTGTCAGCACTTCAGCACCACCTATTAAATGTAGTTTCTGACGAATAGAAAGAAAGAAAGCCTTATATTCATCAATAATCTTTAAGGCTCTTTCAGCATCAATAAACCGATCTGGATAAAGTTGACTGACATAAAGTGCCTGCTGAAGATCTCGTAAACCACCCGGTCCATATTTAATATTAGGCTCCAAAAAATTTGAAATAGAATTATAGCGTTCAATGCGCTCACGCCTTTCAGACTTCATTGCCTTCATCAACTGGGTTTTAAAAGAGGCTCCTTTTTCCTCGATCCTGGCCTGTTGTTGAACGAGCCTTTCCACAGTTTTCCAATGAAAGGCTCGAGCCTGAAGAATTGCTAATACATCAAACGGCTCCACTCCCTCCGTCCAATCAGAAAAATTTTGTGGAACCCGGTAGCGCAACCGAAACCCTGCCTCTTGAATTTGATCTACCAGCTTTTTAATAGCTGCATTTTTGCCACAAAATATCAGGTCAATATCGGATGAGGGACATAGCTCATCTCGGGCCCACGATCCAAGGGCCACAGGCTCGGCCTCTTCCCAGCCATCTAATTGCTCAAATTTCTTTTGTAAACAATCTCCCAGCCAAAGAGAGAACTCTTTAGATGTTCGAGAGATAGACAATCCCTCCTCAGAGAACTCCTGAATCTGTGGTGCGCGAACTTCACTAGAAGCTGTTTTTAGCTCCTCTTGAGTTAAGAAAGTGCGTTTTGCCATTTTGCAATCAAATTTAGAGCATCAAGAGGTGTGGTTTCCGTTAACGAAAGATTCTTAAGGCTTTCCATCATTTTCATCACTTCCTCCGGCACCTCTCCCACAGGAGGCTCTTCCCAAATTTCCTTATCAGCTCCCCCGGCATCCAAAAGATTGAGCTGAGGCCCTCCTCCATTCATTCCCTCCAGACCTTCGAGGAGCTTACCAGCTCTTCGAGTGACCGGGGCAGGAAGCCCGGCCAGTCGAGCCACCTGAATTCCATAAGACTTATTTGCTGGCCCCTGTTTCAAAGTGTGCAAAAAAGAGATCTGCCCTTTCTCTTCGCGAATACTCATGTGAGCATTATGGACCTGAGCATATTTAAGTTCTAATTTGGTAATCTCATGATAATGAGTTGCAAATAGGGTCATGCATTTTTTCTTTTCCAACAAGTACTCTAAAATACTTTGTGCCAGGCTCATTCCATCATAAGTACTGGTTCCACGACCCACCTCATCCAAAATCACCAGTGAGTTTTTAGTGGCTTCTGAAAGCATTTCTCCGGTTTCCTTCATTTCTACCATAAATGTAGATAGGCCTTCTGATAAATGATCACTCGCTCCAATTCGAGTAAAAATTCTATCAAATATGGGTAACACCGCCCGTCGAGCCGACACATAAGATCCCATTTGTGCCATAATACTGGCCAATGCCACTTGGCGCATTATAGTACTTTTTCCCGCCATGTTAGGACCCGTTAAAAGCAGGCACTCCGAGGTTCCCAATGAAATATCATTGGGAACAAACTGTCGTGACACCTCTTGCTCGACCACCGGATGTCGAGACCCTTCTAACTGCAAGGTCCTCACTTTAGAAAAGGTCGGACGCTTGTAATCGTGTTCCAAAGCCAACCAAGCCAGTGAGGCCATCACATCGACTTCGCTCCAGCGGCGAGCTAGAACAATAAGATCTGAACTCGCCTTAAGAACTAAATCTCTTAGGTCACAAAAAATTTCATATTCTAATTCACTCCGACGAGACTTAGCCGCTAAAACCTTATCTTCAAGTTTTTGTAACTCATCGGTAATATAGCGCTCGGCATGAGTCAGTGTTTGCTTTCTTATATAGTGTTTAGGCACTTTATTCGAGTGGGTTTTGGTCACTTCAATATAGTAACCAAATACATTGTTGAATCGTACTTTTAGGCTGGCAATTCCAGTACTTTGCCTCTCCCGCTCTTCAAGGTCTCTGAGAAGCTGCTGGGTATCTCTTGATACCACCATGTATTCATCCAACTGAGCATTCACACCTTTACGAATGATATTTCCCTCTCGAATCGATAACCCCGGATCCTCAAGAATTGTACTTCCAACTTTTTCTGCCAGTTCGTGAGCTAGTTCTGTCAATGACTCATCCACCATGTCAGGGTCAAAAAACTGCTGAGCCTCAAGTCCGACAACCAATGACTGAGACAAAGCAAGTAAATCTCTTGCGTGGCAACCCGGATTTGAAACTTTACCCAAACGACGTTCAATATCTCCCATAGTAGATAAAAGCTTCCTGAGAGCTTTTAAAGCATCGGGTTTTCTCACCCAAAACTCTACCCCATCCAAACGCTGTTCAATATCCTTTTTCTCGGTGAGAGGAAAGCGAATCCACTCTTTGAGTTTCCTTGCACCAGCAGAGGTTTTGGTTCGGTTCATTGAAAAAAATAAAGAACCTCTTTTTTCTCCCTTGTAAGTTTCAAAGAGTTCCAAGTGGCGCATAACGGTTTGAGATATTTCCATACGTGAATGCAACCGGCGTTCCTCAAACGAAGACAAAGTCTGAAGCACAGACTCACCTTGCATCATTTTTGCGTAACCCAAAAGGCGCTTTGCGCTTGTTGGAAGTGGCTTGTTACTTTCTCCTTCCCCTTCGAATAAAGACAAGTGCCAAGACATCATAGGATTATCTTCGAGCAAACTTCTTTTTTGCTCCGAGGTCACCACAAGCTCAGCCGGTGCCAACAGTGTCATCACCCGTTTTTGCTCATTGAAGTTTGAAAGTCGATAGTAAAAGGCTTCTCCAGTAGATGTTTCCAAAAAGCTAATGGCTTCTGAATCCCAAGCACACAGGTAGTTCGCAGAAAGTTGATCTAAGGTTTCAGGATCATAAACCATACCTGGACTTAAAATTCTGGTAACAGCTCTTTTTACAAGACCCTTAGCCTGTTTCGGGTCTTCGACCTGATCACATAAAGCCACTTTGTAGCCAGCAGAAAGTAGCTTAGAGATAGGGGTAGCAATGGAGTGATGAGGCATACCACACATTTTTGTATCATCACCGGATTTTTTGTTTCTTTGAGTGAGAGCAATATTCAAAATAGGCGCCGCTGCTTCAGCGTCTTCTCCGAACATCTCAAAAAAATCACCCATTCGAAAAAACAAAATCTTATCCATGTGCTGGTTTTTGATATCCCAGAATTGCTGCATGAGTGGTGTCCGCTTTTTTTCCATAAATCCCCCAAAAGATTCATGTTTTTCGTAAATCTGGCACTTCATAGAGTCAACTGTGCAAAGTAGTTGTCGCCTTGCAAAAATTATCAATAGGCCAGTAAATGCTTCCTCACCTCAAGAAGTCCGTGAGTTGAGGAAGATTCTGAGGGAAATAGTACCAGACACATAAACCTTAATTCCTACCAAGGGAGGGATTTTTATGAAGAACCTGATTTTGATGCTTATTTTTTGTGCATCATCAGTGGCCTCTGCCAATTTGGGCAAAGACCTATCCAACCTATTTTGTGGCCCCAAAACCCGTGCAAAAGCAGAAAAGCACCTATTTCCTACCGATGGGAGTCCATCTCTTTGGGTGAAAAGTCGACGTAACCCCAACAAATGGTACTCCGTGGACAAAGGGTACATGAAAAAAGTTTGCACGGCGGCACAGGCAAGATTTCCACGCCTTGAATCAGAAGGCCTTCGAACGCTTTGGTATTGCGGCTATAAAGTGACTGCTTGCCGATTCAAAAACCAAAACTATGGAGATGGTAGCAGCAATGGAGGCTCCGGACCTTCTGGTGATGGCGACGGAGACGGCGACGGCGACGGTGATGGCGACGGTGATGGCGACGGTGATGGCGACGGCAACGGTGATGGTGACGGTGATGGTGACGGTGACGGCGACGGCGACGGTGATGGCGATGGCGACGGTGATGGCGACGGAGACGGTGATGGCGACGGAGACGGAGACGGTGACGGTGATGGCGATGGCGATGGCGATGGCGACGGAGACGGCGACGGAGACGGTGACGGTGATGGCGATGGCGACGGAGACGGCGACGGAGACGGTGACGGAGACGGCGGTATCCCCGGAGATCCAGACCTCTAAAAAAACGGAATAAAAAATACAGCCTCACCTAAAGTGGTGGGGCTTGCTCTTAGTCCAACTGCAATAAAAAGAATTTTAAATACCTTAGCTCTGGACAGGCCAGAGGAAATGGATGGTCTTCAGGCTGACCTTGAATACTGATCACCCGAGCCCGACGACGAGCTTTAGAAACACTGTCCACACTGATCTTATAAAACATCTCAAAGTTAATATGACTGCTGCAAGAAGACAGAGCCAATATCCCCCCTGGAGCCACAGCTTTAGCTGCTTGAGCAAACACATGGGTGTAACTCATCATTGCTTTTTCCGTATGGGACTTCGAGGATGCAAAAGACGGTGGATCCACAACCACAATTTCGAATTTTTCACCCTGCCCTTCTAAAAATTCAAAGACATTCATGGCATACCCTTGATGAAGCTTCTGAGGTAAACTATTCATCTCCCAATGCCTTTGACACGACTCAATGGCAAACCTAGAAATATCAACACTAGTGACCTGACGAGCTCCCCCTTGACCTGCAGCAATACTAAACCCTCCAGTGTAGGAAAATAAATTCAACACAGACCTCCTCTTGGAAAGAGCTTTTATCATCTCTCGATTCTTTCTCTGATCAAGAAAAAACCCTGTCTTTTGCCCTTTCCATATATCTGCCAACCATCGAGTTCCATTCTCCAAAAACTCTACCGACTCACTGGGTCTCTCGCCAATAAGAGTCCGGGGTTCACCTTTACCTTTTTGCGGCTTCATCAAAACACTTTTAATTTGCAACTGCTTTTGAATTTGATGGGCTAACCACTCCACATCCCACACAGTACTCAGAGTTTGGCCATCTGTCTGTAAAACAACCACGTCTCCATAACGATCACAAATCACACCAGGGAAACCATCTCCTTCACCATGGATACATCGGATACCGTTTGTCTGACTGATATCAAACCAAGCATCACGAAAAGATAATGCATCTACTAGTTTTTTCTGCAAAAAGCTTTGTGACGGGGGCTTTTTATCAAGACTAACTACTCGAAAACTCAAAGGAGATGCCATATCATAAACTCCCCAGGCCAACATCTGTCCTTGTTTATCCAATAATTTCGCCCAGCCGGATGTTTGAGGCAGTGGCATTTTCAACGCCCCTTTGTATACCCAAGGATGACCTCGCTTGATATCTCTAGACACATCTTTCTTCAACTGCAAAGAGATCATATTAAGAGCCTATCTCCTGTGACGAACTTTTCTCTTTATTTAATTGCTTATGAATTTTTAATTGATGAATTTGGGCCTCAAGGTCCTTTAATTGCTGTTTAGTCGCTAATTGACTGGAGTAGCGGTAACCCAACAGATCTGTAAATATCTTTTGCAACTCTTGCCTATAGAGGGGGAGAGCCTCTAAAGTTCTGTCTGCAAAATCCACGGGCCCTTCACTGGGTTGTTTGACTATGCCTGCCTGTTGAATCTTTTTAAGCAACCGCCAATAGATTTCTGTAACCTTGTCACCTCTCGAGCGCTGTCGAGAAAAAATAATCAATAGAAGTCCTAAAAATAAAACCAGAAAAAGTGATGAAAGGCCTGCCAATAACCATCTTGCACTTACAGAAATTCCCAAGCTCTGTAAAATATTTTTTTGATACTCAAAATCATATTTCAAAAGAAAATTGGACCAACTGGCATCAACTTGATCAAATATCATCATAGCCGCAAAATATTTTTTCAATGCTTCATCGCCTAACACATCCTGCACCCATTTTACCCCAAGGCGTTGGGCAGGGTTTTCACCCAAATTATCTAGCAATTCTCCGGCACCTCCAACAATTCTTAACGGGGCAACCACAACGGTCGGATCCAGGCGAATCCAACCTTGCTTTTCTTGATTGTAATACTCCAGCCACGCATGAGCGTCTAAAGCTCGAATGCTCAGGTAGTCTCCTAAAAAACTTCCCTCTCCTCCTTGAAAGCCAACGATCACTCGAGAGGGAACTCCCATAAGGCGTAGTAAAAGAGCCGTAACCCCTGCGTAGTGCTCACAAAAACCTTGTCTTGATTCAAATAAAAAATCATCCACAGTTTCCATTCTTGGGTTTTTCAATGAATAAACAAATCCATTTTTCTCGTAATAATCATAAATTTTCCGTATAAGCTCTGGTGCTGTTAATGAGTCGTCTGAATTCAGCTGATCAACGAGTTCTTGAACCCTCTGGCTCACTTCTCCATTCACCTTTAAAAATATATCCTGCTCAAATGGTTCCCAATTTACTTTAAAAGTTTCTACCTGAGAATAAACAGTGTAATACTCCCTCTTAATAAATGGGGTTCTCGACTCATAAATTTGGTGAGGGTACTTCTTTACTCGGTAATTTCTTCTGTCTTCTGGGAACTTTACAAAGCTTGGCCAATCTAAAACAAATAAGTTTTTCCCAGACTGTGGCTCCATGTGAATTTCAGTTACAATAGTTCCCTCGGGGGGACGTGCATCTCTACGAAATCGAAAAAAATTTTTATAAACAGCTCCTCTTTCCCATCGAAGACCATCCACGTAACTGAGGACAGCTCCTCTCCAATACAATTGGTTCGGAGCCAGTTGATCATCATTGGGAAAACGAGCTCGAAAAATCAACTGATCTGACTGCATTAAGTCAGCAACAGAGCCTGGGTTCAACCGATCAGAGAAGCCCATCTCTGCAAGATTTCTCTGAGTATTATTACCAAGCCCCATATTAAATCGAGGAAAAACAATAAATAGTGAGGCCACAATCGGAGATGACAAAACAGCCAGACGAAAAGACCTTTTAATCAAAGCTTTGGCATTTCCTTGATCCAAAGGAGAGTGATGAAGTGCTAAAAGGCTGGTGATTAAAACCAAATCTACCAACATAAAAATGGTCATTATCATAGTTTGAGAAGAAATTAATTTTGACATCAAAAGGAAATAGCAAAGAATCGTAACAATCATAATATCTCTGTATTTCTTGACCTCAAATAATTTTAAAGACACAGCTATTACAAGAATACTTGCTGATGCTTCGTCTCCCATAACTGTTCCATATTCAAAGAAAACACCTAATCCAGTGAGCAATCCCAGCCCGTAAATGAGCCACCTATTGGGGGTGGGAATATTAAAGTGATCAGAAGCGTATTTCCAAAAAACAAAGGTCAAACCAGATATAATTACCCAATTGGGTAACTCCACTGAATGCGGTAGGATATTCAATGCCACAAGAAAATAGACAAATTTTGCATTGTCCTCAGCCCTCACGCTTCATTCCTTTGTTTTTTGAAAAAGTAGCCAGAGATCTCAAACACTTTTTAGCATGAGTCAAGCCATCACTCATTCCAGTTCTCTCATAAGGCAAAATCAGTTGAAAATTCTCATTTGCGCGCAGGCTCTCAGTAATCCAAAAGCTCAGTTGCCTAAGCCTTTCTTCTGGGTTCAGGTGAGTTAGTTTTGAATAATCAAAGACCTTTTGTATTCCAGTTTCACCCTCAAAGGTTTTTACCAACAAAGGGCGCTTTCGGGCATAAGCCTTCCAATCAATGTGGCGATAAGACTCCCCTTGACGATACTCTTTATGCTCACGAAAATCAGAATCGGCTTTCTTGTCAGCGGTTTTCCCCACTCTCAGTTCCTGACTTTCTCCCATTCGCTGATACTCAGAGCCAGAAAAATTCTCTGGTCGAGGATATATAAAATACTCTTTTTCGCTGCCCTGATACATCCAAGAGACAAACAAACCCATAGGAAAATTAGTATACACCTTCAAGCGAAGAGCATTATACACTCCCCTTTTGTGGTGATTTACTTCAAGCGACGAGTATACTGTTTTATGAGCTTCCACAATATCCACTTTAGCAGGAATCTCCATTCTATACTCATTGTCTCTGGGCAACTGTGCTCTTAATGTTTGCTTAGTTTTTTTTGTCTGATTTTTAAAAGCTAAATGAACTCTGACAACTTCCCCCTCATAGGCATCATCAATGGAGCTTACCTGAACACTGACACCATTAAGGTTAATATGAGTTTGCACCATGCCAGAGACGAATACAGAAAATAAAAAAAATCCCAATAAATAAATTAAGTTATTGGAATATGTAGCACCCGTAAGTACCATGATGATAATGACTACCATATAGAGTAAGCCAAAGCGGTTGGGTATAATATAAATCTTATTAGGCTTCAGAAAATTCTGCACAGAAAGAAGTGGCTTTGAAAGTGCGGCTTCAGTCGACTCGGACATTCCCTATAATCTCTTTCGCAACCTTGACTCCTCGTGTGGAATCCAAGTCATCTCCACGATTCAAGCGATGCCCCATGACAGCTACTCCCACAGCTTGAACATCTTCAGGAAAAACCATATCTCGCCCATGCATAAAAGCCCAAGATTTAGAAGACTGAATGAGGGAGAGTCCACAGCGAGGAGACAGACCATAATGCTCAATAGCTGAACTTCGCGATTGATCCAATATATTCTGAATATATTCAATGATCTGATCAGAGACAAATACATGCTCTACTTGTTTTTGAAAATTGACAAGGTCCTTTCCGCTCATAACTGGCTGGAGATTGGAAATCAATTCACTTCGTTTTTCCCCTTTAAGGAGTAACTTCTCAGCATCTCTATTCGGGTATCCCATTTCAATTCTCATTAAAAATCTATCCAGCTGTGACTCAGGAAGTGGGTACGTCCCCGTCTGCTCCCTAGGATTTTGCGTAGCCACAACAAAAAATGGCTCCGGAAGAGAGTAACTATTTCCATCTACAGTAACGTAGCGCTCCTCCATAGCTTGCAAGCAGGCACTCTGAGTTTTTGGAGTCGCTCGATTCAACTCATCAGCAATAATAATTTCGCCAAAAATAGGTCCTTTGTGAAAAGAAAAGGTCCCCTTTTCAGAATCATAAATAGAAGTACCAATAATATCTGCTGGCAATAAATCATTTGTAAACTGAATTCGACTCTCTTTAAGACTCAATGCATGACTTAAAAATTTTACCAATGTGGTTTTTCCAACACCAGGAATATCCTCAATTAACAGGTGTCCACGCGCCAATAGACAACAAAATGCCAATCGCACCTGCTCACTCTTTCCGAAAATCACTTCTTCAGAGAGCTTAAAAAATTCTTCGATAGACTTTGAAGCCTGTGCGTACTTAGTTGACTTCAATGACGAAACAATACTCATGATCTTCCTAAAATAGTTAAGAGCTGCTTACCTAAAAGTAATTTTTTTCACTTTGTATAACACTTCGTCATCCTATCGGAAGCCTAAGAAAAACAACTTAAACTTCTACTGACGAGAAGTAGGGAAACCCTAGAATCTAGACAAATGACTGACCGGCCTTAGTCGTGGTTACAGAACATCTATTCATACGAAGTACAGTCTGGCCTTGACGACTCAGCGCTGCAATTTCACAATACTTATACGCCAATCAAAGGACTTGATGACGTGGCCAGAAAAAGAAATAAAAATAAAACTCAAAAAACACAAAACACCTCTTCTCCAACACTCCAAAGCTCAATACATCCAAGTATATTTCAAAGCTTTGAAAGCATTGATAAATGGCTCTTTGGTGGGCTTCTCGTATTTATTTTTTCTATTTATTTTTACACTTTGTGGCCCACTGTAGCCGGTGGAGATGCCGGTGAATTAACCGCTGCCGCCTACACCTGGGGAATTATTCACCCCCCTGGCTATCCACTATTCATCATAATCGGAAAATTTTTCAGCTATCTTCCTTTTGGAACCGTTGGATGGAGAATTAACCTTGTCTCTGCTGCATTTAGTGTTGGTGCCTCAGCATTTTTCTATCTAGCTCTGTATCGAATGACAAAAAACTCAATAGCTGCCTTTTTAGCTACAGGCATCCTAGCCTTTACACCTTTAGTATGGAGATACTCCATCTTAGCAGAGGTTTTTACTATTAATAATTTTTTTGTCTGCTTATTGATCTATCTTTTTGTCAAATTTCAGCAAGAACGCCAATACAAAACTGTTTACCTGATGGGGTTTATTTTTGGACTGGGGCTATGCAACCATCATACTTTCATTTTTGTTGGCATTCCCATGGGATTGTGGATTCTTATCCAACACAAAAATTACTTTCTACAACCCGTGAATTTTCTCAAATTGTTTTTAATATCTGTTGCGGGTCTCACTCCTTATGTATATCTACATATCTCCTCACTGCAGACTCCGCTCATTGCCTGGGGAGATATCACTACCTGGGATGGTTTTCTCAAAC
Source organism: Bdellovibrionia bacterium (assembly GCA_030432925.1). Lineage (GTDB taxonomy): Bacteria > Bdellovibrionota > Bdellovibrionia > Bdellovibrionales > UBA1609 > JABSOQ01. The sequence continues at coordinate 10,693 of JAUILT010000043.1, read as the reverse complement.
ACTTCCTCAGAAAAGAGTATGGAACTTTTAAATTAGCTACAGAGGGTACAGATAAAAATCAACTGCTTTACGGATTATGGTTTTACATAAAGTCTACCAGCGTTCAGGCCATGTATCTTGGATGGGCCCTTATTCTTCCAGCGATTCGCTTTTTATGGGTCTCCAGAGAAAAAAATGACAAAGCTCTACTTTGGCTATTTTTATTTATTCCCTGCAGTTACCTTCTGTTTTTTCACTCCCTTGCTAATTTGCCCTTTGTTGAAGGAGCTTCTCTTTACAAAGATATTGTCTCCCGATTTTGGATCATGCCCGACCTCTTTGTATTCTTCTTTTTAGGCCTTGGTGCTGCTTGGTGGATGAAAAAGTATTCCTTAAGCCAAAAAACTGCTCTCCCTTTAGCTATTACTATTATCCTTATTCAAGTAGGTTGGCATTTTAAAAAAGAAAATGCTCGAAATAACTATAGCTTTGCAGAGTTTGGACGAAACTTACTCAAACCCTTGCCTAAAGGAGCCGTATTTTTTACTCTAGGAGATATCAATACAAATGCAGTTCGATATGTGCAACAGTGTGAGAACTACCGTACTGACGTAATGGTTTTGGATCGCTCCTTAATGTCCTACCCTTGGCTGAAGAGAATCCAACTCAAACACTATCCAAAAATTGTTCTTCCTGGAGTGGCTTATAGTCCGACTCATCCGTTAGGGTATAATTTTAAAAAGCTCTTTGATGCCAACTACTCCAAACATAAAATCTACATGACCTTTATTAAACAAAAAGGGGCCATGGAGTCTGGAGACAAATCTCATGAGAATGAATACCGCCTAGTTCCTTATGGACTATCCTTCAAGGTTGAAAGAAAATCAAAATCCTTTGATGTGGAAGAGTACATTTCAAACTCTAAAAGCTATCTGATTAACCCAGACACAGCTTTTCCAGACCCGCCACCACCAGCATCGTGGGAAGAAGTTATTTATAATAACTACTGGCTAGCACATCACTTGAGAGCTGTTGAGATTCTTCGTTATGGAATGGGGCATAATTTCAATAAAAAATATTTAAGCTTCGCCAGTGAGCTCATAGAAAGCCTTGTTCAGCAGCGAGAAGATTCTCCTGCTGATTACTATAAGAATATTGGAATTGCTAATCATCACTTGGAACGCACCACGCGCGGCCCCCAGCGCTTAGTTTACCAAAAGAAGATGCTAAAAAACTGGGAAGTTTACCTAAAGCGCAGCAAAGCATTTGAGTCTCAAACCTATCAAAAAATCCGTACCATTGTAGAGGCTTATAACAGATCTTCCTGGCAAAATAAAAAGCCTGCCAGTACTTCTAACTGAAATAGCAAAAACTGATGCCACAGATCGATCAAGTCTATACCAGATCAGTATAAATACACCTTATTTATTATTTATCAGCTTGCATGCGTCCTTTGAGAAAATAATGCCCAATTATTCATAAGTGAATATTGACTCATGAGTCATTTGCCAAAGGCATGGATATTCTTTGTGAACTATCTAGGTCATAAATATCATCCATTCCATATCCAATGCGATTGAATTTGCCAGTTGATATGAGCAGGCACCAAGGGGTTGGCTCAGGTCACTCCGAGGAGGAGTGTCGGCAAAAAAGATCGAGTTAAAAATGAGCAAACTCAATGGCTTCGGACATACAAGGTGTCAAAAGGTAGATAAGTTTGATTATGTAGGAGAGCTCAAGGTGTTGCTTGATTCAATAAGTAAAAAAAATTTAGGTGATTATCTGAAGAAAAGAAGGCTTACCTTGGGCATAACACAAAAGCATATTGCACAAATAATGGGTTATTCAACTCCACAATTTATTTCAAATTGGGAAAGAGGCATCTCATCTCCCCCTGTCGACAAATTGGAGAGTGTCTCAAACGTATATGGAATACCTAATAAAAAGTTTAAGGCTTTTCTTAGAAAAGAGGTCAATAACACTTTAGACAGGGCCTTTCGCTCAAGTAAGGACTGACCCTAAGTTATTATCGTCTAAAAAAGATTTAAGAACACGGCTAAATAACTCACTGTTTTCAATGTGCGGATAATGACCAAGGTTTTCAATCATAAAAGGCTTTTCACGCCATAAGTTTTTTAACTGAAGCCTCAATAAATAAGATCTATTAATCATGGGATCTTTGTCCGTAAATACAATAGCCTTTGGCCTTTCAAGCGAGTTGAAAATAGAAACCTCTCCCAGTCGAATCCCCGAAGCTAAACTTTCACCCATATTTTTTCTACACAAGGGGTCTGTCCTCTTAAAATCTGAAAAAACCTCTTCTTCCCTTTCTCTGACATATAAAAAAGACTTTGTAAATTGCCTTAATTTTTTGTCACTGACTTCTGCACTAAACAAAAGATTCAACTCATCTATAGGTAAAAATGCGTCTGAAATATCATCGACAAACTCTAGAGGGGGTGCCTGAAAAGAAAAGAGACCTGCAATATCTACTCGATGAGACACCAAAGTTGCAATGTGACCCCCCAAACTATGTCCAACTAAAATAGGCTGTTCAAAATTATGATGATGCAAAAACTCTTCAATAAACTTGGAGTAATAATCCATAGTATAAATAGAGGGGTCATGGGCTGCTTGAGGGTCTCTATCAGAGTCACCATGACCAGGAAGGTCTATAGCAATACATTGATAATCCTCAAACAAACCTGAGTGAATAATATCCAAGAACGCAAGGCTTGAACTGGAGTTTCCATGTATAAACAATATTTGTTTTTTACATGACGTATTTGAACGAGATCTAATATTGAGACCTTTTGAGACTCTATTTTTCATATCAATTCATAGTTTTATACTTGAGATTTACTGCTATACACCCAAAACCATTGAGTTGCCAGTTTTTGGACCGACCTTTTTGTCAAACTGCTGGCAAACCTAATAGATTTATGTATATAGTCTGATCGTTATCTGTAATAATACCCTATGTCAAATGTGAATGTTAAATATGAGTGAAATTTCTTTAGAGCAACAATATGAACAAAAAGTGATTTTATTTTTGAATAATATTATTAAGTACTTGAACTTACCAAGAACTGAAGTTTCAGAAGCTCTTGGAATCCAGGGTTCTGACTTAAATCATATTCTTTCAGGAAAAAAGCCATTAGAAGTAGAAAAATTCGCCAGATTCTCTCGATATATTGGGTTTAGTCTCAGCCGATTCGAAGATGGTGAAGTAGACTTTCGCGCCTTACGAGAACATTGGCTTGGCAATGCCAAGCATATCCCAAACGCCTATACCGTTGGTGCTCGAAGTAGAAATACAATGCTTATTAATGTCTTCAACTATGTCAAAAAAGTCTACGAGCAAACCTTAGCTGAAGGGCTCCTCCGACATCTACAAATTGACGAATCTATTTTGCTTTATCCCGATGAGAAGTCGAACTTCCACTTATTTCGAGATGCCATTTCATTTTTGAAAATGCAAGGTCTCAATGATTGGGATGTTTATAAAATTGGTCTTAATACTATCCAAACTAATAACGGGACCCATTTCGCAAAGAAAATGAAAAGCTTTAAAACCCCTAAAAGTATGTACGAAAACTACTTGGGCTGCCTTATTGAAGACGTCGAAAGAAATAACCGCTATCAAATTGTAAAGATCACCGATAAGATTTGTGAAGTTGAATCTCTTGAGAGAGAAGAAATGCTGGACATCTTTAAAGTGAGTCATATTGGTCATAGAGAACGGTGCATTTATCGGGTTGGAGGGCTTGCTGGCGCAACTATGTATTTAGGACTACCACAAGCTCAAGTAGAAGAAGTTAGCTGCGTTCACTCTGGAGATCCTGTTTGTAAATTTAGAATTAATTTTGAAAACCCAAACTTTTTTTGTGAAGGTGTCAATGTTCACTAACGAAAACCTTCATAATCTTATTCTTTGCGCAAGAAAAGAGCTTAACTTAAGGCAATCACAGATTGCGAGAGATATCGGGGTCAGCCAAGCGACTTACTCGAGAATTGAAAAAGGAAATATCTCACTGACAGTTTACCAGTGGAGTCGTCTTTGCCAAGTTCTTAACCTCCCCATTGAGGCGGTAAACTATAAATATTTAGATCGTAAAACAATCGCTGAGATTCGGTCTTCTGCGACAGAAAATGGTTTTTTACTGCCCTCTCGATATGTAAGAAGCCGATGTTTAAAAGTCAGATTTTTATTACCTCTTTTTTATTATTTAGTACAAATTCATACAAGAGAAGAGTTGTTTGAAACTTTTCATAAAATGAATTTAAACCCTTCGTTTTTTTATAATCTCGACAACCAAGTTAATCTTAAGATGTTAGAAGATATTCTTTTAAATTTTGGTCTGGACAAAAAAATGGAAAGCATTACAGAGCAAATCATCAAAAAATTCAAACTTCCAGAAAGCCATGGAAACCTTTTCCATATCTATAAGAATTCTAAAAATAGTTTGGATCTAATTTCTTGTGCTCTTGATAACTTGAATAAATATCAGCAACTCTTTTTGTACACAATTATCAAATCTTCAAAAAATGAACTTGTATTTAATATCGAAAAAAACTGTCTCTTGATAAAGAGCATGGCCTCTTGTAACGAACCTACAGTTTATTTTCTTGATAAATACAAAACATCAATTTTAGAGAATCTTCCTTTAAAGCAGGAGTATCTAAACAGGGAAAAAATAATACTGAACATTATCGAGAAAAATGATAAAAAATCTACCCTTGTAGCTCGCGTATCTTGACGCCTCTATCATAAATTTTCTCAGGAAATATTGGGTTACTCCCCAAAGTGACTCTTGCTTTCCATAAACCCATACATTCTTCAGCGCACTCTAACGCATAAGGAGTGTATTGTTTAAGATGAATGAAGACACCATCGATCCCACCAAGTATAAAAAATGGAATATTTTTTAGAGGAATCCCCTGGTAAGAAACCCTTTCGAAGCCCCATGTTTGAAAAAATTCATCCGTTCGGTACTTTGGAACACCTAAGCCCAAAAGTTGAGATATATTCTCTTGAGTATGATACAAAACTGTAAGCCCTGCAAACAAACGCTTCAAAAAAGATGCCAACGGACGGTCTTTTGATATTTCTGGGAGCCTCGTATATGAACTATAATAAGAAATATTTTGCTCTGTTTCTTTACATTGATTAAGAATGGAATACAGAGCATTAAGATGTTCTTTATACCCACATCGTTTTAGGTTAGCTTCAATAGTAAAGTCTGCATGAAAAAGACCACAACGTCTATAATCAAGCGTTTTAACCCCAAGTATTGGAGTTAAGTTATTTTCACTATTGTCACAGATAAGAATATGGTCACAAATAAAATCAGTGGTATCAACAGGCATAACTCCAATATGATGTTTTTTTGTATAGCCTCTAAATTTTAATGATACCATCTTGGTAAAATACTCCCGTGTCTCCCTGTTTTCCCAGTTTACGTAGGGGCATTTTAATACGAGAATCTGTAGGTTTTCTTTTACAAACATCATTTATTTGGCATATTATAAGTAAACAAATTGAATTGGTAATAAGTAAAAGTCTTCTCTTTAAAAAATAAACTTAAGTCTAGCAGACCTCTCAATGAACTCCAGTTGCGTTTGAGTTGCCTTTTTCGTAAAGTCATAACTTATTAGGAGCCTATCCAAGTAAAGGAAGTGCAATTATGGATACTTATTACTTAACTGACAGCCAAGATGAGCTTGAACGATTAGGCTTTCAACATCAAATCTGGGAAAAAGAAACTACTGACTTATGGCGAAGAGCTAACTTTACTGTCGGAAATCATATTTTAGATTTGGGGTGTGGCCCTGGTTATACGACCCTGAACTTCTCTCGACTTGTTGGCGCACACGGAAAGGTCACTGCTATTGATAGTTCAGAAAAATTCATCAGTTATCTTTCTAAAAGTTTAAATGCATTAGAACTAAAAAATGTAAAATCTATGGTCATGAATATCAATGAAGTTGATTTTCCAGAAAATACCTTTGATGGTATCTACTCCAGAATGGTGATGTGTTTTATAGACAATCCCAAAAAGGTACTCAAAAAGCTTGTTGGTGCACTAAAACCAGGTGGAAAGATTGCGATCACAGATTTTTTTTCTTATTCAAAAAGCTTCTCAGTTATTCCACACAGTGAAAATATTCAAAAAGCTATTGAAATGATTGAGTTTGGAAATGGCGAATCTGGCGGTAATTTTAATATTCAAAGAGAAATACCAACTCTATTAAGTGAATTAGGACTTAAAATTATCGATACCAAAGCTCATGTGCGAACAGCAACCCCTAAAAACCCCTTGTGGCAGTGGCCAGAGTCATATTTTAAAAATATACTTCCAAAGATGGTCGACATGAACCTTCTCACACACACAGATGTTGAAAACTTTTGGGTGGATTGGAATCAAAGAAAGGCAGATAAAAACTCTTTCTTCTTAAGCCCCATACTTGTCGATGTGGTTGCTGTAAAAAACCATTGAGAAATCTCTTTTCAGGCGAGAAGTTATACCGATCCGGTTTGAATTTTTCTTGTTAAGGAATCACCTGTTCTTTTTTCAGTGTCTTTAATAACCTTGGCAAAACATTTTTGAACTCCTCTTTAACATCAGAGACTGAAAGTTCAAAGGGAATCTCTGGCTGAACCCCAATATTTTCTACTAATTGGCCACTCGAGCGCATCATTAAACTTTGAGTCACACTGTATGAAAAGCTGTTGCGAAGCCCATGCTGAATGCCTGAGACTGAGCCACCAGCCCCCCCTGTAGTGACTCCCACCAGCGTCGCACGCCCATAATCCTGTAAGATCGCCGGGGTAGCATCGCCACCAGAAAAATCCATTTCATTAATGAACATAACAATAGGCTTATTTTTGTCATAAGAATATTGGCCAACGGGGTTAAACCCCAGAGCATATTCCAAAGCCATACCCACAAGATTCAGGCTTCCATCCTCATCGCAAATATATTTTTTAAAAGGCTGTTCAATCAGCTCCGATGTCAATTCTGAAATAACAGAAAGAGAGACTTCCGCAGAAAGTTCCAAACCCTTATTAGCAAAGGCATTAGCTAGGTAACCAAGCTCACTTTCCAGCTTTTCTCCATACCTTTTCTTTAGATCAATTTTATAGTTCTCATCTTCATCCTGATCATTTTCAACTTCCAGCTGCCCTTGCAACATTCGATACATAGACATAACATTGCGATTGGATCGAAACTTAAATTTCATATGCTTCACATCTTCAATTTCACCGACAAATGCTTTTATGATCCAATCAGAAAATGCAACATATCCTCCTGGGTTGTTTGTTTGGTCTACCAACAGCCAATCAGAATTTTCATTCAGATATTTAATCACATTTTTTAAACCTAAGTGAGCTGATAATAAATCCAAGGGAACGTAGCTTGGAATTCTCAAGAATCCAACTCTCTGCCCTTCATATTCAAAAGTTCCGGCATTAAGACCTGTCAAAAACCAGATAGGCTTCATAAGTAAATGGGGTTTAAAGGGCTTGAATTTAAACTCTTCAGGAAATTCAAAAAATGGCTCTTTTGCTCCTAGCTCCAGTTTTTTCCCTTCTGAATTATCTTCTTCACCCAACCACGAAGTCCGAAGACCGACATCCAGGTTAAGCATTTCGTGGTGAGTGTTGGTTAAACTCTTCAAAGTCATCATGTCGTCAGAAGAATAGTACTTTTTAAAAATATCCGGAGTCTTGCTCCAAAAAAGAGACTGTTTATTTTCGGCTAAACCAGACAGTCGTTCAGAATTGAGAGGCGAGATAGTTTGCAGATCCAACATCGGTAGCCCCACCTTCTTCCATTTGAGATGACAGCGGAAAAGGGATCCATTTTCACGAGAGAACTCTAATGCCGCTATATCGTTGTCCTCAGCGTAAAAAAGGGCATTTCTGGCCTCTTTTCTATTCAATAAGTTGTGCGTCAAAAAGTTAAGATCCGTTCGCGCATTTCCTGTGCCTACATAAGGGCGAAGAATATCGTGCCACTCAGAAATAGACTTTCCATCTAAGCGAACCATTTCATCCCCAACTTCTAAGGCACAGTCCTCAGCCCTGACAATGTCATCACCAATGTAATTGACTATTGTTTTTCCTTGCACCCAGACCGTTTGAAACGGCAAAGACTTCTGGTACGAACTTGGCAACCCAATGCTGACATGAACATCTTGGAGGTCCCCAAGAACCTCAGAGACAATAAGATAAAATTCGTGAGTCGACCGAGCACTGAGAAGTTTTTCCCTCAATTGGGCCCGTTTCTCACTCCACAAGAAGCCATAGCGACCCTCTTTAAATGTCATAGGTGCGTAGTTGCTCTCCAAAGTTTCTAAAAATGAATCCACCTCTATTGGCGAAGCTATCTGAGCATGAAGTGGTCCACTCAAAAAAAGACTAAAAAATAAGACAATGATCAAAGATCTCACGACGGCTCTCCCTCTCTCAGAACTCTTTGTTCCTCCATATATCCAAAAAGTGAAAGTGGTGTATTTTAAATATTTTGTCAACGAGTGAAGTCTTCAGAGAGGGATGAGGCTTTTGACTTGAAGCATTGGGCCCGCCAAAAGATCGTTGATGCAAAGTATTATCAATGATAGACTCGCACTGATCCGGTTTGAATTTTTGGACGCTGAATGTATACAATGAAAGACATCCTTTACCTAACACTCATTGCTTCTCTTCTTTTTTTTGCGGCTTCTTCTCAGGCAAGTCCCCGTCAGCTAGGCCTTGGCTTCATGATTGGAGGACCAACTGGGATTTCAGCCAACTATAAAATGAGCAAAGAAAACTCTCTTGATGCGGGTCTGGGTTTTCATTTAGGAGATGGAGACTTTCATTTCCACTCAACGTATCTGTGGCACTTTTTAAATACTATAAAACTGGAGAGATACTCTTTCGGGTGGTATTTAGGGGGTGGAGGAAGAATTCTTTCCAAGGACAGAAGGAATGCAGAAAATGAAATTCTCATTGGACCAAGAGGATCTGCTGGCCTCAACTTTCCTATAAAGAAGCAAATGTTTGACGCTTTTGTCGAGTTGGCTCTTATAATGAATCTCATCGAAGAAACGGATCTTGATGCCGACTTTGCTATTGGCGCTAGATACTACTTTTGAATTCTGCCATCTCTTCTTAGAAGAGCGGAGCAAATGCTCTCTTTAGCAGGAACTTCTCGCCTTGCTCCGGCTTCAAAGTCAGTTTTCAGCCATGAGTATATTCCTTGATACTGATTCGAGTGATGCTCATCTGAATAAGAAATAATATATTCGTGGTTGGTTGCTAAGAAATTGGCAAACTCATAGGCCTGACTGAATTGAATACCCATGTATGTTTGAAGTCGAATAATCTCAATAAAATCAGTATTTAGCTTTCTTTGAAGAGATTTAGGTCCAAGAGCATGAAGTTTTCCGCCCTCTTTTTCTGCAATGATTCCATTTTGAATTCTGCCTTTCTGGCCCATTAATAAATAACTTACGTCACTAGTCTCAGGGTCCAATAATGGGGTGAAGGCCTGTATTAACATTCTCCTAACAGCCTCTTTATCAGTAGAGTCTACTCCACTATCTCGGATAATATTTGCAACCATCACAGAGTTTGAATTTTCAACACCATTAAAGAACTCTTCCACCAAAGGGCCAACAAAGCTTTCAATGGCCGAATCACCAATGATCATCTGATTGACATCACCAAAGCTCAATATAGCTTCCATTTGCTTTACCTCGGCAAATTCCAAAGCCCTGTACGCAAAACGGAGAACCACAGAATCTAGCTTACGGGCGAAGAAATCTCTGAAAGCGAGCTTTGCACCCTCCAGCCCATTTTGCCGATAGCCGTACTGGCAAACATGGTATAGGTAAAAAGCCTGGATTGTTTCCATCCCCATCTGTTCCATTAAGTAATCCTGCACAGGGTTTCTGTCCTCTCTCTTAATTTTGATATTGCTCTCGATATTTTCGTCATCGTAAATATGCTGCCCGACTATTTTACGATAAGCTAATGGAGAAAAATCTGGATTTTGATATTCAGGAGTGACTCCCATATGACGAGCTCTTGCCTCAAATATCTTCCAATACCCATCAATGATTTGATCAGCACCCGTAATTGCATTTCGCTTTTGGCTCTGCTCTAAAGCTGGTTGAATGGTCTTGAAATTTCTATTGATGTCTCGCAAGATGAGTATGTTCTCAGCAGGTCCCCCTTCCTGTCCTGAAACCACCAACCTAAAAGGGACAAGTTGCTCATAGCCGAAGACCCTGTTGGGCTGAAGCAATTTCAGCTCAATTTGGTCGGCCAATGCCCCAAAAGGGATATTCAAACCAAGCCCAGCAGCGAATACAAGAATAAATAAAATTGACATTTTCATAGTGCTGTCCTCTCAACGCAAGGTGATGTTCCAGAATTGCAGGACTCCTTATGACTCCAAAGACCTAGAACTGCCCTTTTGAGGCCTGTTAGAGCAATCCATATTCCAGGTTTAAATCGAATTTATTGGGTTTAGAGCCCATTTTAGGTGTCAAAAGAGGGCGTCCCCTCAAGTGCGGAGAGCCAAATAACGGATATTTGAGTCAAAAATAGCCCCGAATTTACTCAAATTAAATGATACCGAAATGGAGTGATCGAAAATGTCACTTGACGTGATTTGGGTGCGGTTTTTAGTGAGGCAACCAGGACTGTGGTCCTGCCGCA
>JAUILT010000042.1 GCA_030432925.1 Bdellovibrionia bacterium | reverse complement strand
TAAAAAGTGATTCGTTTTCCGGCCTAACCAGCGTGAAAAAGGAATCGGCTTCTTACTCACTCCGAGCTGGGTCCTGTAGTCAAACGCCTCTCCAATTAAGAAACGAACCCCTTAAAAACCCTTCCTATAGCCAAATCTAGACTTTGCTCAAAATATAGGTGTCGAACTTGCGTCAGTTCAGTAAAGTCGATCTTAACAAAATCTTTTGAAAAAACTTGGAAGCTCCCTCCTTTGCATAATGCTAATAGTCATTTCCTCTTGTAAACATATTTAAACACAGTTTCATTTTTCCACCTCATGTTGTATGAAGTTTCCATTATTCAAATTCTTTATGGAAGGTCTTGCGATGAATATCAGACTTATTTCAAAACTACTTATTTTAGTAACTTCCACGATTGCTTTTGGCTCCTGTACCCATACAAAACTTGGTTCACAAAATAAAAAACCTCAATTTGGAAAATGGGGAGTTGATCTTGAGCACATGGATAAGTCTGTTGCTCCCGGTGATGACTTTTATGAATATGTAAATGGAAAATGGCAACAAACTGTTAAAATTGATGACGACAAAATGCAGGCGGGATCGATGGCGGACCTTCAAGAGTTTGCCTTTAAAAATATCAAACAAATGATATCGGATATCGCCAAAGCCGATCATAAAGTAGGATCAGAGGCACAAAAGATCAAAGACTGGTATCTAACGCTTAACAATGAAGAGGCTTTAAGTATTCAAGGCCTTAAACCAATTCAACTAGACCTGGACAAAATTGAAAAAATCAAAACCAGACAGGACCTGCAAGACATGATTGCACAGAACAATCATGATGTTGGTGTCGCTCCGATAATATTTGAAGCGGATTTTCATGCCAAAAAGAAACAAAGCTTTATCTTGATACTTGCTGCCCATGGCATGTCTTTACCTGCTCGGGAAATCTACCTGGAAAAAAATTATAAACCTGTCAGAGAAATGTATCTGCAACATTTGACCAGAGCCTTTAAACTCATGGAGTTTTCCAACCCGGGAAAACGAGCGGAAAACACCCTTAAACTGGAAACAGAAATTGCCAAAGTGACTTGGCCACTAGAAAAATTGCGTGACCCTATTGCTAGATTTAACGTAACTAAAACCAGTCAATTGAAAAAAATATTTCCCGAATTGAACTGGGATCGCTTTCTTGAGAAAGCAGAGCTCCCAAAGACCCAGTATATCAATATAACAACAAAATCCACCATCAGAGGCGTTGCAAAGCTCATCAAATACACACCTATTGATGAATGGAAGGACTATTTCCGCTATCACCTCCTCCTGAATACTCATGTCGTACTGGCCAAACAATATCGTGACGAAATTTTCAGCTTTCACGGAAAAGTCCTCGCTGGGCAACCTAAACCTAAAGAGCGCTATATAGATATTGTTATGGATATGGGATGGATGGGAAAGCCCATGGTCGATGCTCTTGGGAAAGAGTATGTTAAACGCTACGTTCCCGAAGAAAGCCGACCACAACTAAGAAAAATTGTCGAATATCTAATGAAGGCCTTTGACGACAGACTTGAAAAGCTTACCTGGATGACTCCTGAAACTAAAAAGGGCGCTAGAGAAAAGTTGGCCAATACAAAAATCAAGGTCATATATCCTGACTATTGGTTCAATATTGATGGCCTCAATATCGTCAATGGCGACGCTGTTGGTAATATGAAGAGAAGCATCGCGTTCATGCACGAAAGAAACCTTTCACAACTGACAAAAAGTCCTGACCGACGTGCCTTTTTAAAACATATTTATGAGGTCAATGCCTATGCCAACCCCTCCTGGAATGAGATTGTCTTTTTGGCAGGCATTGTGCGCCCTCCATTTTTTGACCCCTATGCAGATCCTGCAGTGAATTACGGTGCCATTGGAGCTGTTATCGGGCATGAAATTTCTCACCTGTTTGATGATCAGGGAAGAAAATACGATAAAGACGGGCTTCTTAATGACTGGTGGACAAAAAAAGATGCCAAAAAGTTCAATAAGGTTGGTGACCGCTTGGTCAAACAAATGGAGACTTATGAGGTGTTGCCCGGAAAGCACATGAACGGCAAATTGACCCTTGGTGAAAGTATTGCTGATGTCGCAGGACTGACAGTGGCGCTGGAAGCTTATAAATTGTCCCTGCAGGGAAAAGAAGCTCCTATTTTAGACGGGTATACTGGTCTGCAAAGATTCTTTTTGTCCTATACACAAATGTGGCGCTGGAAAGGACGCGATGCTTATGTCGATCAACTGCTTAAGCGAGATCCTCATCCCACAACAAATTTCAGACCCTATACTGTTAGAAATATCAATGACTGGTACAACGCCTTTGATGTGAAGTCAGATAACAAGCTTTATCTTCCCAAGAAAGAAAGAGTGCAGATATGGTAGTCAGGATATATGAACTTTTTTTGACTATGCGATAAACAGCAAATGACCTCATACTTTGCTGAATTCCAAAAATTTAGTTTTTTAGCTTCATTACTGTTTTTTTCATTTTTTGCTTCCGCTGAAGTGACAATTACCACTAGCGGTGGAGTGGCTCTTGGCAGCTACAAGGCTGGATATCACTACTACCTGACCAATGCCCTAAAAAAAAATAAAATTCCGGTGATCTCAGTTGCTGGAGCCAGTGCGGGAGGCATCACTTCCTACCTGACCTTTGACAATCTATGTCGAGAAAACAATGAGACACCAGAAGACAGTCTGTACTGGAAAATGTGGGTGAACACCGGGCTGGATGAAATTTATAACAAAAGCAAGGTCACAAAAATCAGTCTGTTCCACCGGGATGGGATGAAACTCCATCTTGATGAGTTGCAAAAGCGGTTTATCAATGGATATCCCAAAACCTGTAAAATGGTATTGATTCTCCCTGTAACAAATCTGGATATCTACAACCAGTTTAGAGATAAAAGAGTTTCCAGCCCCTCCATAAAAAATTATTTTGTCATTGAGCTTCAAGGCCATGGCATTGGCACTTCAGTCAAAAATATTATTTTGGATGGAAAAACCAACACTCAAAGGTTACTGCCGTTTGGAAAGCAACCCGAGGACAATTTTGAACTGATCAAAAAAGTTCTTTATGCCACCAGTGCATTTCCGGTGGCCTTTGAGCCTGTGCCTATTCCCAATTGCACCACCGAAGTCAAAAAATGCTCTTTTCAAACAGCAAAAGTGGATTACTTTTTGGATGGTGGCATTCTGGACAATGCCCCTTTGGATTTGTCAGATGCCTTTTTAAAGCTGATGACTCCCAAAACCTACCGAAAAAATATTCAACATATTTACATCAACACATCCAATGTAGCATTTGTGCCCTTGATAGCCAATGTACCTATTGAGGAAAAAACAGCCAATCTTACTAGTTTACTTTCCAGTCAGATTTCCAATGTTGTGGAGATTGCCAGAAACCAGGAAGAAACTCACCTGGTTCAATCTGATTCAAGTATTCTGGACAGGTCCCTTGTCGGCTCCACCATTCTTCCTCCAATGAGTTCGCCGCTATTTGCCTTTTTTGGTTTTTTTGACAAGTCTTTCAGGGAATACGATTTTTATCTTGGAATGCATGATGCCAGAACACTGCTGAAAGAAAAACTGGCTGCTTCCGCAAAGGATCTCCCACCACTGCCAGACTCCCAACTGAACAGATGCTTTGACTTGTTTCGAAGGGAAGTCTGGTCTGAAACCGAAGTCAAGGCCTGTCAATTACCATCCAAAGCCACTCACCCTAATATGAAGAAGGCCCTTCAAGTTTCTATTTTGCGGGCATGGAACTTCTGTCAGTCAGACATCTCTAAAAAGGAACAGAGATTTGACAAGGTCTGCCGCTTTCATAGGAGCATGGATGTTCCTTTGAATGTTACTGAAATAGAGGAGTTTAAGGGCAAACCTTCAACCTCCGTGGATGATATTTCTTATATTATTTCAGCATTGGATCATTATGAATTTGATTTTGGAGATTTAGATAAAAACTATGGCTATCTAAACTCCTCTTCCACCAAAATCCATCAAGTGTTGCGAAGAATACTGGATGAGCTGGAAAAAAAACAACCCCTTGAGGATCGAGCCATCATAAGTATTTTAGATTCCAGAATTCTCACCCCCATTGATGAAGTCGCTCCGGAATTCACCACTTTCACAAACATTGGTACAGCTTTTGAAGTTGGGGCCTCCAAAGCCTTCTTGGGCTTTTCGAAAGATATCCATTTTACCAGTTCTTTGCTATTCCAAGGGCTTGAAACTTTCCTCAGCAAGGAAAAAGATCGGTTTGGAGTGATACCAACAATTGGACTAGAAATAGACCCGGATTTTTTTCACCTGACTTCCCTGAATTTTCGTTTTGGTATTCAGTATGGATATCAGTTTTTATCAAATACCAATTCTGAATCTCCTGATTGCTCCAGCGTTCATAAGGATTATTCCGGCAAAGATTGCAAAGGAGAGGTGGCAATTCTTAATACCTCTATCCTTTTTCTTGAGAGGCTCAATTTAAAAATTTCCCTTGGGTACTACAACAAGTCTGAAGATGCCTTTCCTCCAAATTTCGCCCACCTAATGATTGGATATCATTTTTTCTAATTGTGGTTGTTATTTGAGAATTATTTATATTAAGAATTTTTCAAAGCCCTCGCCTCCTAGCGTCATTCCAGTAAGGCATTTTGCCTCTCAAAGCAAGTGGTGGTAGTCCAATGCAACTCTCAAAAATGGTGGCTTTTATGCTTGTGAAATCTCTGCTTTTCGTTGTTTCTGTTTTTTCAGCAAACGCCTTCTCTGCAGCTGATATCAGTTATACGCATGCAGCTCCTTTATCAGACGATCCTGGCAATGAAATCACACAGGAAGATGTGAGCGCCAACTACACACAGGCGATACCAGGAATTTCCAGTAAGACCAATATTTACTCAGCAGGAGTCTCAGTTAAATATACTCATTTGGACTTTGATGAGCCCCAATTAAGCTCCCTGGAATTACTAAAACTGGAGGCTCCGCTACAAGGCACCCATATATTGAATAAAAAAATGGTAACTTGGACTCTTTCCCCTGGGATACATGGGCAAGCAAACCATATTGATGAGTCTGATTTCAGGATTCAGGGACAAACTTCTGTTATTTTTCTGAGAGAAAATCTGAAATGGATATTGGGTGTAGGATTTGGCGATACTTTTGGTGAAGTGAAGGCCTTTCCTGTGCTCGGAGCCATCTGGCAAATCAATGAAAACTCTGTTTTGACTTTGATGTTTCCTCAAGTGAAATACGAATATACTACTGAGTCAAAAACCACCTACAGTTTTAAAATTGAACCTTCAGGCTCCCAGTGGCAGTGGCAAAAAGGTCAGATCTTAAACTCAACAGTGGATCTTGATGTGACGGTTTCAGGAATAAAATCCACAGTCGGGGTCAGCAGGAAAGTTAAAGAAAAATTGATTGTCTACAGTGAGGCCGGTGTCATTGCTAATAGAAAATTTGAGATTTTTCGCCATGACAACCCTTCTATTAGTGGGGAACAGGAATTGGAAAATACTTGGGTGGCGCAACTTGGTCTTAAATTTTAAAACATCAAAGGTTAAGTGAAAAAAGTTCTCATGCAATATTTGCCACAAAAAATTATAACAATAACTTGAAGAATAAAGAATTAAACCTGTGGTAGTTTTTCACCACTTAAATAAGCCAATAAAGGAGAGTATCAATGAAATCCATTTTACTTGCGGCAGCAGGACTGTTTATGTTTCAGGCTCAGTCTGACATCATCAAGTGTAACTACACAGAGCCATTCTACAGCACGACATACAGTATGACCAAGAGCAGACTTACAATCACTGACTCCAGTGGCTCTAAAACGTACAGAAATGTTTCTTTCCAGATTTTAGGAGCTGGACATTTTGAACTTTGGGACAAAAACAGAAACGTTCTTCAGACACTTTTTCTTAATTTCGAAGGTTCAGATGGCATGAGTGATGACATTTACCCATACAAAGGCATCACTTCTCCCCGACTGAATAACTCTGGAAGAGATCACTTCGGTGGCTGCACTAGCAACTACCAGAAAAAACAGTAATTAATAGAGTTGTGTTCGTGGCTAACACCCCTCTGTTGGCCACTTTTTTTATTTTAAATTTGCCAGGAAATCTGTCTGAAACTCGCCAGAAACCCATTGCAGTTGATCTCACAAAGATGAAAAATGGCCGTGGCGTTTCGTGTGCAAAAGCATTTCGAGTAACTGATGGAGACTCACCTGTAACCTGGTCCCAACCCGAACGCTTTGTGGAATTATTCAACAGAACGGACACGCCGGTACGCCAACTTAAACCCCTGGTACCACTGGCTTCTCACCGATCGCCCCACTTATGCACAGCATTATTTATTTGAAGTTATTATCGAATTTAAAGCACTCAGAAATGATTCGGACGTCACGGTGGCTTCATGAAGCTTGCTTGAACATCTCTCCCCTGTTAAATCCAATTCATTCAACTGAAAGTTTATTGGGGGAATCATGATCAAGATTATAATTTCGACCTTACTCCTATTCGGTCAATTAGCATTGGCAAATGAAGAAGTTGTGATTGATCCAATATTTTCGACTTTCTACATGTGCGCTGAACACCCAGAAGGAGAAAATATGGGCTTGGGCAGCGACTGTGTTGTTTATCAACCTACAAACGCCCCAATTTTAGTTAAAAATTTGAATACAGTAACCCAAAGGAGTTTCCTTTGAGCTTACTGAAAATCAAAGAAGATTCTAAAAACTCCATTGATAACCAAGCCATCGACTATAACCTAAAACTCACTCCAACTGAGCGTCTCCAGCAGCATCAGGCAAGCCTTGAAACTGTCCTAGAGCTCGAAAAGGCACATAAAAAACTCTATGCAAAACCTCAATCAACTCCTCAAAATCCTCATTCAAGCAGACATTGATTTCGTGTTGATTGGTGGTTACGCCGGAGTTGTTCATGGCGTGACAGGCCTCACTCGAGATCTCGATATCTGTGCAGCAATGACCGCAGAAAATATCGAAAAGCTTCGAGTAGCCTTAAAAAGTTACAATCCAAAACACCGGATGAATCCCGGTTTTAAACCCTCCTTTCTCGATGAGCCAAAAACTGTGGACAATCTCAATGCCATCTATCTAGAAACAGACTTAGGCATTCTCGATATCCTGTCCTCAGTTATCAATGTTGGCGACTACCAAGTTCTCAAAAAAGACGCTGTCCAAGTTGAAGTATTTGGTGAATCCTGCAAAGTGATTTCGTTGGATCATCTTATCCAAGCCAAAGAAAAAATGAGTCGAGACAAAGACAAGCTTGCGCTCAAAGAACTCTATGCCATTCGAGACAAGCTCAAGTCTTAAGGGAACTCGGCAGCTTCAAGGCTACCGAGTTTGCATCTAGCTAATTATAGAGCGTGTTCGGAGATTTTTGCTAATCTGAGACAATGAAATCAACTTCACATACTCATCCATTTAATAATTTTGCTTCATAAAAACATCGGTCTTTCCATCGCCATCAAAATCGCCAAATCTTAAGTTTTTCATTTTAACGGATGAACGATTGAGTTTTCTCCAGGAAGATCTCGCTCCCGAAGAGTAATTCCACTGATTATCTATTTTTGTAAAAACATCGGTCTTTCCATCTCCATTAAAATCTCCAAATCGCAAATTCGATAGAGGCTGAGTGGAGATTGTCAAATTAATCCATTTGGATTTTCCTCCAGAGGAATATTTCCACTGATTATCTATTTTTGTAAAAACATCGGTTTTTCCATCTCCGTTGAAATCTCCAAATCGCAAATTCGATAGAGGCTGAGTGGAGATTGTCAAATTAATCCATTTGGATTTTCCTCCAGAGGAATATTTCCACTGATTTCCTATTTTTGTAAAAACATCGGTTTTTCCATCTCCATTAAAATCTCCAAATCGAAGATATTCAATTGGAATTTCTGAGATTTCCAGGTTGATCCACTTTGATTTTCCTGCCGAAGAGTACATCCAGCGATTTCCCCACTTTGTGAAAACATCGGTTTTTCCATCTCCGTTGAAATCTCCAAATCGAAGATATTCAATTGGAATTTCTGAGATTTCCAGGTTGATCCACTTTGATTTTCCTTCGGAGGAATATTTCCACTGATTATCTATTTTTGTAAAAACATCGGTTTTTCCATCTCCGTTGAAATCTCCAAATCGAAGATTTTCAAGTGGAATACTAGAGCGGTTTATGTCAATCCAAAGTGATTTACCTGAAGAAGAGAATCTAAATTTTGGCCTTAATGGTTTGATTAGTATTGCATTAGCTACTTCCCTTTCATCTGTTGCATGGAAATTATTTTGAGCTGTGTTATTAACTATTTGGCCTTTAACCCACAACGTGGACGAACCTCCACCATCTAAATTAAATCCACTCCGACAATTTTGACTTTTTAAAAATTTTGCAACCTCAACTATTGTCATTCCAGCAGCGTTACCAGATGCGTTTCGGCCATCTATAGTAAAAATTTTTAAATGATTGTCTTTAGTTATACAAACGGCTGACCTAGGATTTCGATCTTCAAACATCTTATATCCAGAGTCTTGCAATTCACTAACAATATTTCCGTTGTCGACAAGCAATGGTCCACAAGTGATGAGGGATCGGGGAAGTGGATCGAGGCTTCTCCATGTTCCTGAATTTGGTCTCTTCAATATTGACAACTTTCCTCCTTCAAACTGAATACCAGCATTCCCTAATGGCTTTCCAATAAAGGCGCCATCATTATTAAGAGTTCTTCCATTAATTCTTATAAAGTTAGGACTTCCTATTTTTGATATGTTCGATAAATAGAAAAAAGAACCATTAATTGCGCCGATAGCCTTATTCTCTTGTGCAAAAGAACTCACCGTCTGACGTTTTGTAGAGTTCCCATCAAAGACAACTGATATAGAATCTTTTGAGAGATCAATATCAAGTACTGAGATACTTTGACGACTTTGATAGAGGTTATAATATTGATGTTTCTCAAGAGTCACTCCGAAATAAACAGACTTTTTAGTGACACCAGATAGTCCATCGTTTGAAAAGAATAGAAAAATGCTCAGAGGTACTAAATATGAATTCGATATAAATTTGTATAATTTTGAGACACCAGCCACAACACTCCCCATGGCAAATTTCAACACCTATTTATCCAACCAGGTTCAATCAGATGCAAGGCAGGTGCCATAGGTCCCAGTTCCTAAACTCTTAATGTGTCATGAAAAATGTGTATATAATATTCGGCTGGATAAAATTAAAACAATCATTGTAAGCCTCTCCGTATATTTGGTTGGTGGAGTTTCATGCCAAGTTTCCAAAATTGCCCCAGATCCAATCTGTTGTATCTATATGTAGTCGATACCACTATTTGAAGTTGCCCAAGCCCATAAAGTTCATCGTTTTGTAGACAAGCATGGCCGGACAATTGAGAGAAAAGCCCACTAACCCCCTTTAGGGAATCGCTAACGTCAGATAGTCGATTGCAGATAGATTGGACCTCATTTTTATCAAGTGTGCTCATAACTGGCAGGGTGGGATACCTTCTATTTACATACAATTCACTTTCTATATTCGTGTGATATATGGAACTCATATCTATCTATCCCAACATGGAACCCATTCGTTCTATCCGGAAATTCAATTTTGACAAATTTATTTAACTCAAACATTTGGGGTCCAATTGACTTAAGTTTCATATTTATGAGTTCAATAATAAATTCCCTTTATTTGTCTCAAGCACTCATTTTATTTCCTCTATTATTAAATGCGCTTGCTATTTACAAAATTGGATACTTTTTAAACTTTCCTCCAATTTATCGATCTGCTTTTGCAGCTCTTATTTCTGTATTAGTTATGAAACCTGTACTTGGGCAAATTGCATTTTTATACTCCTTATGTTTCTTATCACTTTCACTATTATTCTTACTTCAGTATTTTAAAAATGGAATAGATTCATATTTTTTACTCTTTTTAAAAACAATTCTACTTTCTTCAATATTTATTAAAGGGTATTTTTATTTAAATATTTGTGCACTCCTGTTTATAACTATCTTTATTTTTGAGAACTTTAGATCTTGCTGTAGTTATTTTAATATTTATCCAATGATTCTTTTATTTGGGCCAATTCTCTTCTATTTTATTTTTCATCTCGAAGGTTTACTTGCTTGGAAAAGCTTATATCAAGATTTTTATGGAGATTTGGCCATTGACGAACCTAGAATTCGACAACTACATATCCCCAATAGATTTACAGTTTCTCCAATTGGACGATATTTTAAAAACTTGGTTTTAGGTACACGAGGATGGATAGGAGGCTTGGGAGTATGGATTATTTTTACTATTATTGGCCTTAAAAGAAGTTCTAAAATCCATTCTCCATTAAGTAAAGTAGCTCTAATAATGATACTTTTTTCTCTTATCTTTTCTATTCACCTTCCCTATTTGGATAAGCTTATTGTTAAAATACCTATTTTTGGCAGTTTTCGTTGGGGATTCTACAATACTGTTTTTGCAACCTTAATCCTCTGCTACTTTGCAATAAAAGGATTTTTAGAAATAGAAAAGAAATTTCTCGTATATAAAACATCGATTCGCATTAGTCTTATTATTTTACTTTTTTTAACAAGCTTGGCTTCCTACTATTTTTCTAACGATTTCTATATTGACCTAAAAAAGCAACAATCACTTATCAATAGAAAAAAAACCTTTCAGAATCCCTATTTAGAAAAATACTTATTCCACCAAAAAGAATACAAAAGCGATGAGATCTCATGGCTAACAGAAAAGATGCTTATTTCCCATGGATATGACAACTCTTCTAATGTCTTTTATTGGTTTCAAAAAGATTATCCACTTAATAAAAGACTCCTTACTCACCCTGCAAAGTTAAAATTTTTTGAAAATGATTCTCCAAAGTTTTATAAAAATGATAATGAGTACATAAATTCAATCAATAAACAAATTGAACCCAAAGGAAGTCATTATCTTACTTCTAAAACTAAAAATATTACTGACCTAACAGTGAGCGAGTTAAATCAACCACTGCCTTTATATTTAACTCCAACTGGATTTGAATTTGTCGTTAAAAAAGAAAGTGCCAAAACAAGTGCTCTTGTGCTTACTCAAAATTTTCATAAAGGATGGAAAGCTTATGTCAATCAGAAAAAAATCACAATTTTTCCTGTTAATAAAACATTTATTGGTCTTTTATTAAAAGATAAAGGTGACAATAAAGTCGTATTTAGATTTTTTCCTAAATCCTATTGGATAATTTTGACTCTTTATAGCCTTATATTCTCTATATTTCTATTATTTTTGATGAACCAATGGATTCAAAGATATAAAAATAACCGGATTGGTATAAAAACCACATGACTCAATATCTAGAAACTGCAATGATCCCTTTTAATTTACCAATTTCGTTCATTACCTGCTGCAACTGATTGATATCCCTAACGCTCACATCAAAAATGCACACAGCCTTGAGATCTTTAGTGGTCTTAGCTTGAGCATTATGAATATTCACTCCATTGATAGAAAACACCTCTGTCATCTGTTTTAGCAGGCCAGACACATCATGGGATAAAACACGAACACGCACCATACGAGAGGTTTCCTGAGCCGAGGAACCACTCCAAGCCACATCAATGCGTCGATCTTGATCCAGTTCAAAAGCTTTTTGACAGTCAGACCTATGAATTACAATTCCTCGCCCTAGTGTAATAAAGCCCAGTATTGGATCTCCTGGAATAGGGCTACAACATTTTGCAAACCGAACAAGAACATCGTCCATCCCATCAACCTGAATAAGAGACTTGTCTTTTTTATTTTTATTGGCAGCCGAACGAAAGGCTTTTTGAAGGAAGGAAACTTCTTCTTCTTGCTCAGTTTGTGGAGCCTCAGGTTGAATACGTTCAATCACCTGAGCAGGGGTAACAGCTCCATAGCCTACTCGAATATAGAGGTCATCTACACTGTTACAACCCATAGATTTAGTAGCTTCTTCGTACTCAGGGCCATCCAGAAATTTTTGTGGAGAATGACCATATTTTCGGATGGTCTTGTCCAGTAGCTCCTTTCCTAATTGAAATGCTCGCTTTCTCTGCTCGGCCTTTACGTGCTGACGAATTTTAGATTTAGCTCTAGTAGTGACACAAAATTTCAGCCAGTCCTTGTTGGGAGTCTGATTTTTTGAAGTGATGATTTCAACCGTATCACCATTTTGCAGTTGATGCTTAAGCGAGACTAGCTTTCCATTCAGTCGGGCCGCCACAATACTGTTTCCCACATCTGTGTGTACTGAGTAGGCAAAGTCAATAGGAGTCGCTCCGTCTGGGAACTCCTTAACCTCTCCTTTGGGTGTAAATACGTAGATTTCACTATCAAACAGGTCGGTTTTGACATTTTCAAGAAACTCATCTGAACTGTTAGTCTGTTGGTGCATGCTTACAAGTTCTCTTAGCCAGTTGAACTTGTCGATGGCTTCTCCTGAGCGATCATCATCACTTTGTCCTCTTGAAGTTTCTTTATATTTCCAGTGGGCAGCAATCCCTCGCTCAGCCACAAGGTGCATCTCATGGGTACGAATCTGAATTTCAATCCGTTCAGCCTGAGGGCCTATAACAGTTGTATGTAAACTCTGGTAATTATTATTTTTAGGCATGGCGATAAAATCTTTGAAGCGACCAGGTATAGGTTTCCAAAGATTATGAATCAAACCCAAAACCTCATAGCACTCAGAAACTGTTTCCACACAGATTCGAAAAGCCAAAATATCGTAGACTTGCTCATAATCAATCCCACGAATTTGCATTTTCTTGAAGATAGAATAAAAGTGCTTGGGACGACCACTCACCTCCACATGAGTTTTTAAACTTTTATCTATCTCTGCTTCAAGAACTCTTTTAACTTCATCAATATATTTTTCTCGCTCTTTTTTCTTCTTGCTCACTTTTTGTACAAGTGAATAATAAGCTTCTGGCTGAGAATAACGAAAGCTAAGATCTTCTAATTCCACTTTGATGGAGCTAATCCCAAGCCGACTGGCCAGAGGGGCATAAATATCTAGGGTTTCGTTGGCAATGCGAGCCTGCTTTTCCGGAGGCATATGATTGAGAGTTCGCATATTGTGAAGCCGGTCTGCCAGTTTAACAAGAACCACTCGCACGTCTTTACCCATCGCCACAATCATCTTTCTTATATTTTCACCCTGTTTTTCATGGGTATTACGAAACTGCATTTTAGAAATCTTGGTAACACCATCGACAATATGTCGAACCTCTTCACCAAAGTTTTTTTCAACTTCCTCAAGGGTCACATCTGTGTCTTCCACAGTATCATGAAGGAGGCCTGTAGCTATGGTCGGTAAATCGAGGTGCAAGTCTGCAAGAATAGCAGCCACTCCCAAAGGGTGAGATATATAGGGCTCACCACTGCGACGGATCTGCCCCTCATGGGCTTTTTCTGAAAATTCATAGGCTTTTTGAATAAACTGGGTGTCGGCCTGAGGAAAGAATTCAGTGATAAGGCGAATAAGGTCTTCGATAGACTCCACCAGGGAATCGGAGATACCTTCTTTAAATAACGCCTCAGAACTCATAGCTGCCCTTGTCCAGAAACCTTCAAAAAAATCCAATGTCTTTGTGGTCTTGTTGTTGCAGACTTGAGTTTTTTTAAAGACGTCCCTATGTCAAACAACTATCGACAATTAAGAGCAAAAACCTTATAGGAATCAATCACTTGAAGGGTGGATTTTTTAGCGGGCTAAATCTTTTTCAATCTGATTTTCAACACTCCCTAAACTTTCGTCCACATTAAAGTAAACGTTTCCTGCAGCCACTTCTCTCAGAGAGTTGACAACATACTTGTTGTTCTTGCCGGGGCTGGTGCACTCGTCGCCCTTTAGCAATTGCTTGGACCTTTTAGCTACCAATAAAACCAATGAAAAGCGATTTTGAACCTTTTCCAGACAATCCTCAACCGTGACTCTAGCCATGAATGTGACTCCTTGATTTGCCAATACAAAGGTCAGAATCTAAACAAGTCCCAAGGATTCTTCAATGATTTTCTTGATTTCCTTGTAACATCTCTCGAAGTCTTTATTCACTAACTGGTGGTTAAACCTATAAGCTGAGGTCATTTCTCTTTCTGCATTCTGCATCCGCAAGTCCAGGTCTGTTGGAGACTGCCCTCCAGACCTTCTGATAACACGTTGACGCAACTCCTCAATAGATGGGGGAAGTATAAAAATACTTAAAGATTGCGGGAACTTGGACTTTAGAGTTCGGGCTCCTTGCACATCGATATCCATGATCACGGCTTTATTTTGTCTCCAGGCTTCATGAATCTGATTCTCAGGGACCCCATAGAGATGACCATGCACTTCGGCCCATTCAACAAAGTAATCCTGCTGGGTCAACTCTAGAAATCGCTTCTTATTGATAAAAAAGTAAGGGTCGCCGTCTTTCTCACCAGGCCTCATTTGTCTCGTTGTACAAGTGATGACATCTCTTAATTGAGGATAGTCCTCCAATGCTCGGTCCAGAAAACTGGACTTACCGGCACCGCTGGGACCCACCAATATGATGATCACATTTTTCATTCGACGTTTTGCACCTGTTCTCTGAGTTTCTCTACGATACTTTTGGCATTGACCACTGTTTGTGTCAATTTCGCCTGAGAGGATTTTGAGCCAATGGTGTTCACTTCTCTCAACAGTTCCTGACAATAGAAATCCATTTTTTTACCCAAAGGTCCTGACTTTTTTTCAGCAACCAGTCTCTGGAACATAGCAATATGCTCCTCCAGTCGAGAAACCTCCTCTCGAACATCACACTTATCCAAATAAACAGCCACTTCCTGAGCCACTCTCTGAGGGTCCACATTGACTTCAGCATCCAACGTCTGTAAACGCTCTTGCATCTTCTTTTTTAATTCCTGATTCATGCTTCCTGAAAGACTTCTAACTTGATCGATCAGCTGCTTCAACTCCGCCAATAAAGATTCTAACTCCGCTTTCAAGGCTTTGCCTTCTCTCACTCGCTCCTTGTCAATGGCTTTTAAAGCCTCTTTCAGCACTCGAAAGACCTGCTTTTTTTCCTTATCAGTAACAGTTAGACTCTCTTCCACAGAAATCACTTCAGGCAAAGCTGCAAGGGTTTCTACGCTCACATCGGAGTTTTTCAGGGTTAGGGATTGACCCAGTTTCTGGTAGGCAGCTTTCCACTTTTTAGCCATTTTCTCATTGATCACAATATCACTAACAGCGACATTGCTCACTTTTCTTTGCAGATAAAGGTCCACCGTCCCCCGACGGATTTCACTGGAAATAGTCTTTTTGATTTCATTTTCAAAGGACTGGTAGTGCCTAGGAATATGGGGGCGAACATCTAAAAAACGCCCATTGACCGATTTTAAAGTCACAACTAACCCTAGGTTGTCATCATCCCACTGGACACTACCATATCCGGTCATGCTTTTCATTGAACCACCCACCTCATCAGAAAAAAATCCGACCCACTCCAACTGTAACTTATTTTCCTAAGTTCAGGTAGCTTTCTATCCGTTTCAAAGCCTGAGGAGTTTCTTCGGGCCCCCTGTACCATTCTATGGATTCATCCCGACGAAACCAGGTCATTTGACGCTTGGCCAGTTGCATGGTGGCTGTAACAATCTGCTGTTTCCAGCGAGGCTCATCCAACTCCCCTTTAATGTGAGCCACGGTCTCCTTATACCCTACGCTGGAAAGAGGATGCCAGCCCTCAAACCCGCGAGCAAGGAGTCCTTCCACCTCACTTTTTAAACCATTGGCTACCATATCCTCCACACGCTGTGTAACCCTGTCCCTTAAGGTCTCTCGATCCATATTCAAACCCACTTTCAAAAGGGGTATTTTCAATCGGTACTGTTCTTGTTGTTTTTCAAAGCTCTGTTGAACCTCAGCCATAGAGCGACCTTCTGTTTCCACCAACACCAAAGCTCTGAGAACTCTGTAACTGTCGGCCGCCGGTAGACTTGAGGCATAGTCGGGATCTTTTTCTTTTAGAATTTCATAAAGCTTCTCAACCCCCCCCTCTTTTTCCAACACACTCTGGTACTTTGCCAGCAGTTTGGGATTGGAGGAGCCCACAGGAAACATTCCCTTTTCCAGTGCTTGAATATAAAAGCCGCTGCCACCCACAACAAATACATGTTGCTTTTCAAGACACTCTTTAAGGGCTTCACGGGCCCGAGGAAAATACTCACCGGCAGTCAATCGAGCGGGTGGTTCCACAATATCAAACAACCGATGAGGCACCATTTTAAACTCATCCAAAGTGGGTTTTGCAGTACCTACGTTGAGACCCCTGTAAGTTTGCACTGAATCTGCGTTGAGAATCACACCATTGTTGTCTCTTGCTAACTGAAAAGCCAGCGAGGATTTTCCTACAGCAGTAGGCCCCACAATAAAAACCAGCTTATACGGTTCGGCCAAAATCTTTTTCCACCTTCGTGAATGAATATTCCACATAGACCGGACGGCCATGAGGGCAAAAGCTGGACATGGGAAAGCTATCCATTTGCTCAAGCAAGGCCTTCATCTCTTCTTGACTCAACGCCTGCCCGGCTCGAACCACAGAGTGGCAGGCCAGAGTGGCGCAGATATCACCAATGACTTTCTCCAGAGCAAAGCTGCCACCCTTGTCCAGCATTTCATCAGCCAGTTTTTTGAGAGCCGGGAGCAGTGCCTTTTCCTTTAAGATCACCGGAGCCGCATTAATGGCTACTGATTCTGGACCTGTTTGTTCCATACTCACTCCTAAACGGTTCACATCCTCAACCTGAGTCATTAAGGCCTCTACCTGTTCGGCTTCCAGATCTACAATCAATGGTACCAAGTAGTTTTGAACCTCCACTTTTCCACCCGTCCAAGCGGCCATCAGCGATTCATAAGCCACTCTTTCGTGAGCAGCATGCTGATCCACCAGAATCAAAGACGAGTCGTTTTGCGCAACAATATAGGTGAGATCTGCTTGCCCTAGAACCTGCAGCCGCGCCCACTGCCCCTCAGGCTGTGAGCTGCTTTCTTCTGAGTTATAGACAATAATTTTCTCTTCACCGATGGCTTCGTGCTCAAGGTAGCGATCTAGCTCATTATCATCCTTGTATTTCACATTGGAGTTAGAGGCAAAAGTCCTAAAGGTTTCCATGACGGATAACTCTGAAGCTTCTTGCTGAAAGGACTTTGTATTGAACTGAGTTTTTTGAAAGGAACTATCACTGAAACTCAAGTTTTGTTTGGAAGTCTCTTTGGCAGGTTGCTGGCGGACTGTGTAATCCACAGAAATCTGTCCCCCAGAGGACTCCAATGTGTCTTTCACCCAAGGGGCCGTTTCTAAAACCCCTCTCACCGCTCGATTGACGGCTCGAAAAGCATTATTAGCTTTTAAAAATTTCACCTGGGATTTTGTCGGATGAATATTCACATCAATCTCTTCCGGATCACACTCCACCCAGGCCACAGCATATGGGAATTCCCCGTGCATCAGCAAACTTCGAAATCCATCCATGATAGCCGCCTGAAGCGACCGATCTTGGACCCAACGTTTTTGCGCAAACATCCAGATCTGCCGTGAATTTCCAGTAGTGACATTGGGAGGGCACACACAGACCTGTGCTTTCACCCCCTCCACTTCGGCCTCTCCAAAATACATCGGTGATTTTTCAAGAATCTGCTCTGCCCTCTCCTTAAAAGAATCTGTCTTCTGCCAGAAGTAAAGCAGTTTGCCGCCAGCTCTCACTCGCAAATCTACATTGATGTAAGACAGTGCCAAAGCTTTCAAAACATTTTTGATCTGGGTGACCTCAGCTGAGTCCGATTTTAAAAATTTCAGACGAGCAGGAACATTAGAAAATAGATCCTCTACCAGTACAGTTGTACCTAGCTCAGCCCCCACTTCTGTAACATCTTTGGAATTTCCAAACTCAGTGATCATCTGATAGCCGAAACCCTGTTTTTGACGAGAAATAATAGTGGTGCGACTGACTGCCGAAATACTGGCCAAAGCCTCACCTCGAAACCCATAAGACTGCAGTCTCCAAAGGTCTGAAGAGTTTTGAATTTTACTGGTGGCGTGTCGCGCTACGGACAGCGGTAGGTCCTCACGGCCCATGCCCTTTCCATTGTCACGGACTTTCACCCAACGACCACCCTGCTCCACCTGGATTTCAATACTATCGGCACCGGCATCCATAGCATTTTCCACCAATTCTTTGACTAGGTGAGCCGGACGTTCCACCACCTCACCGGCGGCTATCTGATCGATCACTTCTGGGGCGAGTATATGTATATCCATAGAGAAACGGTTAAATCACCGGCTCTTGAATTTGTCCACTATGCCCCCTCTCTCTGACCGATGATGGCACGCCGCGCAGGCCCTAAATACCACCTTAGAGAAAGGCAAATGAGTTTAGCCAAGCGGAGAGGCGTCGTCCACAAGGGCAAGTCACAGACGGCGGTGTCTGGGCAAGACTCGAATATAAAGCCAATCGACATCGTTGCAGACGATATTTTCTCATAAATACTCCTTACTTTTAGCCAAGAAGAAGTGTTTATTAATGTCACCACCGACTCAACTTTTGTTGCAGTTAATCTTTGAATCCAGCTATCACCGAAAGACTCAATATAGGAAAAATGATTAAAAAAGTCACAGATTATGAGGTGAATTATTGACTTATTTTAAGAGCTAAATTACATTGCCCCATATGCAGCAGGATCTTATGGCCAAAAACGAAATGAAATACTACAAAAGGTACACTCATGGAGGAGTGAACCTGAAGAAGCGCAGGAAAGTGGAGCGTCCACTGTTCAACAAAAAGATCACTCACACTGTGTTCAAATCCTCAAAAGCTGTTGGGGAGTATTGCATGTTCAAGCATCGCAATCTGGTCGCCAATGAATTGAATCGCCTGAAGAAAAGGTTTTTCATTGAGATTCTGGATTTTGTAAACATGGGAAATCACTTGCATTTAAAGGTTCGGTTCCGAGACAAAAGCATGTTTAAGAAGTTTCTGAAAGCGTTTGCAGGAGTTCTGGCCCGAAAGATCACAGGTGCCCGAAAAGGAAAAAGATTTGGCAGATTCTGGGATGGACTTGTTTACACAAGAGTCTTGTTCTCCCCCTTGGAGGAACTGGGCCTGAGAGGATATTTTGAGGCCAATCACCGCCAAAGAGAGTATGGCTATGAAGAGAGATCTCTCTACCTGAAGAGGTTTAATCAGTATATCTACCGACTGAAAGCCACCCGCGCGGCGCCCACCTGACTGACTCAATTCATCTTAGAGCCAATCCCTCCTATTTCCAATGACCAGCCGTACCTGTCTGTGGAACTCTGAAGTTGATTCTGTTTTTATGGATTCCAACCCACCGTTTTCCGACTGACTGATAAACACTGCACCTTGATTCCCCCGGCGACAAGTACAAAAAACTGGCCACCCTGGGCGCTGAAGCTTCCAAAAGCTCCATCACCGCGGCTATTAAACAATATTGACAGCTTTTAAACAGGGGTCTTCCATCATCTGAAGATCCCTGTTATCCATCTGCCCTCCCCTCCCTCGCAAACACCTGATATCTTTCAATACGAACCTTACTAGTGGCTTCTTACACCATCCATGAATCGTGGGTGTATAACCAGTTGTCACTTCTGAAATGCTTTCTCTGCAGACTCTCACCTGTTGTCCATTTTGCCGCTAAGTGTTACCAGTCACACACTTAAAACAAAGGACTTTTTAGTGGTGGCTCTCGGTACCTCAGGAAAACTCGCACTTTCCTTTCTCATTGCAATAGCTCAGTTTTTTGAACCTCTTTCGGAAACCAACATGGCCCAACTGGAAGAATCACGGACACTGACAGAAGCCGAAAGAGCCATTTATACATTTCAACCCCAATCCGGTCAGGATTTGAAAGCCCTGGACAATCATGCTTTGGCGACTTACCTGCGAACGGCTTGCGTGCGCTTTCGCAACGAAGCCATTCTGACTGAGAGTTCTTTCAGAAGTGGTCGCCTGGTGAGCTTAAGCACTCTTGATTTTATTGCCAACACCATTGATCTTCCCACTCTAGAGGAATTGCAAAAAGGACTTTTGCCGGAAGAAAAGTTTGACCCGCAACAAGGCTTGAGGGTTTTAATCAAAACCTGTGAAGACAAGGACCCACGCTTTCCTCTGGAAGTTTTGGAGGAGTACAACTTGCAGGAAGCTGTGGATTTTTATCTGAGCTTTGAAAGCCAGCTGCCTCAATGGTCCTCTCCCAATGACCTGCCTCTTTTACCTGAAATGTACACCGCTGTGGATGCCAATGGGCAACCCGTCAGTGATTTGTTCTCTGTGGAAACAGTCCGAATGGGTGGACAGGTTCAGGTGGTTCGTAGAAATCGACGCATCAATGCCTCAGAGAGTGAAATTCCCATGGCCATGCTCCAGGCCATTGTGGCCATTGAGGATGCCCAGTTCTGGAACTTCCAACCAGAGGGAACTCCAGAATACAAAGGCCATGGTGGATTTGATCCCCGAGGAGCCTTAAGAGCTGGAAAATCCACAGCCTCCGGCGATGGTGTTCAGGGCGGCTCCACTATCACTATGCAGCTGGTGAAAAACTACATCCTTTACGAGGATGTCAACCGCGATTGGAACACCTCCTCACCAAGCAACAGATCCTGGTGAAGTATCTGAACACAATTGATTTTGGCCGAGACACTCAAGGGGTTAAAATGGCTGCCCGAGCCTACTTTAATAAAGAGATCAAAAACTTAGAACTGCATGAAATAGCCACTCTAGCGGCACTTCCCAAAGGCCCCTCCTATTACAACCCAGATAAACACACGAATCGCCTGAAAAATCGACGTAATCATGTATTAAAGCGAATGAACCAAGAAGGTTTTATCACTGCAGCTCAAATGAATGAAGCCCAAAAACAACCTTTGGGCGTTGTTTCCCGACAAAGTTCTGCCAGCCAACGAAATCCTTACGCCGGATATTACATTGCCGAAATAATGAATAGAATTTACCAGAATAAAGAACTGCCAGATACTAATGGAAGAAATGAAATAGTTATCCCCATGAAGCCAGACTTACAGGCACTGGCGGTTCAGGCTCTGCAGAAACAACTGATTGCCTTTGAGAAAAGTAAAGGCCAACTGACCGCCAGAATTCAGGGGGATGGCATTCCCAATCTAAAAAACCGCGCCCAAATCAAGATCAGTCAGGGCAAGGATTCTGTCACTGCCTACTCTGAGGTTTTACACGCCATGCACCCCATCTATCCAGAACTGAGCCATTTTGATAAAGCAGTTATCAATAATGATGGAAAACTGGTTCTGGCCAACGGTGATGTACTTAGCCCCGGAAAGAGTCACAGTAAATGGATGAAACGAAAAAATAGTAAAGGTCAAAAAGAGAACCTGATAGAAGGGGACATTGTATTCATTGAGAGATCCTCCTCCGGTTCCTACAAAATTATGGGGTTCCCAGAGGTGACCGGTGCCATTCTTGTTCTGGAAAACACCACCGGAAATGTCCTGGCCACCGCCGGAGGCTTCAGCCTGGGGCCTGATCAAAGATACTTGGGCCCCAACTCCAACAATGCCTTTCATGCCTTCAGACAGCCTGGCTCCACACTGAAACCTTTTTTGTACTTGAAAGCTTTATCTGAGGGCATCGCCCCTTCTACAAACATTGCCAATACACCTATTTCATTTCCTGAACGTTACCGAGATGGAGAACGCCATTGCAATCGCTGGAGACCAGCATCTTACTCCTCTGGAGAGCGCACTCAAGTGGACCTGACCAATGCACTTACTTACTCCAGAAATCTAGCCAGTGGACATTTGCTCAATTTGCTCTCAGGCGATAGCCGAAGTCGTTACGCTTCAGGAAGCCTCTACATTCCCAACCCCTCAGGGGCACTTAAGGAATTCTCACCTTTGACTCAAACACTCGATGAGCTATGGGATTTCTTTATGCGCTTTGGACTTTATACCGATATGCCTAGTATTGGACCTTGCTTCTCTAGTATTCTGGGAGCTGAAGAAGTCAGTGTGGCCCAGCTGGCTGGTGCCTATCAGACTCTTGCCAATAACGGAGTCCGCAAGAAACCAAAACTCTATATCACGAAAAACTCTGATAATGATGAAGGTATCCACTTACAACTAGACCCTATGGCCCTGTTCCAGCTAAAGGGTATCCTGCAAAATGTCGTGCAAAGTGGAACAGCCAGCCGTATTTCTAAGCTGAGTGATCGCGTGGCTGGAAAAACTGGAACCACCAACCGTAGTAAAGATGCATGGTTTGCTGGAATCACTCCAGAACTGACAGTCGTTGTCTGGGTTGGCTATCCTGACAACAGAACACTTGGGTCCGGAGGCACAGGAGGTAAGGTAGCTCTCCCTGTCTTTGAATCTTTTCTTGAGGGATATTACCAACTGTACCCTCAATCCGCCCAAAAAAAGCTCTCTGATACTCCAGTTGTTCCAGAGGGATGGGTTGATATCCGTATTGAATCTCGCTCAGGCTTACTTATTGATGATGATTTTGTCCGTGTATTTCGCAGACTGACAGGCCAAAATAATTTACCACCAGCAGAATTGGAGTATGTTTCTCCTAACCAATACCAAAACTTCTCTAACCGTCTAGCTTTTGACCCAGATAATGAAGAATTCTATAAACTGACCTTTGATTATATGACTTCGGCAAAGAAAGAGCGTATCCAACGCTCCTTTGAGCATACCTATAGGGAGTACATTCGCAATGCTCAAAGGGCACAAAGGCGTTGTAACCGAACTCAAAATTATAATGACTGTCGTGAAGTCGAAGAATTATTGCGACGTATTCCGACAGTTTTTAGTTTTTATTATTACAATCGAAATTATTTTAATTAAGGAGACATATCGGTGAAAAAAATAATATTACTATTGATGATAGTATTTCTACAGGCATCTACAGGTTCTTCCATCGTCTACTGGGATCAAGAGTTTTACGAGACCTCAACGTCTTCTGATACTCAGTTCTGGGGTCAGGTTTCTACTTATGATCAATGGCAACAACGGGAGCGTTCTGTAGTTTTGAACCTCGACCCTCACCCTCAGTATACAGCCAGTTCTAAAGGTCACCCAATGATCAACTCTCCCGAACTGACTCCCGCAGATGTCCAAGCTGAATTAGGCTCCCCCGTAGCTGATGAATATGTTTTTTACCTGAATAATCGTGGAGAAGAGTATTTTCAATTTCAGGAAAATGGTGATTTTGCTCCACAAAATGCCCTCGTGTTTGAAGTTAAAATGACCAAAACCTTGAATAAAACTTTGAATCCAGATAGCCTCACTGTCGAATCTAGGATCCAATTACTACAGACCATAGATACTCCTCACTCACACACCAAAGTATCAAAATCTTTTGGCCACAGTGTCTTAGAAAAAATCCACTCAGGCCATCAGCAGATTGATGCCTCTGACACAGCTTCAAGTGCTTTGGTTTTTTCCAGTATCCGTATGCAAGACTACAACTGCAATATCTTGAAAAACCTGATTGCCACTATGAGCGAATGGCAAGGGGAATCTATTATGGAGCGAGATGGTAACAAAGTAGTAAATATCTATTCCCTAGGACTTCTGCAAAAAATTACAGGAAATGACCTTGATCGGTTTTCTGGAATTTTTGGAAAACGTCCGAATTTAGTCCTATCACAAGAAATGCTTTATGTTTCTCGTTTCGTTAAAGATATGAGCAATTATTGGGCGTTCTTTGACAACGGCAATGGTACTACTCAAGTTGTAGCCTATACTCTGGTAGCCACATCTACCAAGTTCAAGTATGCTCTGGATGTTGTCCTAAATGGGCCCACAGCCCTAGGTGTAGCGGCGGCTGGCAGTAACTATGCTGGAGGTAAAGCCTCAGAGAGAGCTGGCCAAGTGGCCAATGCCGCTGAAGCAGTTTTAGACAATCTGTTTGGAGGAGAGTCTTCGGCCTCTCAGCCTAAAGATACTTCGTCTGCTGTTAAAGGCTTTCCCAAAACAATTGATAGTCGCCTTGTGAACCTAAATAATGGAGTGTCTCCATCAGCATGTAAAAGTGGTCTTGCCCTTGGGCTTCCCTTTTACGTGCAAAAACTGTTTCAAGGTGTCTTAGAGAACATGTAAAAATATGATGTACCTTTTTGCATGCGTGATCAGTTACTTTTTGAAAAATAAAAATGACAGGTGGGCACCTAAATAGGCTGTGCGTTCGTAGTAGTATTTGGCATCCAGGCGAAGGGCAAATTTTGAAAACCGGTGCATGTATCCAGCTCCACCCACCAATCCGAGTCTGACCTCCTGGGAGTCAATATTAGAATTCTTCACGGCCACCTGAAAATGAGTATAAGTGATCATAGGTCCCAATCCAATGGTGAACATTCCGGATCGCCCCTCAACAATTGGAAATGGCATCAAAACATCACTGATCAAAAAAAACCCGGTGGCCGGGCCATTGGCAAATTTAGTGTAATAATCTGGAGCCTCTATTGAAAACATCAGAGAAAAATCCATAGGTGGTCCATCAAATAATACTCCCGGCCCCATAGAACGAAACCCAAACATCATAACATCAGAGGATAGCTCACCACCGTCAAATTTTTCTGTGAATTGCACCATACCCAATCCCGGTCCCAAATATTTTTCAAAGTAAATGGGCTCTCGAGCAGCCATCTTGGCTTGTTCTTTTAGTTCTTCATATTCTGGATTAGCCGTTTGTTTTTTTCTATTTCTTGG
Source organism: Bdellovibrionia bacterium (assembly GCA_030432925.1). Classification (GTDB taxonomy): domain Bacteria; phylum Bdellovibrionota; class Bdellovibrionia; order Bdellovibrionales; family UBA1609; genus JABSOQ01. The sequence goes on along the minus strand of JAUILT010000042.1, from coordinate 437 downwards.
GTCCTCTTTAAATTGAGGAAGTAAGTCCACGTCAGCCATCCATCCCAGTTTTTTATTTTGGAGCCGTACCCGGTAAAAGGCACCAAAGCCACCAATCCCTGTTTTTGGTTTAAGGCTGGCCATCACCTTTGTACCAGCCCTCAAGTATTCTAGAATTGGGGAGTCAAAGTTGGGAAACTGATAAACCGCAGCTCCCTCCACTTCCACAATGGCCAGCTGAGCACGGGCTTTCCGGGACTTTCCGAGGCGTTGCTTTTTAGAAGCCACAGTTTTTGTTTTTTTGGGATTGTTCTTGGAGACAGAAGTATCTACCGGCGTAGGTACAACAGGCCCCAAACCCTGTGCATAGGATCTCTCCGCTGTCAGTAAAACAAGAGCGAGGACGAACACCCAGATGTACATTATGGCTGAACGCAGCATGCATTAGACTATAAATC
>JAUILT010000041.1 GCA_030432925.1 Bdellovibrionia bacterium | reverse complement strand
TATTGGACACCTGCGAATTTTGGGCAAAAAAAATGAGCTATGAAAATCTTCATAACCCTTTGAAATCACCTGTCTAAATTGGTTGCGGGGGCAGGATTTGAACCTACGACCTTCGGGTTATGAGCCCGACGAGCTACCAGACTGCTCCACCCCGCGACAGGTGTGTATCTTTGATAGGCTCGTTAACCTACGCTGTCTGAGGGGGCTCGTCAAGCTCCATGGATCTATGAAGCTCAGTAATTGACTAAATTGAGTGGAATTTGCTGAATGACTCAGCAAAAATAGTTTTATTTTAAGAAAGATCAGGCGCATGATTGGCTCAGGAGATGGCCGGGCTCAAAAATAAAGCACCATTTATAATTTTATGTCCCAGAAATGCACCTTATGTGGCCCTTGTCTATTAGATGGCTCTGCCCCGAACAGATACCCACCTTTAAGCAGACGCCTCTCGCCGTGAGTCTTTTTTTGGATGAACCTGGTCCTCTTTATTGGTTCTCCTTTTCTCTGACTTTCCCCTTGGCAACACGCTTTGCTGGAACCCCCAGCGGTGACAAGATCCTATCAAATCTCCCAATACAATGAAAAGACATAGTTTTTTAAGCACACCATAAAATTTGCTAATAGATATAGTGAGGAAGTTTCTAAATAGCTTGGGTATTTTTACAATTTTTATAAAGTTTTAATGAGGAGTCTCTATTTGGGAGGGAACTTGAGACCATCTCTATGAAGTCGGGTGGTTTTATGTCCTAAACGAAAATGGTGGGCGCAGTTTTTGGAACAAGTCCTTTTCTCTGGAGCACTGTCTAGGCAGGACGTACAGACGATGTGTTCAGTTTTGCATTGTACACACTTAATTTTTTGGGAGCCAGGGTTTCCACAGTGAGGGCACAGAGAGTATTGCTTTGAGGGCTGGAGGTGCTGGTCTACGGCAACTCGGTGATCAAAAACGAAGCACTCTCCCTCCCAAAACCCATCAGGCTTTTCTTTGATATAATTTAAAATGCCACCATTGAGTTGGTAGATGTTTTTATAGCCCTGTTCATGTAGCTCTAAAATAGCTTTTTCACAACGAATGCCCCCCGTACAGTAGATTAAAATTTTCTTATCTTTGTCAAAGCTCTGCTCAAGAAATCGGGCTGTAAACTCTTGAAAGTCATTAATGCGTAAATCTAAAGCATTTTTAAATTTTCCCAACTCGGTTTCATAGGTATTTCGAGTATCAACAACGATCACACCTTCACTCATCATAGCTTTGTGCCAATCTTCTGGGTCTAGGTGGAAATTTTGTTCAGAAGAGGGAACCAGGTCAGGCCTCCCAATGGTGACGATCTCATTTTTAATCTTCACTTTAAACCTTGAAAAAGGTTTCCAATCACACCAAGAGTCCTTAAACCATACGGAGTGATCATCGGTGATGGAGACTATAAATTTTTTGAGCTGTTCTATAGATTCAGGGTCGCCAGAAATCGTAGAATTGAATCCTTCTTTTCCAATAAGAATAAGCCCCTTAAGCTGGAGTTCTTCACCTTGAACTTCAAGAGCCTGCTTTAGAGGCTTTAGCTCTTTTTCTTCAAAGGCTTGAAACTTATAAAATGTGGTTACAAGAATTTTACCATCCATTTGGTTTCATTATTTAGCTCTGAAGCTGTGGATGGTCAATAGAGAAGCTGTGATAAAACTATTCAGGAATGGGCAGTCCCTCGGATTTCATAATTTTAATAGCATTTGTGGTGGGGCAGGGGCCTTTTTGGATTTTGTAGGAAAAAATAAGTTCACTTTTATTAATATCATCACGAAAGTGATAATTAGCTACCTGGGTTTGATGGCCAGCTACTTGGGCGAGTTCGAGGTCATGTGTTGAGATAATTCCTCGGGCTTCAGGGTACTCAGAAAGTTTTTGGATTACTGCTTGAGAGCCTATTAGACGTTCTCGATTATTGGTGCCCTTAAAAATTTCATCAATAAAGAAAAATGTTCGTTTTCCCTCGGAAACTTGTTGAAGAATTTGTTTAACCTTGCGGACTTCAGCATAGAAATAGCTGTAACCCATTTCCAAGGAGTCTTTAATTTGCATACAGCTGATTACGGGAGCCAGAGTTGTCAGCATTTTTTTGGCGAATACGGGGGCTCCGGCCATGGCCAAAGTTTGATTTACAGCAAGTGTTCGCATAAAGGTGGACTTCCCACTCATATTGGAGCCCGTTAAAAGAATTATGGCTGGATGACCATCCAGCTTGAGACTGTTAGCTACAACTTGATCTCTGGAAATTAAGGGGTGGTAAGCATCTTCAATATTTAAGACAAATGAGTTCCCTAATTCAGGCAGTGTCTGAGTTTGGTAATGGTAATAAACCGTTAATGATGCTGAGACTTCGGTTTCAGTCATCTCTTTAAGTAGTTTTAAGAATTGGGTTTTGTTTTTTTTACGCCACATCTCTGTGAGCCCTGAAAACACAAATGTCCAAGGGCATAGGGCATTAACAACAAGGTAAGCTAGAGCATGGGACTGGATGCTTAAAAATGAAACATAATGTTTTAGATGGGAAAGTGTTTTAGAAAAGCTTTTATTTTTGAGTGTAGGAAGGTCTTTAGCAAAAACTTGAGTTCTTTTTTCAGCAAAACTAAAAACAGGGATAAGCCCAGTGAGAGAACGTTCAAGAATTTCGCCTTGACGAAAAGATGCTAAAACACACTTCAGTGATGATAAGGCAAAGGCTGCATAGACAGCTATGGGGAGAGCCAAAGGAGCTTGAATTTTCCCGTAGCCAATCATAAAAAACACAATCAAATACCCCGGAAACAGCACAGCGTGAGCCATCATATTCCACTTGTAGCCTGGGGTGATTATAGAGTGATTAAAAACCTGCTCTAGGTCTGATAATAAAATAGGTTCTTCTGCGCTGTGCCCCTCAATTAAAAAACGTCTTGCCACAGGAAAGTATCTATTAAGATGTTGGATTTTCTCATGGGAGCAATGAATTTCCTGCAAAGTTGATAGGCCATTATTGAGCCTTGAAGCCAGCTTTTGAGAGGCTTCAAGGCTGAATGTTTCATCTAATTGTGAAAAAATAGAATGAGCACCCAAGATATTTAAGTCTGGGTTATGGAGGTTTTCTAAGGGTTTGATAGGCTCAAGATTTAGAACTCCTCCTTGAATTTTATGAGTTTGTCTTTGATAAAAAGTCAAAAGCAAGTTGAGTTGAGCAGTAAATCTGTGCAGTCGGTTAGTTTTAATAATTTTCCAGATAAATACAGGCAGAAGAACTAAAAAAGCCAACCCCCACTCCTGTGACTGAGGGCGTGCTGCTACGACAACTCCTATAACAACTAAAAGAAGGCCAAGGGCCAGCCTCTGATTCCTATTGGACTCTAGTTTTTTATGATAGGAAGTCAGGGTTTTAGAAATTCTTGATTGGCGGTGTAGACTTTTTGTCCACAAGTTGTGGTGAAAAGTTTGATCTGGGTATTTCTCTGAAAAATCAAAGCTGCTGTACTCCATGCCTGTAAATCTTTTCTGCTTTATCCTGCTTTTTTATTTTTTGAGTTTATTTCACCAAAGGACTGTCCTTGAACCACAGTCTTCAAAGCTTTAAAGGCCTCGCGGTTAAAGGGTTGACCCATTGTATACTCCATAAACATAATAGCTTCTCGTGGGTTCCTTGGAACTGGATAGTTGGTATTTTCCATAGTTAGGTAGCAAAACTGATCGGCAAGAGCAACTACCTTTGCTAAAGGATGTATTTTTACGTCTCGAATGCGTTGTGGGTAGCCTTGTCCAATCCGGTTTTCTTGGTGCTCATAGACAATGGAGACAATATCATCAGGAACCACACCTAGACTTTGCAAAAGTTGCATGCCTCGAAATGGATGCGTTTGATACTGTTGAATTTCTTCGTAACTCATTTCTGCCATAGGTTTTTTCAATAATTCTGGAGGCAAAGTTTTTAGTCCGATGTCATGAAGTAGTCCTCCAAGAGATAGTTTTTCAATAGTTATTCGTTTTTCCCAACCCATGGCTTTTCCAATCATTACGGACACGGCACTGACAGCCATAGAATGAGCTAATAGAGGGTCTTCATGACGTGTGAAGCTTTCAAGTAGTTTTTGCAGTTGATTGTGATTTTCGATCAGTGACATGGTAACTTCTGTCACTTGTCTGGCGGAGTAAAAAATTTCAGGAGAGATTCCAATGTGCTCCAACTCAGTAAAAACAGATTTGGCAGCAGCTCCAAGAATATCAGTTTTTTTATTTAGGTTGACATTTTCTTTAGAGATTGCGATGCCAGCAAGAGTGATATTTTGCTGACTAATTTTTGAATACTCATTCTTTTCTACCCAAAAATATTCTACTTCTTTGTCTTTGTAAGAGCCGAGCTGTTTTTTTTGGGTCTTTGATCCTGATTTGAGTATCAGAACAAATTTTGAGTCTCCCAGTCGGATGTATAGGTCTGTTGGAACACTGATTCCATCAATGAATTCGTCGATGGATATGGGAATCATATCTTTTGCATCTTTTTCTTTCATCAGTTTCTTTTCGGGAAATTAAGAGGGGAGTTTGAGAGTTCCCTCAGAGATCTTAATGATTTTTGCATCTAATGCGGTGTGGCTAAGGGCTTAAGGCTCAAATGCATGTTTGAGCATTTAAAAACCTAGACAAAGGTGTTACTTCTGTTGTTTTTGGATATTTTGAATCAACTATAGGAGTTTATGGGGGGAGAGGAAGAGAGCCTTCCTTAAAGTCACAGGATACAGGTTGATATTATAGACAGATCAACTTCAGCGAAAGATAGAGTCATGTTTGATAACCTTCAGGAAAAAATGCTTTCCACGATTAAAAAGATTAAAGGCCAAGGGCGAATTACAGAAAAAAATATTGAAGACACTCTTAAAGAGATTCGTCTGAACCTATTAGAAGCCGATGTTAACTTTAAGGTAGTGAAAAAGTTTATTGACCGAGTCAAGGTCAAAGCTTTGGGTGAAGAGGTGTTGACATCTTTGTCTGCAGGACAACAGTTCACTAAAATTGTTCACGAGGAACTGGTGCAAATTCTTGGGGGTGATACTGAGAACCTGAATGTTCGGGGGAAGCCAGCGGTGGTTTTTCTAGTTGGCCTTCAAGGGACAGGGAAGACAACCACTTCGGCCAAATTGGCACTCCATATTCGACAGAGGTTGAAAAAAAAGCCAGGCCTTGTGCCGGCAGATATTTATCGTCCAGCAGCTATTGAGCAATTGAAGACCCTCGCAAAGCAAAATAACTTTCCTGTATATAACACTCAGAGTGGACAAAGGCCCGAGGATATTCTTGAAAGTGCAAAAAAATGGGCCACAGAGGAAATGATTGACGTCGTATTGGTAGATACGGCGGGCCGATTGCAAATTGATGATGAGTTAATGGATGAGTTAGGGCGACTCAAAAAAATCTGGGAGCCCGGAGAGGTTCTTTTGGTGGCTGACGCTATGCTGGGACAGCAGTCTGTGAACGTCGCTGAGGGTTTTCATCAGCAGCTGGGATTAACCGGTTTGGTTCTTACAAAGGTGGACGGGGATGCCAGAGGAGGAGCTGCACTGAGTATTCGTGAAGCCACAGGTGTGCCGATTAAGTTTTTGGGAACTGGAGAAAAGGTGGCCGGCCTTGAAGTCTTTCATCCTGATCGTTTGGCGGGACGGATTCTTGATATGGGAGATGTTTTAAGCCTTGTTGAAAAAGCTCAAGAAGTTATTGATGAAAAAGAGGCTCGCAAATCTGCCAAAAAAATAGCCCGTAATGAGTTCAGTATTGAGGATTTTCTTAAACAGATTCATATGATGAAAAAAATGGGGGGGATGGAGAGTATCATGAAAATGATTCCAGGAATGAATCAAGCTATGAAGGGAATGAAGGGAATGACTCCGCCAGATGCTGAAGTCAAAAAAATTGAAGCTATTATTCAGTCAATGACTCTGCAAGAAAGGCGAAACCATAGGCTGTTAAATGGCTCTCGTCGGTTACGCATTGCTAATGGCTCTGGCACAGAGGTAAAAGATATTAATAAGTTCATTAAGCAGTTTGAAGAGGCGCGCAAAATGATGTCCAAGATGATGAAAATGGGCCTTGGCCGAGGAGGAGGGTTTCCCGGTATGGGGGGACGCAGTGGAGGCAGGCCTTTTTAGATCCCACACCAAAATTTATTTTCAATTGGTTTTTGGGTAGGTTCTAAAGGTTATTTACTATGGGAAGAAAAAAAAGAGCCAAGAAAAATACAATTAACAAATCCACAAAACTGCTTTGGATTTTGACTGTTAGCTTTGTTCTCAGTACAGGTTGTTGTGTTTTTCTTTTTTTGGAGCTTCATTCTCTGAAAAAAGAAAAATCAAAAATTTTTACTCCGGGTAAGCAAATTGTTAGCGCTATGGCAGACCTGACTATTTTTAACAATGATGAACTCAGTTGTATAAGTGAAAATTTAAAATCTGAGAACGCTCCGTTATGTCCTAAGGGAGAGGGGAAATTTTTTTTGACACGCAATTACCCACCTGACACAGTATTTGTCGGCTATATGGCAGAGGCGGGTCACCATACACTTCTACAAGACCTTCTCAGAGCAGCTCTTCGAATGAAACCCTCACCCTCAGTAGTAGTATTGATTCCTCAAGCTCAGGTACAGATTGTCAAAAAAGAAATCTTCGCGTTTTTAACCCCAAAATATAGAAAGCATGTGAAGTTTTTGATGGTCCCAGCAGAGGTTACAACATGGGTGCAAGATTACTTTGAAACCATTGTTGATGGTAGGACTTTTCAGTCAGCACTTCTTGATTTGCCGTATTTTTCTCAAGACGGTGATGCTCTTCCCAGCTTTGTCGCATCTATTTGTGATTTTAATTTAGTTCCTCAGGCAGATATTCAATGGAGCCATTTTCGTTATGTTTCGGGAGACTATGGAGGAAATATAGAGGCTCTTTCTGATAGGCTGGTTTTGGTAGGTAATAATCTACATGAGGACCACTTGCAGGCGTTAGTTCGTCAGTCGGCTCAAAAACTTGTAACCGTTAATGTGCAATGGTTAGATGTAGGGCATGTGGATGAGGTTTTTAGTGTGATCCCTGGCGTAGAAGGTGAGGGGAACTGCCCATCAAGAATTCTCTATGCTTCTCCGGCTCTGGGATGGAGACAGTTGGCTAAAAAAGAACCACGATACGCTCAAAGGGAAATTCTTCTGAATTGGGATGGAAGAGCTGAGGGAGAGAAGGAGTTTGATTTACGGAGTTGCTTCACTCACAACTCAGAAGTACCTATTTGTAGAACACTTTTTGCCGCCAATTTAAAATATGAAGAAATTATGCAATCTAATATTCAGTTGATTCAACAGGCTTTTGAAAAACATGATAGTTGTGGAGTGCCAGAACTGACGCCGGTACCAGTACTTTTTTCTCCAACCAAGACGAGTCAATCCTATGGCTTCAGAGAAGATGAAGCCCGCTCAATTGATGCAAACCCTATCAATAATATTATACTGGGCCACGAGGCATTTATCCCAAGGCAGTCCATTCCAGAGTTTTATCGCTATACAAAATCCTTGTTTGGGGACCTTCGCTACCAGGTGCGGTTTGTTCAAGGTTACTTTCTTCACCGTCAAGGTGGGGGGATTCATTGTAATATGAATATCAAGCGCACTTGTCGAGAGTCCTTAGAGCTTGAGGGACGATGAGGGCCTTTTGGGAGCTAAAAATTCAGAAAGCTTCTACTAGATGACTATAACCTATTGAAATAACAAATATTTATTGATACCCACTGATAAAGTCTCGGAAATCGTGAGATTTCCGAAAACCATAATTATTTCTTGAGTTTATTTTTAAAATCCGTTACATCTAGTGGGCTCTGGAGTAAAGGCCGTTGGGGCCTGATAAATTGGAACTGTTTGAGGAGAATGTAGCAAATGGTAGTTATTCGTCTCGCTCGTGGTGGAGCAAAACACGATCCCAAATACCGTATCACTGTTGCTGATCAACGCCGCGAGGCTCGTGGTAAATTCATTGAAATTATTGGATCTTATGATCCTATGGCTCGTGGAAAGACTCCAAAGCTGACACTTGACCTGGAAAAGGCAAATGAGTGGATAAAAAAAGGCGCTCAGCCTACAGGCCGTGTAAAAAGCTTGATGAAACAGGCTGCGTCTGAAAACTGATTTCCTCAAAGAGGCAGAAGTTTTTTATTGAATTCTGTCTTTCTGTACCTGACTATTGTTAAAGAACCGTTAATGCGACTGCAAGGAGTGTACTGAAATGGATCCATCTAGCCTTCGAGATCTTGTGGAGTTTATGGCTAAGTCTTTGGTTGATAACCCGGATGAAGTTGATGTGAATGAAGTTGTTGGTGAACAGACAACTGTTGTTGAATTGAAAGTGGCCAAAGAAGACCTGGGGAAGGTTATTGGAAAACAGGGGCGGACAGCTCGCTCTATGAGAACTATTCTGAACGCTGCCAGCACGAAGCTACAGAAGAGAAGCGTTTTAGAGATTGTTGAGTAGTTCAGAAGGTTTGTATTGAGTTTGGATGAAGGCCCCTAAATCGGAGGATTTAGGGGCTTTTTTTTGCACTTCTAAGTAATTTTATGCTATGCACTGTAGGTGTGAAAACTCATAATTCTGAACGACAAATAGATTGGTACAAAGTGGGCTGGGTGAAAAGGGCTCATGGGATCAAAGGAGAGCTGTATATTCAACTTCTCTCTAAAACAGCTGATTGGTTGGAAGATCTTAAAATATTTCAACTGAAACCGTTGCCAGGAGGAAGAGAAGACCCTCAGGTATTGACTCTCAAAAGAGTGAAACCTCATAAGCAGGGACTTATTTTATTGCCTGAGGGCTTCAGTCACCGCAATCAATCTGAGTTGTGGAAAGGCTCTGATTTTTTAATTGATAAGGCTATTTTGCAAACGGAAGACGGGGAAAAGCCTTACCTTATAGAGTTTGAAGGCTTTACTGTTGAGGATGTCCGGTTAGGCGTTGTAGGGGTTGTCGAAGGGTTTATGGACAATGGGGCTCAAGATCTTTTACTGGTCAAACCACCCCATGGTGAGGAGGTTTTAATTCCGTTTGTGGATGCCTTTTTACTGGATTCCAATAAAAAAGAGCGTACCTTGAAAATGAACCTTCCTGAAGGGCTTGTAGATGCGGGTCAATCTGATCACAATTTTTCCTGAGTTTTTTGATTCACCCTTAAGTGTGGGAGTGATCTCAGGAGCTATTAAAAAAGAACTTCTTTTTATTCATAAAGTGACACCCAGGGCCTTCGCTGAGGATTTTCATAGGACTGTAGATGACCGTCCTTTTGGAGGGGGGGATGGCATGGTTATGAAAACTGAACCTTTAAGGCGAGCTGTGGAGTCATTGGGTGAGGGTCGAGGACATGTGGTTGTATTGTCACCCTCTGGGCGGGTTTTTAATACTGCAGTGGCGAGAGAGTATGCTTTAATGGAAAAGCCACTCACACTTATTTGTGGGCGTTATAGCGGGATTGATCAGCGTTTTATCGAGAGTCATGCCGATGAGGAATTGAGTGTGGGAGATTACATATTAAGTGGAGGGGAGCCTGCCGCTTTAAGTGTGATTGATAGTGTGACCCGGCTGTTGCCAGGAGTGCTTGGAAATGCGGATTCACCAGAAAAGGATTCCTTTTATCAGCAATATCTGGAGTGCCCTGTTTTTACTCGGCCAAGACAGGCCCTGGGGTTAGGCGTGCCTGAGGTACTTTTGTGTGGGGATCCCCAAAAAATTGGAGAGTTCCAAAAAAATGTGAGTTTACTCAGGACTTTATTAAAACGCCCCGATCTCTTGCGAGAGAGTGATATTTCTGCCTTGGAGGAGGCTAAAAGGTGGTGGAGAGCTTTAAGTAAGCTGCAAAAAAAAACCCTTGGATTGTCAGGAATTATTGAATGAGCCAGCAAAAAACAAAAAATCGCTCTGCTTTATATCTTGGGTTACTCCACTGGCCCGTTTATGATAAGGCAGGGAGTATTATCTGTACTAATGTGACAAATTTTGATGTGCACGATATTTCCAGAGCAGCCAGAACCTATGGAGTCGAAGAATACCATATCATCAATAAAGTCCCTGAGCAGCAAATGTTTGTTTCGAGGCTTTGGGAGCATTGGACTATTGGGTCTGGCTCAAAATATAATCCTATGCGAAAGACAGCCCTTGGAATCGTCAGGCCATTTGCAACTTTGGAAGATTCTGTGGGGTCCTTTAAAAGGCGTCCACTGGTGGTAGCGACCAGTGCTCAACCCCGTAAACTCATAAAGCCTGTGTCTTTTTCAGGTCTTCGGGAGCGGTTGTGGAGCTCTAAAGATCAAGAAGCTCCGGTGTATTTGATTTTTGGAACAGGATTTGGTTTATCTGAAGAGGTTTATGATCAGTGCGACTTGCTTTTAGACCCGATTCAGGGGGATTCCATGGATGATTACAGGCATTTGAGTGTCCGATCTGCTGTAAGTATATGCCTTGACCGATTACTGGGGACATGGTAACACTCTGTGTTCATTTTTTGGATGGAGAAATGTCATGTCAGATTTGTCTACAGACCTGGTTCGAAGAGTCACTACAGACCGTCATCAGGAAAGAAACTACCCTCAGTTTTCTTCAGGGGATACAATTGCGGTTCACGTCCGAATTAAAGAGGGTGAAAAAGAAAGAACCCAGATTTTTCAGGGTGTGGTGATCAAAATTCAAGGGTCTGGAATTGGACGCTCGTTCACAGTAAGAAAAATATCTAGTGGTATCGGAGTGGAAAGAACCATTCCTCTTTATTCCCCATTTGTTGAAAAAATTGAGCTTCTTTCTAGAGGTAAAGTTCGAAGGGGACGTCTATTTTACTTGAGAGCTTTGAGAGGTCGTGCTGCTCGTCTTGAAACTGAACTGGTCACAGGTTCTGCAAGGGATGTTGGTGATGCCATCAAAAAAGAAACAGTTAAGACCAAAGAAGAGCCTGCTCAGTGAGTGGGGTGAGGTAACAAACTTTGCGCCCATAACGGAGCGACCCTGTGCAAGTGGTCGCTTTTTTTGTACTAGAGCCTCTTTTCATTAAAAGCAAGAGGAGATGAAAGTGGAAGTGGAACCATTTGATTGGAGAGCACTGACTCCAGACTCTGTGATTGGAGTGGATGAGGTGGGGCGAGGCTGCCTGGCAGGGCCTGTATATGCCGCAGCCTGTGTTTTAAATGTATCTAAGCCTTGGGAGCACTACACAGACTCTAAAAAGCTTTCCCCAAAAAAGAGAAAAACCTACAGTGAGCAAATTCTTAGAGATCATCATGTTTGTGTGGCTTGGGCCAGTGTAGAGGAGATCGATGACTTAAATATCCTTAATGCTACTTTTTTAGCTATGAAACGAGCTGTAGAAGGTTTGAAATTAAGGGGTGGGCATGTGGTGGTGGATGGAATTTTTAAAATTCCAGGGCTTTCTGGTGAATACATTCAAACTCCTTTAGTGAAAGGAGATCTTCGGGCAGAGCCAGTGGCTGCGGCCTCAATTGCTGCCAAGGTGGCCCGAGATGAGTGGATATCTTCACTTGATAGTGAGTTTCCAGATTTTGGATTTTCCAGGCATAAGGGGTATTCAACACAAGTTCACAAACAGGCTATCGCTCGCATGGGACCCACAGAGCATCATCGAAAAACTTTTTCTGGTGTGAAAGAGTACCTTTAAAGCCCAAGGTTCAAGGTATAGATTTTCGGTGCACGGACCTCAGTCGGATAGATGCCAATCCGGGAGATAAAAAAGCTATTAGAATTTCTGAGTTCATTTTTTGCACTTCTCTGAGAGGGTTTATTTGGAGTATGGGCAAAGAGGTATTCAGTGGGTACGTTTGCAAGACTGATTGAGAAGTTCGCAGAGCAGGCTTTAATTTATAGAGGCTATGCTCTACTTTTCTCAAACATGTCCTTTGCAGGGGTGGAGGTGGATCGGGTTTTTCAAGATAGGGACGGCGATTGGGTTTTATGTGAGATCAAGACGATTCGTGATTGGAGGTACCTTGATGTGCGGGTTCGATTCTTTCAAAAAAAACGCTTGAACCTAGCCAGAAGGTGGTTGGAGGCCTATAGGGCTCCAGGGCCGGTACAGATCCATTATGTCTATGTGCATTATTTTTCTGGTGAAGTACGAGTTTATAGTGAAGGGGGCGATGAGCTGGAAGTCATCACAGAGCTCCTTCGTAAATGGTGAAGATTGACAAGCTGAGTAAAGGCCGAAACAATAAATCATGACCTTTTCAAGGCTCTTTGGGCGAAGTCCCATCATCTTAGCGTTTGCTTTTTTTTCTTCTCTGACATGGGCTCAACAGGGGGGGGGATCTGCAGCTCCCAGTGGTTATCAAAGCAATCCTGCTAAAGAGTTCATTATGAGTTGCACTTATGGTGTGCTGGCTGGAACTCTAGTAGGGGCTGCTATATTGGCCTTTGAAGACCAGCCGGGCGACAACTTAAACAAAGTAGCTCGGGGAGCTTCTATTGGACTCTATTCAGGGATTCTCTTAGGGCTTTATGTTGTTTACGTAGTTCCTGGTGAAGAAGAAGAACTGAACTTGGACCCTTATAATCAACCAGGGCTTCCTCCATTAGAAGGGGGAAAACTCTATGCTCCACCTCGAAAGGAGTTTCGGGCGGCAATTTTGCCCACCTTTAATGAAATATCTAGAGTGGATGGGGCAGCGGCCGTTTTACAGTGGAAGGTCTTTTAATTTTCACCAAAATTAAAGCGAACGTCAAAAGAGATATGAGGGTCATTTGTTGCAGGAATTATAAGCCCGGTGAGATAAAAGGCCACACAATCTCCAGGGGGTTTAATAACAGCTGCAGCTCCCCACTGAGAGATCTCTTTTGTAACAAGAGAGTAGTGCAGTCCTCCACTGAGATTCAAATACTTTGAGGTAAAGCCCAGGTTCGTTCCTGTGGTTTCTGTTTTTGTGTTTTCTTCTATTTGATTTTGATCATTGACTCGTACAAAGAAAGAGTAGAGCAACTCAACAAAACTCCCTCGACTATTAGTGAACCTCATGCGTGAGGACCAATTGGTGATTTTGGCATAAGGGTAATGTGTGGCAATAGTGTAACTATCAAAATGATCCAGGTTCAAAGAGAGTAAGCCATTGATAGGTAGCCAAGGTTGAGGGAGGTCTTTGGATTTGGCCTCATTAAGGTCGTAGCTTTGCTCTAATTTAGCGACAAAAAGGCTTCTATAATCAGGATTATCTCCAGCCCAGCGTTTGCGAACAATTTTATTGGATAATGATAGGTTGATAAGGCGAGTGTCAAAAACTCGATCATTATAATCAAATTGGATACCATTACTGCCATCTAGATCTTCGTTGGCAATAGGTTCTAGTGAGCGGGAGTAGGGTTGGTTTCTGAAATTACCAAAGAAGCCATGTTCAGGGTCTTTGAGCCAAGGAATATTGGTGTAGCTGATTTTTGGTTCAAATTCATGCTTATATTTTTGACCCTTGTGAGAAGTTTCATCAATCTGACCAAATGTTCGAGAAAACTGCACTCCTGCGGAGAGGTTGGTTTCTAAGTACCTTCTGGCGGCTGAATTGCTGTAGTTTTCTGTAGTATCATCAGAGCCAAGATTAAAATAATATTGAGTTTCTCTGTACTTCACGGAGGGAACTAGCTCTAGGGTATTGCCTAACAGCATGGGGTAGGTGAGAGTTGGAGTGATATCCAGGCGTTGACCAGTTCGTAGAATATCACCAAAAGGGCCGGAAGGATCAAATTTTCCATCACGTTCTTCTTGAACACACTTACTGTTATTAGCTGTTCCTGGTAACAGAGGACATTGTTCAATGTCATCATAGGCAAGTCCTGGGCGGGTGAAGTTAACATAATTTAAATGCAGTTTACTGGTTAAGTCAGTATTAAAGAGCCTTTTGGACGTTAGATGATAGTTAACTTCTGGAAGTCTGTGGATCGTATCCTCATTACTGGCCAATGGATTTTTTTTAAGTAGGTTAATGTTATATGTAGCCTCTATACTAGCCATTTGGCTCTGCCCTAGTTTTGTCAAAGAAACTGTATTTTTGAGTGAAGGATCCCCACTGGCATCAAGTTCTTTAGGAAAATCATTTGGGTAGCGAAGATCGCTGACTGCCGACAGATTCACTCTTTGTATTAAGTCCCCGGGCATTTCTAGGCGATGGGAATAGTTCACATACCAGCGGTCAATAGAGCTCTCAATATCGTCCTCATTGGCAAAGGCGCGATCTCGAATATGGGCAGCATTAAGAACACCTTTATCAGTTTTAGAGAGGGAGTACCGATACTGTCCCATTGATTTTAATCCTCTTTTTTCATAATTTTTTAATCCAAATGTGGCATCGCTGCTTCGTGAAATGGCCCAAAAGTAATTTTGAGTCAATGCGTGCCCTCCATTTTTTGACCAGCTATAAGAGGGGACTAAAAAGCCGCTTTGTCTCCGGCTTTTCAAAGGGATTATAATTCCTGGAAGAATCACTACAGGAATATCGGCAATTCTTAAAACTGGTCGAGTGATCCATGCATAGCCACCCAGTTCTGCAGTAATCTTTCGCCCTGAAAAACTCCATGCACCAGGGCAGGTTTCACAAGTGGAGTAGCTGGCTTTTTGAGCTACATATTGATTTTCTCCAACTTTTTCAATGACTTCACCTTCAAATACGGCCTGCCCACTTTTTACAAAACTGTTATAAAAAATTCCGATTTTACTTTCGTAATTAAACTCAATGCGTTCGGCTCCTACGTAAACTTTTTGATTTTGAAGAATGACATTTCCGGAGGCCTTTATAAACTTGGCTTCGATATCAATGTTTGCAATGTCGGCCCTAAGGTGATTGCCTTCAAAGACCACTTGAACATTTCCTCGAAGGGTTGCCGTTTTCTTTTTAGAATTATACTCGTAGTCATCGGCATTAATAATGAGCCCTGAAAGGTTAGTTTGTGCTCGAACTGTATTCTCAGCCAAGGTCAAAGTGAGTAGGGTTAGTATTAAGATTATGGAGTGCATCTGGAGTTTGACAAAAAAGATCTCATCAAAAATAAGAGAGCCCCACCCTTTGGGGCAGAAGAATTTAAAGAAAATGAATTTCATCATCGGCATGCAGCGCTTTGAGGTTTTCTGAGGTATAGGACTGAAATTCATTTAAGAGTTCTTCTAGGAACAAAGGTTTGAAATGGCTGATATAAATGGGCGTATTCTCGACTTTTAGTTTTTGGAGATCATCAGACAATGTTTTTAAGGTGAAGTGACCTGAGGCTTTCGCTAAGGAGTCCATTCTGGAAGGAAAGCTGACTTCAGTAAAAATAGCTTTTAAATTTTTACAAGCGTTGGCTGTTTCCCAAATTTTAGGTGTGGGTCCACTATCTCCTGTAAAGACCACTTGTACTTTTCCATCGTCAATAACATAACCAACAGCGTTAGCAGGGTGGTTGACTTTAAAAGGTTGGATATTAATAGAGTCTATTGAAAAAGGATCGGTGACCTCTATAAGATTCAATAGGGGCACTTTTCCGGAAACACATATTGAGGTAAAATCTGGCCAGATGAGGTCATTAAAAACATGGTCTTTAAGAGCTTTTATAACCATGGGCGCAGAATACACATTCAATGGTTTTCTATTTTTATTAAAGGTATTTTCGAGAAGAAAGCAAAGATCCTTCACATGATCTAAGTGAGAATGGGTGATGACAATGTCTGTAATTTCATTTTGCTGTTCTAGAGTTAGCACTGAGCAAATGGAGCCAGCATCTACCAAGAACCGATCATTGACGATGTAACTAGTGGTATCATAGCCGGGGACATGTCCACCGTGGCAACCGAGGACTTTTATTTTCAAGTCACAACTCCTTAGAACACGTGCTTTGATTCACCCTACTCAAGCCGGATCGACACATTAAAGAGATCTTCAATAGAATCAGATACTTGTGGAGGCCTGAAGTCAAGTCACAAGGAGGCGATAAGGCTTTTGCTTATTTGCTTGTCATGACAAAAACGCCATCCCAATTCTCCGGAGGGGGAGTGCTTATAAAATCCTCACATCTTTTAATGTAGAGCTTGGAGCATTGATCTTCGGGATTGATAGAAAGAGCTTGGTCAAACTCATGGATGGCTTCTTGAAATGCTTTCTTATGATAGAGGTCATACCCCTTTTTAAAGTGGTTCAATACAGTTTCCATCTCTTTACTGACTGTTTTTTCAGCAATAAGCTCATAGATTTTTACTGGAAGGACCTTTCCTTTGACTCGAACAAGGTCAATTTCTCGGCACACAAACTCATCTTTAACGTCTTCATAAGTGAATTCACTAATAATAATGCGGGTTCCGTATTGTTTATTGATTCCTTCTAGTCGAGAGCCAAGATTCACTGCATCACCCATAACAGTATAGCTTCTTACCGTTTCAGAACCCATATTTCCTACACTCATATCCCCTGTGTTGAGGCCAATTCCAATATCAATCATGGGAAGGCCTTTCTTCTTTAATTCTTCTTGGATCTCCTTGAGTTTTTCTAGACTTTCAAGGGCGCAGCGGCATCCATATTTAGCATGCTCTCGGTAGTGAATGGGGGCGCCAAAAAAAGCCATAATAGCATCTCCCATGTACTTATCTAGAGTGCCTTTATTTTGAAAAACAAGCTCTGTCATTGGCGTCAGGTAGTAGTTGAGTAGGTCACTCAAGGCTCGTGGGTCCAATTTTTCTGAAATGGTGGTAAAACCACGAACATCTGAAAAAAAGACGGTCATTCGTAGTTTTTTACCACCTAATTCAATATTTTCTGGATCTGAGAGAATTTCATCAACAACGGCAGGGGACACATACTTTTGGAAAGTCTGTTTAAGCTCTTTTTTGCCTCGTTCCTCTGTGAAGTACTTATAAAAGGTTAGAGCCACATAAAGCCCTCCAATAAGAAACATTGGGAATATAATGGCAATAACAAGGCCCTGTTGAAAAAAGTATATCTGATCAATGATAATTGTTCCTGCCAATACAAATGCGGTAAGAAGAATTCCAGAAACAGCTCCAAGGTTAGAGATCAACAGACTTAACACAACCCCTAATACCAATAGAAAAATAGGCATTTGCCATTCTTCCTGTCTAGAAGAAAAAAGGAAGTCATTTCTGAGCAGGTTATCAACAATATTCACATGTGTTTCTGCTCCAGGAAAATTTTCATCAAAAGGAGTGACGCGAAGATCATAAATCGCTTTTGCTGTTGCTCCAAAAATTAAGATTTTATCCTTTAAAAAATCATTTTTATTTACAGTGATTTTAGTTTCGACCCAGTGTTGGAGAGTGTCATCAAATATCAGTTGCTCTACAGGTGCTGTGAGCGAGTCATTGAGCATATCTGCCATAGAGATATAGGGGAACATTTTTTGAGGGCCAGCATAATTGATGATTAGGTTTCCTGAACGATCTACCGGTAAGGAGCCTTCTTTTTCTCCAGTTTCAGAATTGATAAAGCCCAGAGAGTTTACTGCTTTTTTGAAAAGTGTAGGGTCGTATTTAAGGTCCATTTCAGGGGCAAGTCCCTTGGCAAGTAAAAAAGCTTTAAAAGCGAGGGCTGGCATATAGTGGGTCCCTGTTCGGATAAGTAGGCGTGCTCTTCGAATGCTACCATCTGGGTCCTGGTAGGCGTTGAAAAATGCCGTATGTTTAGCTCCAGCAGAAATCAAATCAGTATTCATAACCCACATGTCAGCGATACTTAAAGTGCTTTGGAAGGAGTTTTCTCGAAAATTATTAGCCCAGGCATCAAAACTGGGTTCTTCAAGCCCTTCTTGTTCCTTAACTAATCCCCAGCTTCCGGCAAGAATTTCATAAAGCTCATCAGTTTCTGGGTCAAGAAAGGAGCGGCAATACTCTCGTTGTCTATTGAGGATATTGATTTTTCTTTCCAGAAACTCTTGGGAGTTTTTTGGAGCAGGGCTTTCCTCGATAACTGACTCAGCAAGAGAGTTAAAGTGTTGTTGATAAATTTGAATGAGAGTGTCTGGGATATAGGGAAGGTATTCATCGTTAATAATGGGAAATTCCTCTTCGTTATTCCAGATATCATAGGCGCTAGTGGTTTTAAAGATCATGTCATAGCAACGATCTACGTGGCCTGGAGTTTTTTGAAAAGTCTCCTCCGCATCAAAAAAAGTCCCTAAAATGATTTTATCTGCATTATTGGCAACAGTTTCTGCTAGAATCTTATCAGAGTCTCTTTTTTTAAGTTCCTCGTCGATAATTCCATCAATATTTTGTGGAAGTGTAGTGACCTCGCGGACCTTGGCGATAACATCTTGGGCTGGTTGGGCAGAGGGCTCGCTGAAGACAGCATCAAGGGCAATGACTTTTGCACCGTGCTTTATGGCGTTTTCATAAGCTTTGGCTATTAGCTCTCGAGGCCAGGGCCATCTTCCGACAGAGGAGACGGCCTTTTCGTCGACAGTTAAAAGGGCCACCTCTGAGGAGCCTTTTCGAGGGCCTCGTGCGATAAGACGAAAGTCTATAGACTTTTGATCCATTGTGGATAGAAATTGGTGAAAAGGGTCCAGTGAATCATAGTTTTTATTTCGATTAACGTAAAAATCAAAGGATATATAAGAAATAGTAAGGCTGACGTAAATCCCAATAGCAAAGGGGTGTAAAAGTTTTTTTAGAAATTCCTGAGTGATTTTTTTCATGTTGCTGGTATCCAGTGGTGTCTAAAGCTTAACTGCTCATCGGTAGATTTCAAGGATTAGGCAAGAGCGAAATTTTAGCCTGTATTAAGGGCTATATTAAGGCCATAGATACAGAAAACGTCCTGTTTGAAGCCTGGACCTTGATTCACTGTCACATAATTTTTTAAAATAAAGGTGACCTGATTATAATTAGAGGGAGTTGCAATGAAAGCTATGATCCGACAGGAAGGCGAGGTTTTTGTCATTTATCTGAGAGGTAAAGTTGAGTTTGACTCTACAGAGCCTTTTAGAAATACAGTTCTTTCGCATTTAAAAAATCAAAAAGTTGTATTTAATATGGAAAATCTGAATTTTGTGGGTTCTAACGGAATTACACCATTTATTGAAACCATGGTTGAGTTATGTAATTCACGGGACTCTAATGTCCACTTTTGTAATCTCAGCTCTGAGTTCCAAAGAATCTTTGAAGCCAGCTCTATTCAGGCTTTGAAAGTTTTTGAAAACGAATCTGTAGCTAAGTCATCTTTTTATGATGTTTTTAGAAGTTCACCTGAGATGCCTTCTCTTCATTATAGTTCTGATAGAGTTGAGTCGGCAGCGCCTGTTTCGTCAATACCGGCTGAACCCATGCTCTTAGATGAAAGTGAAGGAGTTGCTTCCACGCCTGATTGTACTTCTGCAATCAAAGATTGAAGGTGATTAATAACTTGTGGTTTGATTCTGGAGAGTTCTCCATCAGGCTCTTTACTTCGAATTTGAGAGGACAAGAAGTGCACTTGAGACTCTAATTGATCAATTTTATCTCGCGTTCGAAAGCTGAGAGTTTCTTTTAGATCCCTTTCGTTTTGCAAAGACTTTCTGGTGTCATTGAGAGTGATGGAGATTTGTTGATTGAGTTTTTGCAAAGAAGTGTACTTTTGTTGAAGAGACTCTAGTTGTTCATTGTTATTTCTCCACAAAGATTGAAGAGACTCTACTTGGTCCTGAAGTCGAAGGTTCTCATCGTTAGTTTTAGTTTTTTGCTCATTGATATCGCAGATTTGCTCCTCTAGGGAATGGACTTCAAGTACTTTTTGTTTTGCAAGCTGACGTTGTTCTTGAAGTTTTGCCTGCAACTCCTCAACTTCATTAGCTGACTGAGACTTTTGTTCAATGATTTTTCGTTCTAGGTGAAGTACTTTATTTTCTAGTTCTACATTGTTTTCATAGACGTGTTTGTTTTTTTTAAGATCCTCTTTTAATGAGGAAATTTCTCGTTCTTGAGTCTTAGAGGTATTTTGTATTTCTTCAAGGCGGTCTTCATACCCTGATGTAAGATCAGCCAGCGTTTGTTGATGATCTTTTTTCATTTGTTGGATGCGCTCTACTGAAGCTGCCATATTTTTCTTTATGGAGTGATGAGTTTCAGTGAGTACTGCCATTTCTGTTAAGAGCTGGGAGTGGTTTTTCTGCAGTTCTTGATAATTAGATTGCAACTCTCGGTAGAGACGAAGGGCTCTTTTTTTAAATCGTGAATAGCGGCCTATGCGTTTTGAGAAGGAAGCTAATTTAAGTTTAAAGTCTGCTGATTTCAACTGACTGGTGGAGTAAAGCTCTGTGTATTGGAGTTCAAAAAGTTTTAAATCTTTTTTAAGTTCAGAGATTTTCTCTTCGTATTTTGTATATTTGCCTTCAATGAGCTCCTCTTTCTTTTTATAAATATAAACCTGATCCTCTAGGTTGGAGTATTTATGGGCTAGGATTCGGTTTTTCTTTTCTAGTTGACTAATGCTTTCTTCAAGAGAGGAATTTCTTCGTAGAGAGAGACTCAATCGTGAGAGCAAATCTTCATTTTGATGAATCAATGTCTCCACGGTATTGGACCTAAGGATATCGGCTGGTAGATGACTTAAGTCAGGCGATTTAGGAAGCTGATTTGGCACAGGTAACTGTGCCACAAACTCTTGAATATCAGCATCTGTGGTGGCTTCAGACACCAATGTGTTGGGTGTATTTAAGAACGATTCCTTGTCCATCATCAAACTCCTGTTGACGAAGGCCGACCTTGGCCTTGTTGTAAAGTGTCTCAGAAAAGAGCAAAGAATGTCAAAAAAATGAGGGCAGGAAAGAAAATGCAAGGCGTCAATGTGAAGTTGAAGCCCTCACTGGCCGATAGGCTGGTATGAGTCTACCTTCAGTGAATTACCAGGCTTTGGAATTGGAAAGAACCTCTGAGATACAGGAGGACTTGAAGAATAGACTTGTTCAGTCAAAAAACAAGGAGGGCTATGGTCGTTCGGACTCTCTGAAGAACTCTGTCTTGACCCAGGTTGTTCATAATAATTATGAGTCAGCTCTCAATGAGTTAAAGTTTTACATTGAATTTAAATCTGAATATCCTAGTTTTCAAAATAGGGTTCAAAGGTATTTGGATCACTGTGATGATCTGATTCACGCTATTGATACTAAAAGAAACTTCCCTGGTCTAGGAGCCCTCTCTTTATCTAAACAACAAGAAATTTATGAAAGAGTCCTGGATCATTTTGAAGAGTTGAAGTCCTATTTAGGCCAAATTGAGCAAGTAGAGCGAGATGTAAAACTGGCAGATGTTAGATCTACGGTCTGGTTTGTTAAAACTTTATCCAACGCAGCCATTTTTATTCTTGTGGTAGGCTTTACTCTTGATGTTATCAATGGACTTGGAAGTTCATTCCATACTGTTCTCAATGATATGACTTCAAGATTGACAGATGTTATTTTTAATCTTTTTCAGTAGCCTCATAAACCGCTTTTAATACCGGAATGAACTGCCCCCGGGATAAGAGTTTTCCATTGACGAAAAATGTAGGTGTTCCGCGAATTTTAGCCGCAGCCCCAGCTTGAGCTTGATTTTTGATAGCTTCATGGGTGGCCGGATCATCCATGCATGTAAGAAGCTCTTTCCAGTTTAAGTTGTTGATTGTAGCAGCTTCTTGGATTTTTTTATCAGTGTCAGAAACCTTTCTGGTCATTTGAAAGTCTTTTTGATTTTTAAAAATATAATCGTGAAGGTTAAAACCTTTGCTACTACTACTTTGGCCAGCACAAGTGACAGCTTTGGCCAATCGACAGCTCACGCCATCACCAGAACCAATATTTTCATTGCATTCGCCATCAAGAGGAAAGTTATAAAACATAAAGCGTACATCCGTATGGGCCTTTAAAAATGCATGTACAGAAGGGGCTGCTTGACCACAATGACCACAGCGAAAGTCAGCAAATTCCACCAAAGTCATTCGGACACGATTATTTTCCGGCCCCTTTGTTAGGGCTGGAGAGAAGCTTGACATGTCAACAGAAGGGTTTGCTTTCCACTCATTGACAGCAGATCGAACAAGGGCTTCCAGGCGATCTCCTCCAAAGCTTTTGGTGATGGCTTTATGGGTTATGGCAGCACTGACCGGGATTAAAACCACACCGGCCAAAAGCCAGCGAGACTCTGTAAAAAGGCCAGTGATGTCAGAGGTAACCTTTGAAAGAGGTTCTTCTAGAAGCATCCATAAAACAGCAAAAATTATAAAGCTGAAGATATACCCAAGGATACAAAAAGGGCACCATGCTGTGAGTTTTGTAGCGGATATGATAGCCAGTACCAAAGAGGTGGCCACAGAAAACCCTGCTAAAGTCGTGGCCACTCGCAGTGTGCGTTGCTTGTTTTCAGCCAATCCAGTCCAGGTAGAAATCACCATAAGCAGTAAAATCACATGAAAAGTCATACCAAAAACAGAAAGGGGGACTCCCATAAAGCTTGAGTATTTACTGGTGGCCGCCACATCACAGTCCATTTTATCACCCATCTGGCAAAGACTTTCTGAGGGGGCCATGCCATATTTTAAGGGATAGTAATGGTTGGTCAGGTAGGCGTGAGTAATGATGGCCAAGATAATGGCACTAATAACAATGATAAGCTTTTTATTCATAGCAACCTCTTTAAGGGAAAGCACTTTTTACAGGTAGTGCTTAATGGCTTCATTCTAATCATCTGAGTTGATTTTGCAAGTAACTGGATCTTGATATTGGATTTTGCTTCTGAGACAGTAGAAGCTCTAAGGAGGGTTTTACAGAGTTGAATGATCCCACTCAATGGTTAAAAACTAGGCAGAGATTGCTCCGTCAAATTAAGTCTCAGGTGAACGAACTGTTGGGTTTTGACAACACGGAGTTGCAATCTTATGGGAAAGGCTACCACGATGAATTTCAAAAAAGCTGGGTGCCTTGTAAAACTCAAGACTTGATCACTTCTATGATCCAGACTCAATTGGTTTTGGGAGGGGATTTTCATGCCTATTCCCAATCTCAGCGCAGCCATTTACGGCTACTTAGAAGTTTACCCCCAGGTTTAAAGGTGACAGTCGCTCTAGAATGCTTTTCTTCAAGCGACCAGGTGCACCTGAACTCGTTTATGAAAGGTGAAGTTTCTGAAAAAGGGCTGTTGGAAAAGACCGGTTGGAGCGAGAGGTGGGGTTTTCCCTGGGAACATTATCGCCCCCTGGTGCAACTCGCTCTTTCTAAGGGCTTCAAGGTTCGGGGGCTGAACCGATTCTATGAGGAGAGAACAGTAGGAACTTTAAAGCTCCGTGACACTCATTCCGCAGAAGTGATTTTAAAGATTAGGGAGTCATTTCCTGAAGATATCATATACTGTATTTACGGGGACCTTCATATTGCTGATCAGCACCTTCCAGCGGCCTTAAGAAAAACTTTTGGCCAGTCAGACTTACCAATGACAGTGATTTTTCAAGACAGCGAAACACTGTATTTTGATTTGGCAAACAAAGGGTTGGAGGGAAAAGTTGAAGCCATGCGTGGAGGTGAAGATAAATTCTGTATTATTGGATCTCCTCCGTGGGTGAAGTGGCAGAGTTACCTCATTTACCTTGAGCATACGTTTGATCAAGACCTTGAGGAAGACGATGATGAGGGAAATTTTGACTTTACAGACCACCTTCATGCGCTTGTTCAGATTTTACTGACAGATCTTAAGTTGGATGTAGATGTATCGGAGTTGGCTGTTTATACGGCCTCAGATGATGTTCCAATCACGCAGGAAGATCTGGAAGAGGAAAAAATTCTATTGTTAGAAGAAATGATTGCTCGAGAAAGGAGTTTTTATCTCGTTGAAAGATCTATTTTATATTTGTCCCGTTTTAGCACTAATCATGCTGCGAGCTTAGCTGGGATGTTCGTACACTTTCAACTAATGAATTTGAAACAGCTTCCTATGAGTTTTCCCGGGGACTTTACTCGGTTTATCTGGATTGAAGCGGTTTCCTTTTTCTTTAGTAAGTGGGTCAATCACAAAAGAAAACCAGAGTCACTCCGAGAGTTGAAAGCACGGTTTGCTTCAAGTGAAGAGACTTCTTTAAGAGAGGATCAGGAACCCTTACTTTTGGCTTTAGATCAAAGAATGGTTGATATGTTAAAGGTCATTAGTAAGGCGGAGAGATCATTAAAAGTAATTCCACAAAATCCAGGTTCTTATGTAGAGGCCTCTCGAATCTTGGGTTCTATTTTAGGAGAGAAAATTTATCGCGCTTACAAAGGGTCTCAATTGACGTTGTTAGAGCTCCAGGAACTACTTGTCTATGATATTTCTCAGAAAGAATTTGCAGACTTTTACCTTGAGCAGGTTCGTCGTTTTGAATCAGTGGGGTCTGTGGAGGGATTGTTGTGATTTCTTGGTTTTACCTTAAGAATGGAAAAGTTACCGGACCTGTCAAGCTAGAGAATATTCATAAGCTTGTGGAGTCAAAAAAAATAGGTGGCTTTGATCTTATTTATCGGAGTGATGAAAAAAAATGGAAGCCAGTTATTGAGTTTACAGAAATGAGAGATTTTTTTGAAAGCCAAGAAGAATTGGTGAATCCTGACGCTGAAGTAACAGGCTCTTATGATCTCTCTCAATTGGTGATATCGCAAGAAACGCAAAAAGAAACTCAGTGGGTGATTTTAAGAATTCTTGATAGGACGGTGCGCCCGGTAAAAACTGAGCAATTGGGACCATTTTCGACATCTTTAGTAAAAAAAATGATCCGTCAAGGAGATTTGAGCTTTCAGGATTATGTTTGGACAGATGGAATGTCCCAATGGGAGCTATTGGTAGAGCAGGAACTATTGGTTCCGAGAGTGGAGCTACCTCAATTGGTAGAATCTTTAACTGTAGAAAGTACAGTTCAGGTTCCCCAGGAGAAAGGCGATGAGCTTTTAGAATCGGTAGAGGTGGTTCAGAGAGGCGGAGACTCTCCAGAGCCTGAGGTGCTGCCCGAGGAGGCAGGAACTGAGGATCTTGTTACAGAATCTAGAAAACAAAGTTTAGTAAAGCACTATGAGCTAAAAGGTGTGGACTCTGTCCATACTGACAAATTAAAAGTAGCCTCTTTGGATAAAAGTGAAGAGAAAAAAGGAGAGGTATCAAAGCCTAAAGTTTCCGCTGGGCAAAAAACGCTCAAAAGTGAATGGTCCTTTCGGCTTTTGCAAGGAGTTTTTGGTACTTTCGTTGTTGGAGGCATTATTGGTATTGCTTTTTTTCTATCTTATGATCCTAAAAAGAGGGATGTGATGGATTTTACACA
>JAUILT010000040.1 GCA_030432925.1 Bdellovibrionia bacterium | reverse complement strand
GAGCTCAGGCGGTCAATTATGCTCGAGCAGCCCGTGCTGAATTTGACTCTAAGGGAAAGGTGTCAGCTATTTTTTGCCAAGATACTTTATCTGGCAGGGAGTTTCGTGTTCGAGGTCGGCATTTTGTGAGCACTGTGGGCCCCTGGACTGATGAGGTGGCATCTCTTTTACTGCCTGTTTGGCAAAAAATTATGAGACCCTCAAAGGGAGTTCACCTAACATTGAGCCGCGATCGGTTCCCTTTAAAAGATGCTGTTGTGATGGCTGCTGACCAACAAAGGAGAATTATTTTTGGGATTCCTCGCCATGAAATGGTGATTCTTGGGACAACAGATACAGACTTTAGACAGAACCCATCAGAGGTCTCTTCAACGGCTGAAGACGTGGATTATTTATTAAAGATTGCCAATCAGTACTTTCCTGGAGCTCGTTTGACCTACGACGATATTATTGCCAGTTACTCTGGAGTTCGTCCTCTTGTGGCTGATGGGTCAACGTCTGAAAGTGGAACCAGTCGGGAGCATGTAATTATTAATGACTCGCGAAACATAACATTTGTTGCAGGAGGAAAATACACCACCTATAGAGCTATGGCAGAAGAGACTGTGAACAGCTTTTTGGGGCAATTCCCACTGGAAGAGCAGGTTCAATTTCAGAGGAATTCAACAACGGAGCCATTAAACCCATTGGCCACTTCATCTTTGATGTCCAAAGCCTTGAGCACCATTGAGGCTCGCCAAGAGAAGTATCAATATCCTCTGCCTATTCTTAGGTGGATGATCGAGCGTCATGGGTTCGAGGCCTTTGAAATTATCAAAAGCCACGGTCAGGATCTGAAGGGAAGTGGCAACGTCTGGGAAAGTATTTGGAGGATGGAGGTTCGTCATGCCATCGAAAATACCATGTGTTTGTCTCTGCGAGACTTTTATTTACGTCGAACGCCCTTATTTTTAGCTCATAAAGATCATGGGTTCCAGTATCTTGACGCAATAAGTAAGGAGTTTTGTGAGGCCTTTGACCTCAGTGGTGATGAGGAGCGACAGCAAATTGCAGACCTCAGAGCTCACCTGGAAAAAGAAATGGGCTGGAGTCAGCAACTACTTTTTCAACGATGAAATTAAACTTTGTAGTTTGGCAATATTCTTAAAGCCGTATTGAGCCAGGTGCCCCATAAACTCAGGGCCTGCGGATTGAATGATTTTAAAATACCCGCCTCTCATGACAGATAAAACTCCTGAAACGACGTGGACTTTAGCATTTCCAGCGAGAATTTGTTTTACAACAATGATTCCCAGCTGAGCCATGTTGAGAGCTTTAAGGCCCTGCATGGATCGGATGGCCTCCGTAGAGACATGAAACTCAATATCGGGATCTTGAGCTTTGCGGTATTCCAGTTGGGCTGCCGATTGACTGTAAAACAGAGCACATTCGTGCTGACCATCAAGAAGGATGCGGATCTCTCGTCCCTTTTTCAAAAGAGCAAGAGCCTCGTTAAAACAGGGTTGCTCTCGGATCAGTTCCCGGAACGCATTGTATGTGACTTCGTAGCTCACAGGAAATTCCTTTCTCAGGACCAGATCGGTATAACATCGAAATTGTCGTGGCGCAACGCAAATGCCAACCTAACATCCTGTATTGACTCTTTTTTTGTCGATGCCCTAAAGTAGTAACGACGGTTGCTGGCGCCAATATATTCTTTGTCAAAGAAAGAGATCGCTGATGAGTTTTGCAGATAAATTATCCGAGTATTTTTCCAACGACATTGCCATAGATTTAGGCACTGCCAATACACTTGTTTATGCAAAAGGACGGGGAATCATTCTGGATGAGCCTTCTGTCGTTGCTGTCCAAAAAAATTATCAAGGGATGCAAAATCGAGTTTTGGCCGTGGGCAAAGAGGCTAAAGACATGCTGGGCAGAACACCTGGCAGTATTGTTGCCATTCGACCAATTAAAGACGGTGTGATTGCAGACTTTGAAGTGACTCAGTCGATGTTGAAATATTTTATTACAAAATCGACAGGGCATAAAAAAGGTTTTATCCGACCACGTATTAATATTTGTGTTCCCTACGGTATTACTCAAGTGGAAAAGCGCGCGGTTAAAGAGTCTGCACACTCTGCTGGGGCTCGAGAAGTGTATTTGATTGAAGAGCCCATGGCTGCGGCTATTGGCGCGGGTCTTCCAATCACAGAGCCCACAGGAAATATGGTTGTTGATATGGGTGGGGGAACGACCGGTGTTGCCGTTATTTCATTGGGTGGAATTGTTTACTGCAAATCGATAAAGGTAGCTGGTGACAAGTTTGATGAGGCCATTGTTAACTATGTTCGCCGACAATTTAACCTATTGATTGGTGAAAGAACTGCTGAGAACATTAAAATTCAGATAGGTAATGCTTACCCATTTGAAGATGAAAGATCCATGGAGATTAAGGGACGAGACTTGGTGGCCGGAGCTCCTAAAACCATTGAAATCACTTCATCTCAGGTGAACGATGCATTGATGGACCCGTTGAGCGAAGTGGTGGATGCTGTAAGAACGGCTTTGGAAAAAACACCTCCCGAACTGGCTTCCGACATCGTAGATAACGGAATTGTTCTCACCGGTGGGGGTGCTTTGCTGGCCAATCTTGATGTGCTTCTTAGGGAAAGGACGGGTTTGCCGGTTTCTATAGCTGAAGACCCCTTATCATGTGTGGTTCTTGGTTCGGGGAAGGTTCTGGATGAGCTGGATCTACTCAAACAACTGACTGTGGACTAACAAAAGACTTTGCAGGTGGGGCACTCAATGATCAGCGAAGCTCAGCTTCGGTCTATTGCTTTATTTTTCTATTTTGCTTTTCAAGATGAAAAACTTGCTGAGCAAGCCTCGGCAAAGACCATAGCACGTATTCAGCGTCGACAAAAAGAGCAGGATATTGCGGAGGCTGAAATGGACTCTATCATTGTTTCGATCACTCAAAAGATTTGGAGAAATCACAAAAAATATATTCAAAATACGCAATCTTCAGTGTCTGCAGAGGGAGGTTGGTTACTCGATAAGGGCGTAGACCTGGGGCCATGGCAACAGTTTAGAAAAGAAACTGTCGAAGATGAATTTTTAGTTCTAATTTGGTCTAAAATTTTGAAAATGAATGATGAATCTATCTCTAAGGGGTTGGGAGTTACCACGGGAACAATTCGGCATCGAGTAGGAAGAGCTTTAAAACTATTGGGCTCTACGGTTTGCGAGGAAACCACTCGTGGCTAAACCCAGTGAGTATCATCCCCTGAAGGGTAAAAAGCGTCACCTCTCTTGGTTTTTAGTAGAAGAAATGATGTATGACTATGTGATTGGGCAATTAGACTCTGGCCGCAGAAAGGCCCTTAGTGAGTATTTGGAAACATCGAAAGAGGCCAGAGACTTGGAGCGTCGGTTAAAGGATGCCATAGAGTATTGTAATAGCCTCTCCCAAACAGAAGTTTCTGAACCATTGATGGAAAAGTTGGTAAAGTCCAAGTCATTATGGAATCGATGGGTGGGCTTTATAGCATGGAAGCAGTGGCCAGAAGCAACTCGTTGGACACTTGAGGCTTTTGCCGTTTCGTTGGTGGTAGCATTTATTGTGGCTGTTTCCTGGCCTAAAATTTCTAATTGGTTTCCAGAAAGACAAAGTGATGTTGTGTTGGCTGAGTTGGATAAAAAAAAGGCCGAAGTTGTAGAGCCAATTGTAGCAACTCCTGAGAAGAAAAGTTCTGAAGTTGAGAGCCAAAGTGCTGCGATCACACTTTTACAAGTAGCAGAGAACTCCCAACCAAAGTCGACTTTAAGCATAGAAGAAGAAACTCCTGTGGTAGGCCAACAGGATGATGTTGTCGAGGCGGCTGCTGAAGAAGTGACAGTTGTCAAGCCGGCGGTGGAGAAGCCAAAACCAAAGGGATTTGTCTATAGAGCTTTTATGACCCTCGGAAAAATTGAAGAGGTTACCGAAGAAATTCGATTGAAGTTACAGACTTTAGGTGGTCAAAAGGCTGGTGAAGTACGCATGGGGTGGCGAAAGCCTAAAGGTAGTTACTTTCACTTTTCTATTCCTGAATCCAACTATGATACCGTTGTTGAAATGTTACGTAGCTTTGGTCCAGTCCAGATCGCCAAAGATCCACATTGGAGAGTGATGCCAGAGGGGAAAATTCGGATTATCCTATGGGTTGAAGATATGGATTTAAAAAAGCAAAACCTGTGAAGCAACTTTATGGCTATAAAGCAAAAAATCAAACCGCGTAAGTCACTGCGGACGATTCTTATTTTGTCATTTCTACTTTTCTCTGTTGTCCCCTTGGCATTTATAACGGGTTTTTCCATTCAAAAATACAAGCAAGCCATCAACAAAGAGTTGAATCAGAGGCTAGAGGGCAACCTTCGAGAGATTGAAGGGACACTCAAAGACTTTGCACAGCTGCTCAGCGAGCAAACAAAAGAGCATGTAAGAGATAAATCGTTGATTTATTACTCTTCGCAAAATGACTACGAAAGGGTGCGAAAGAACTTAGAAGAAAAGCTTCTGCTTGGATATGCTCATCGAATTTACATGTTCAAGAGAGATGGCACCTTAAGAATTGCTCTGTTCAAGGACTCGTCAGGTAATATTCAGCAGTTAAAAAATATGGAAAGAGGAGATGTCATTCTTAACAACACTCTGATCAAAAAAGTTGAAAAAGAAGGGCAACTCAGTTTTGCGAGAGTGGATGTAGATCGAGAAAAAGCAAGAAAAAACTCTATTGAAGGACAAATGGAATTCAGCATTTATAGCCCTATTGAGTCTGTTTCAGGGGTGGTCGTTGGCTTTATTGAGGAAACAATGCACTTAGACCAGGCTTATGTTTTCAAAATGAAAGAGCGCATGGACGTGGAGCTTTTGTTTTTTAATGATGAGACTAACGGAATATTTGCTTCACACCAGGATCTTGTGGAGTACAAGCGAGGTTATTTTATTGATCAATTGGACGAAGAAAAGGGAAAAGGCTATTTTGACCTTACGCTTAGAGAAGAGCCTTTTCGATTTACTATTCAGCAAATTGACTGGGGCGGGGCGCCTATTTATTTGGGGCTTGGTGTTTCTAAGAGGTCATCTAAAGCTATTTTAAAGAACGTAGAAAATGCTTTTCTATTTGTAGTGGCTACTATTATGGTGATTGCCCTCTTCTTCTCGATTTTTGTATCTAAACTTATTCTGAGGCCCCTTTACTATGTATTAGAAGCTATTCGCAGCACAAATTTTGAAAAGGGTGTGGTAAAAATTGAAACGAACAATGACACCGAGCTGGGTGTCCTCTGTGAGAGCTTTAATGAGATGTCGGAAAAAATTCATAATACACAATCGGAGTTGAAAAATAAGATCAATGAATTGGAAGATGCCAACCTGGAGATCAAAGAAACACAAGCCAAGCTTGTGCATACGGGAAAAATGGCCAGTCTTGGTCAGCTTGTCGCGGGTGTAGCTCATGAGTTGAATAACCCTATAGGGTTTATTTATTCTAACATGACTCATCTTCGTGAGTACTCAGAAAAACTTGTTGATATTGTCGGTGTGGCAGAAAAATCACCCCAAAAATTGAGTGAGGCTAAAGCCGAAGCAGATTTTGATTACATAGTAAAGGACCTGCCCAGGCTCATCACATCCTGTGAGGATGGTGCTCGCCGAACTCGAGATATTGTTTTAGGACTTCGCAATTTTTCTCGACTTGAAGAAGCAGCACTCAAAGAGGTGGACATTGAGGAGGGCCTACAGAACACCTTGAGGCTTTTGTCGGGCGAACTAAAAAATAGAATCAAAGTCCATGAAGAGTTCTCAGGAATCCCGCATGTCACCTGCTACCCCAGTCAGTTGAACCAAGTGTTTATGAATATATTATCTAATGCCGCTCAAGCTATAGAGGGTGAGGGTGAGATTTTTATAAGAACTCGGTTAATAGGAAGTGATCGAGTGGAAATAGAAATTGAGGATACTGGAAAGGGAATGGATGAAGAAACTCGAAGTAAGATTTTTGATCCATTTTTTACAACCAAGGGGTTAGGCTCTGGAACAGGACTGGGGTTATCTATCAGTTATGGCGTCATTGAAAAACATAAAGGCAATATCCACGTGGAGTCAGAGCCTGGTCAGGGCACCAAGTTTATCCTGACTCTTCCAATATCTGGCCAAGGTGATGAGAGCTAAACACCTGCAGTAAATTTAGACATCTCAATTTGAGAATGACTCTTTAGGAACGTAGCTAAACCTGTTTCAGAATTATAAAAATGGCCGATATTTTGCAGTTTTGTGGAGACAAAGGGGCGGGTGCATTATGAAACAGCCAAGCTTAAAACGGAGCCATTCAAAAAAACCCTTTATCAAAGGAACTGTAGCCGGTGCGCTCTTTGCGGGAGCTCTCTTTTTTTTCTACTTGGGTGGAGCTTTAGTTTTAGAGAAAAGTGAGCCAGCGGATCTTTCATCAAGAAAGCCCGCTCAAATTCAACGAGAGGATAAGGTTCATAAAAGAGCTATTGAACTTGTTAATAAGAACCTTCAGATGGATCAAAAATTAAAGGAACTTCGTGAGTTGGGAGTCGAGATAAAAAACGAAAAACACCTGCGTGAGATTCGGAAGAAATTGGCAGAAATTGATTATAGCTACAATAGAGACCTTGGTGTAGAGGTCACTGTGGATGATGGTAGCGCCGCAGTTCTGGAGGATTTAAATGAACAATTCAATCAGAATGATATTCAGATGACACCTGAGGAAAGGGTTGAACTCAGTTTGATTCGAGATAGAGAAATTGCTGCCTATGAACATGAACAGCGTTTGCAGTACGTGCGGCAGTTTTTGCAGAATGCCAGAGAAAAAGGTTACGACATTATCCTCAACAATAAATTGGAAGTTGTTCAAATTCATCGTGTGCGTGATGACGAGCCTTATAAAGGCGATAAATCAGTGAGTGAGCTTTTTGAGTAGTTTCATGGCCTCAAGGCTGGTCACAGAGTTTTTTGTCAGTATCAAGTGGTCCACAATTGGAATTCCAATAATTTGACTGGTTCGAACTAATCGCTGAGTGGCCTTCATATCCTCTAGAGAGGGTGTGGCGTCTCCGCTTGGGTGGCAGTGAGCAATCAAAATTTTTGAGGCTCCAGCTTCAATAGCAAAACGAAATATCTCCCTTGGGTGAACCGGGCAGCTGTCGACGGTTCCAAGAAAAATCATTCGAGCTCGGATCAGCTTTTGATTTGATGAAAAAGCAAGCACCCAGAACTCCTCCTGTCGAAAGCCCATGACTCGCCGCAAATAACGTTCTGCACTTTTTGTATTTTCAATGAACATGGTCACTTCTCCTATAAGGCCTCATTTGCAACTCTATGTGCCTATTACAAATGTGCTCAGCTGCATTTGAAGACCCCATAAGACGAATGTCGGTTTTGAAACACTGGCGAACAATTGAGCCATTCTCCAGTTGCTCATCTGTAAGAGCGTCATTAATATAATAGGGGTTTTTAACAAGGAGTTATTGTGATGTGGAAAAATTTGATTTTACTGGTTTCTGTGTTGGGGGCATTGGTGCTC
The DNA here is from genome assembly GCA_030432925.1 of Bdellovibrionia bacterium. GTDB lineage: Bacteria > Bdellovibrionota > Bdellovibrionia > Bdellovibrionales > UBA1609 > JABSOQ01. The sequence continues at coordinate 17,874 of JAUILT010000040.1, read as the reverse complement.
AGTGGGTGTGGAGAAAAGGCCTATGTTAGGGGAGATTATGACAACAATGTTCAAGATACCAATTTGTTAAATGATAAGTGGTCTGAGTCAGATATGCAAAATGCCGTTCGTGACCTGGTGGCCAGTGCAACAAACCATCACGCCATTTCTAGCGCCAAGCGCCCACCCATTGTTATGGTGACTCGGCTTCAAAATAAGACCAGCGAACATATTGACACGCAGAGTATCACAGATATGTTTCGTGTCGAATTGATGAGAAATGGCCGAGTATCTTTTGTGGATAAGGCTGCTCGTGATGACATTGCTGAAGAGTATGACTATCAAAACTCCGGTGCGGTCTCCCGTGAAACTCAAAAAGGACCTGGTGGCCAAATAGGAGCTGACTTTATTTTAAATGGTCGGCTGGACTCCATTGTTCAGCAAGCAGGCAGAGATAAGTCTGTTTATTATAAAATGACCATGAATATGACCAACCTAAAAACAGGCATTATTGTATGGTCCGACTATAAACAGATCAGAAAGAGATTCAAGAAGCAAAGAGTGGGCTTCTGATTGACGGGATATCATGAGAATAAAGTCTACGTTTAAAAAACTGAGGGGTTTGTCTCCCCTCGTTTTTTTGTCTTTTTTTATTTTTGCCTGTGCAAGCTATCAATCTCAGTTGAATCCGGTACAGAAGCTTATGACTCAGGGGCAGCCTCTTGCCGCTGCTGAGAAGGTCAAAAAAAAAGCTTTTGAAGATAGCAAGGATCAGGTGGTTTATTTGATGGAATATGGAACAGCTATGCAGGCGGCTGGGAACTACGAGGAGTCCAATAAAGCCTTTCTGTTAGCAGAGCAGTTGACTGAAGTTAAAGATTATCACTCCATTTCCAAGATCGCGGCATCATTGCTGACCAGCGCTCGGATGGTCCAATACAAGGGCGAGGCCTACGAGAAAGTCCTTATCAACGCCATGTTGGCAATCAACTTTTTGATGCTTCAGAATCAAGAAGCCGCGATGGTGGAAACGCGAAAACTCAATGAAAAGCTCTATAAATACCGATTTGAAGCAAAAAAACCTTATGAACAAAATCCTTTTGCTTTTTATCTGGCGGCACTTATTCGTGAAGAGGACCGTGACTGGGATGGGGCTTATATTGACTTCAAACGAGCCTATGACCTCAACCCTTCGGCCTCTTATTTAAAAAAAGACTTAGTGCGTTCGGCTTATAGGGCACGCAGAATGAATGAGGAGAAAAAGTGGCAGCGTCAATTTGGTCTGAGCGGTCACCAACTGGTGCCCAAGGGGCATGGCGAACTCATTGTTATTTATCAACAGGGTTGGGCTCCGAGAAAAAAGCCACACCCTGACTGGAGAAGAATTCCAAAATTATATCATACAGACAGTATAACTCATTCAATATTCGTTGAGGCGGCGGGGAGGTCAGAGGTCTCACAGTTATTTTATAATGTTACAGGTGTGGCTATGAAAGTTTTAAACGACGAATACAACTCGATTGTGGCTCAGCGAGTGGCTGGAGTGGCGGCAAAAGCTGTGGTTGCAGACCAACTCCGACAAAAGAATGAGGCTCTGGGGCAGTTAGCCTGGATTGGTATGAATATCGCTGATCAGGCAGACCTTCGTCAGTGGTACACACTCCCCTCAACATATCAGATAGCAAAGGTGACTCTTCCTGCTGGTGAACATGAAGTAAAGATCAGGGGGCTTTACAGCGCTGCTGGAGGTGACACTGGCGAAATGACAACCCAGACAGTTATCATCAAGCCTGGAAAAAAAACCTTCCTACAGTGGCGGTCTGTCCGCTAACCCTAAAAAATGCGATAGACTTAATGGACCTAGGTCTAGATTTTAGGTCCATTTCCGTAGTTTTTCACTCCAAAGTCCGAAGACAAAAGTACAGGTCGACAAAGGTCTGATACGTGGAAAACTTTGGGGGTCATCATGGGTCGTACGTTTTTTAAGGTAATGACTGTAGTGATTGTTCTATTTTTTGGACTTGGGTGCTCGGAAGGTGCTTTTCAAACACCTTTAGACCTGGTGGATCAAGGAAAGCTTGTGGAGCCTCCGGGCGGTGGTGATGATTTTCACACCCTGTGTGAAGTACCGCCAACGCTTTATCAATTAGAGGCCGAGGTGGTTTCTTTAGAGATTGTTAGTAAAAACAGCGGCAGTTTTGGATTTGAAATGTTCAAGTGGTTCAAGTTTTTTAAAACTAAATTCAATGCTGTCAGGGGGCGCTTGGATGTGAACATGAGCATTGTAGATTCGATGGCACCGGATACGGTTATTTCTTATGGTCAGGGCGTCTCTCAATTAGATAAAAGAGAATTCTCTTTTGAGTTGGGAATCAAGGAGTTTGGATGGTCATACAGTCACTTCTCTAAAACACCGCTGGCCCAACTGACCAAGTTGGGTCTAAGAGATGCCCTGTCAAACCTGCATAGGCGGTTTGTGAAAAGCTCAGAAGAGTGGTCCTCCGTGGTTCGCTATGTTTCTCACAAGGGCTCTGGTTCTGAGGTTATCGTTGCTGCAGGAGCATCATCCAACTTAAAGCTGGGTGACCGCCTGGCTTTTTATAATATCGAACACCATTGGGCAGGAAAGCCTTGTGAATCCAAGTATCAATTTGCCAGAAGAACCACCAAGACTCCTCTAGCCGTGGGTGAAGTTGTGCAGCTAAAGAATAATGCCGTATTGGTTCACTTAGACCCTCGCAGCGAAGGGGCAGGTTTTATAAAACTGGGGGCAGAGGCGGTTGTTGATGCATTGACTGAGGAGGGCCGAAAGCTATTTCTTCCGTTAGAAATACACGCGGTCAAAGGTGGAGAGTGGAGAGTGGATGATGGTGAGACTGTTGATTTTACACCTTATTTTTCAAAACAAATCAGTGCCGAAGCCGCTCAATTTGGGTTTGTAATTCAAAGATAAGACACAAAAAAACCCTGACGTATTCTCGGTCAGGGCTTTTTGGTTTTAGTCTGTGCCTGCGCACTGGACGGTATAGCTCAGGCTAGTTACCGAGTGTCTTGTTGCTATTGGGTAGGTCAGGGAGGTCATTGGAGAAGGCGTTTGTTGTTGTCTCTTCCTCACTACTTACTGTATTGGCCGCATTAGCAACACGCTCTTCAAGGGTTTGTTTTACATCGTCCACAGAGGGCTTGGTCATTTCAACCTTGTCTACCATGGCCTCAGGTACTGGAGCCGGTTGTTGCTTTTCAGCATAGTCTTTAGGGAAGGCTCCCAATTTAGCGAGGTAGCTAGAGATGCTTCCATTTCCATTTTGAATGATTTCTCTCAAAGTGAATAAAGGTGCGTATTGAGAGGCTTTTTTTTCAGCCTCAAAAATAATTTGAGTCAATGTGGCCGCTGTGATGTCATTTTTGGTCTTGTTATCAATAACCATAACCTCTTCGCTGGCACGAATCATTTTTGCAATGTCATCAAGAGTGACATAGCAGCTTTGCTGAGTGTCGTACAGCTTGCGATTTTGATATCTCTTAATGATTTTAGTTCTGTTGTTTGTCTTGTTTGCCATTACTTCTTGATTCACCAGAATGCCTCCCTCTGGATAGTTGCTCCCCATTCACTTAAAAACTCAGCTATTGATCGTGCTTAGGTGCTGTTGCTTTGAAGTTCAATGAAAGATCTTTAGTCACCTAGCGTTTCGTTGTCTTTATCATTGGAATTCCCCTCCGAGATAAAGACAAACCGTATCAATGACGAGGACATTAGTGGTCCCTGTCACATATTGTCAAGCACCTGCCTGTATCTTCACCAATAATTTCATAAGGCTAAGACACGGTGTCCTATGTAGCCACTTGTTAGGACATGTGCAAAGGGGGCATCGGTTAGTTGAGGTTCCCGTAAACCCTCTAAAGATCCAGTGTTTATCTGCCGAGAAACAATAAGTAGGCCCTATAAAACAGGTGTGAGAGTTTTTAAAAAAATATGAAAAATCAACAGTTTAAAACAATAGATATGGTTATTTTGATTGTTATGCTAGTGGCTTTAGGAGGGGTTAGCCTGGGAATTATTCGCCATAGTCGCTCTCAAGACCCCGCCAGCCAGGTTCTGAGGATGGCTGAAAATATTTCATCTCAGCTTCTCAACTTAGATCGTAAAAAGTTTCACTCTCACCTTGGAAACCTTTCTTTAGGAGAGCGAGTTCCGTCCTCAAGTGCCCAAAAAAATCGCTCTTTTCGCCTGGGCTCAGAGGGCGTTATTGGTGAAGACCCTTGGGGTCAACCTTTTGAGTATCGTTTTATTGAGGACTCAAAGGGGCAATGGACTTACCTTATTGTTTGGTCAAAGGGGCCGGACAACGTGGCAACAAAACCTATTTCTGAGTGGACCAATGACTTCCTGGTTACTCAAAACTACACAAACGATAGGCATGAAGTGCGTATGGGAGATGACTTTGGTCTGATCTACTCCTTAAATCTCTCGCGCTAAAAGGTGCGCGCTGGACTGGACGAGGCTCTAGATTCTTTCAAATCGAGTAGAGCCATTAAATTATCTTCAAGAGTGTCTCAAATACTACCGATGAGTTCATTATGAATATAAACTCGTTCAAAGGCTTATCAGCAAGGGGCTTTACCAGATTAGCTACAGCTATTTTAAGTATCCATCTGATGGGCTGTTCTTCGCTGTCTCGAATCGAATCAGCTCTGTTTAAAAACTCCACTCTGAGCAATCTGAACCCGGCCCCAGAGTCCATGTCTCCTCCTGAGTTTAGAGATGAAAACGGCCCCATTGTTGACAATGTCTATATGAGAAGCCAGGCCGATTACCACTTCACTATGGGAGAGGCATACAGTCTAGAAGGACTCTCAGAAAAAGCTATCGAAGAATTTAAGTTAACCTTGGTTTATGACCCTGCTTCAGCAATGGTGCGAATGCGTTTGGCCGCTGAGTTTATCCGGCAAGGACTATTATCAGAAGCCATTGAGCAGACAGAAGCTGCGGTGGAGGCAGACCCTGATAGTGTCGACGCAAAAATGTTGCTGGGTGGGCTTTATTCATCTCTTAAAATGTATGAGCAGGCTCTGAAGCAGTACAAAGCTATTTTAGATATAGATCCTGAAAATGTAGATGCTCCGATTTTTATAGGAGCTATTCTTGCTGAAAAAGATCAGCTTTCAGATGCCATTATTTATTTTAAGTCTCTGGCAGAAAATAAAAAATATAAAGAGCCCTGGAAGGCTTGGTATTATGTGGGCCGTATTCATTTAGAGAAAGACCAGAAAAACTCTGTGAGTAATGCCAAAAAAGCCTATATGAAGTCGATTTCACTGCAGCCGTCTTACGCTGAGTCTGTACTGGCGCTGGGGACTTTGTATGAGTCACAAAATGAAAAGAAAAAAGCTCTAAAGCTTTTAGAGTCTTTTCAAGAAAAGTTCGGGCCTTCTCGTGAAGTAGCTAAGCAGTTGAGTCGAATCTATCTTGAGGGTCAGGATTATGACAAAGCCTTCTCTCAACTGGAGGTTGTCGAGGGGTATGAGCGGTCCAACCTGAATGTGAAGCTTCAGATGGCTCTGATAATGATTGAACAAAAACGCTATCAAGAAGCTGCTATTCGCTTGGAAGATATTTTGGTGGAAGCTCCTGAGTCGGATAAAATTCGCTATTATTTAGGAGCCGTTTATGAAGAGTTGGATGAGTATGGTGATGCTCTTAAACACTTTCAAAGAGTGCCTTCATCCAGCATTTACTACCCTGAAGCTGTGATTCTTTCAGCAAATATTCTTAAAGAGCAAAGCGGTAATGAAAAGGCTGCTGACATGGTGAAGGAAGCTATTGGTTTTAGAGACGATATTCCTCAGTTTTACGCTTTTTATGCAGCTCTTTTAGATGAATTGAAGGAGTACAGCCAAGCCATTACAATGCTGAACAATGCTGTGGCGAAGTTTCCCTCTCACACTCAGTTGAGATTTTTTCTTGGATCTATGCATGATCGAGTAGGAGACACCAGTAAGACTATTGAGCACATGAAGAAAGTCCTTGAAATAGACGGCAATCACGTTCAGGCAATGAATTATCTTGCTTATACATATGCAGAAGCCAATATGAACCTGGAGGACGCGGAGAGCTTGGCCCGCAAAGCCTTAGCAGCTAAGCCTGAAGATGGGTATATTCTGGATACTGTAGGTTGGATTATGTACAAGCGTGGAGATATAGAGGGAGCTGTTAAATACTTGGAGGCCGCCTACCGGATCAACAGCCAAGAAAGTGTGATAGCAGAGCACTTGGCAGATGTCTATACTCAAAAAGAGTTGATCGACAAAGCTGTAAAGCTGTACCGTAAAGCTCTTGAGCTAGAAACAGATACTCAAAAGATCCAGACTCTTCAAAAGAAAATCACATCATTGGAAAATCAGGATATCCGGAGAGGTCGACTGCCGGCCTCATCGGACAAGCCAAAACCCATTCGATAATATAGAGCGGAGGGAGCCAATGTTTCGAGGTCGCTATGTACTTTCATTTGCACTTCTTTTTTTGCTGATACCTTTTAATAATTGCTCACCCATGTCTGGTGTCGCATATCTTACATCAAACACGGACGGCTCCGGAGAGCCGGAGTCCAATACAAATGGCAATGACTCTGTAGAAAACAGCCCGCCCGTAAACAATCCACCAGTTAACTATGGGCCATCAGATTTTGTGGTGTCCTCCGGACCTATGCTGTCAAATGCGATTCAGTGAACCCCGGTCCCCCATGGATTGGGGTTTTCAATCATAAAAATGGGACGGTGTCGAGCAACACAATTGTTCGCAATAACATAGCGACTAATTATAATATTGCTGGAGGCGTTAACTCCAGCTTCAATATGCAAGTGAAAGTCAGCGAGTTGATGACACACTTTATGGCTCCATTTGAGTTCGATTTCCATTTATTGCCTGGTAGCTCTGCCGTCAATGCAGGGACCATGGATTTAGCTCCCGGCACAGACCTTGAGGGTGCGGTTCGGCCTCAAGGTGGCGGTATTGACTTAGGTGCTTACGAACGCTGAAAAAGCTTTCCAGCTTTAAGTGGCTTGAGGGGTACCTCTGCTCCCGTCTGGTTGAACAGGAAGCTGGGGGATGTTCAGCTCTCGAAGTTTATTCTGAATGGCGTTTATAACTCGATCTGGCTGTGGTTGAATACTTCGGAGATCCTTAAGGCACTCTTCAAGTATATAAACTTGGGCTCTGTTGGCTTTGTCGAGTAAACTGTCCGGCGGTGAACCCTGACCAAGTAGGCGCTCTTCGTGAGGTACCAACTTGGGTGGAGGGGACTCAACGAAGTTGCCCTTTTCATCTTTTAGGTATTGAAGAGTTCGTCCGGTCGCGCGGTCAAGGTCTTGAGCTAATGGAGCATGAGTCAGCCGGAATATGAGCTTCACTTTAGAAACGATGGCATCTTCGATGTCGGGGCGAATAGATTCATCCAAAATATGAGAGGACCCTGCTGTATTAGAATAAGAGTAGCCTTTCTGGGGTGTTGAGGTGACTTCAAGTTGGTATTGGCTACTGCCTTTATAGATGGTTTGCTCTTCCATTCGACCTGTAAAATATAAAGTTTTTCCGCCAGGAATTTTTACCTGTCCCCCTTTGGTTTTCCCCCCCCACATCATTAAGATGCTTGGAGTTCGGCCAGAGGGAACAATCACAAATGTTCCCATCCCATTATAGACAGCCCAGTAGCCTCCTTGGCCGTTGTGTGTACCAGGAAAAAAAGAATAAGATTTACTTTCAGTCAAAGCTTTTTCCATATCCACGTCTGAAAAGACAGTGCCACCGTCAAGCCGCTGAAAGCAGGTCCGATAATGATCTAGCCAATTGAGTGGGCGCTCCTCGGTAAAAGAATCCCAAGCAAACAACAAAAATAGACTGACTGTTAAAACTTTCATCGAACTCTTATTATCTCTGATAACTTCGCTCTATTAAAGAAATTTAATTAAACTTGTCGATATATTTTTATTTTGCAACGTCTGCCGATTTAAAAAGTTTTATAAAATCAGCTAGTTACAGCTGCACCGCGGGAAATCTAATCATGTCGATTGAAACCTCCAGGTCGGGTCGGTATAAAAGAAGCTCTTTGGTTGAGTTTAGGAGGTGAGCTTTGAGGGTTTTGCTTGTGGAAGATGAGGAAAAACTATCTTCTTTTGTTATGCGAGGCTTGGCGGAGCACGGGTATGCGGTGGACATAGCTCTGCAGAAGTCAGAGGCGGTGGCTTTGGCCTCTGATAATGAGTATGATTTGGTGATTCTGGATGTCATGCTCCCTGATGGCAGTGGTGTGGACTTTGCCAAATGGATGAGGATGAACGAGTATACGGGGCCAATTTTGATGCTGACGGCTCTGAGCAGTACTAACGATAAGGTTAAGGGGCTTGATGCTGGAGCCGATGACTATCTGGCAAAACCTTTTGCTTTTGAAGAACTCATGGCTAGGGTTCGGGCGTTATTTCGTCGGTATGGTGAGGGGCAGGAGTCTTCTGTACTGGAGTTTGCCGATGTTTCCATGAACTTGATTCATCGCAAAGTCACGCGCAGGGGCCAGGAAGTTCGTTTAACGACTAAAGAATTTGCTTTGCTGGAGTATTTTCTCAGAAATGCTGGTCGTCCCGTTACACGGACAGAAATTATCGAACATGTCTGGGATATGGGGTTTGACTCTGGAAGTAATGTCGTGGATGTCTATGTAAATATGTTGAGAAAAAAAGTCGATCAGCCATTTGAGAATAAGCTAATTCATACCGTTGTTGGATATGGTTACGAAATCAGAGAAGAATAATGTGGCCGTTCTCCCTCAAAGCCCGACTGACAGCCCTGTTTGTTTTGATTTTTGGCGGGAGTCTTATTGCCTATAGTGTCTATATTTACCGAACTGTGGATGACGTTCTGGAATCAGGGTTTAACTTACAATTAAGAGAGTTTGCCAATGAGGTGGGAGACTCTATCAACTACAGCATTTTGTGGGGATTTCAGTTCAATCCCTCAGCCTTTATAGACAGTAAAAAAGTATTTCCATTTACGATGAGAGAGGCCGTGATTCAGATTCGATCTGCATCGGGAAAGCCACTTATGTCTTCGAAGGCATTGAAGGTTCAGGCGCTGCCTTTTGATAGGAAAATGTATGAAGATATACTTGATGGACAATATGTTTATAGGAATTGGGAGGCCTCTGTGGCTGTGGCCGGAAATTCCTATTTTCGAACTCTCAGTTTTATGGTTAAGGGAAACTCTGATAGTTTCGTAATCCTTCAGGTGGCAGTGCCTGATCGCTATATTCGTAAAAATAACAAAAGAGTTTTTACGATCTTCGTTTATTCGATTCCCATTCTTCTTTTGATTTCAGGCTTCATTGGCTACACTTATGCCGGCTACTCATTGATGCCTGTGAATAGAATTATTGAAAGGGTGCACTCTATTCGTGGGCGTAACTTATCTGAGAGGGTGCCAGTCCCCGATGTACAAGATGAAATTGCAAAGTTAGCTGTTACGCTAAATAGTATGCTAGATCGCGTGGAGGCAGCTTTTGTTGCTCAAGAACGTTTTGTTAGCGATGCCTCCCATCAGATGAAAACTCCACTTGCAGTTCTGAAAGCACAAATTGAGGAGCTGCATATGCAAAGGTCATTTTGGTCTGATGATCAATTGGAAAGGCTGAACTCCTTAGGCGAGGAGGTGGACTCTCTTATTTCCTTGGTTAAAAACCTGCTGATACTTGCGCGGGTGGACTTTGGAGAGGGAACACTTTTGTTCTCAGAAGTATCATTGGATGAGACCGTCACTTTGGTTTGTGAGAGGCTCTCACATATTGCAAAGAAAAAGAACATTCATTTTCAAATGAACCTCGAGGTGGCTCCAGTGGACGACTCTGTAAGACCCTTTGTCGTCAAGGGAGATTCAGACTTATTGGCCAGTGTCTTCCAATCAGTGATTGAAAATAGTATTAAATACTCGCCGGTGGATTCAAAAATTCAGATTCAGATTTTCGAGCAATCGGAAAATATTGTTGTCTCTATTTGTGATGAAGGGCCGGGAATTCCTGAAGAGGAGCTGCAGCTTATCTTTGAAAGGTTTCGGAGAGGTCCAGCAAGTGCCAAAATAGCCTCTGGCTCGGGCTTAGGCCTGTCTATTGCCAAGAGAATCAGTGAACTGCATGGGGCGGAGCTAGCTCTTTCAAATCGAACTGAAGGTGGGCTTAAGACTATTTTCACCATTAAAAAAGTTTAATTTTGTTTTAATTCTTATTTCATCCCTCGTTGTTATATTGAAATCATTGAAGGGCGGCAAAGGATGCTGTCATTCAATAGTAGAGTTGAAGAGTTTTAGAGCCCCAAGCACTCAACGTCCTCTCGAGATAAGCTTGTCAGCTTGGGGCCCTTTTAATCAAGGAGGTGTAACGATTCAAGAGATAGTTTGTTGTTTTGTTTTTTAAAAGACTTGGGTGGTGCGGAATCCTTTATGTTCTCCACTTACCTATTATGGGTTTATTTTGCTTCTTATGTTTTGTACTTTGGAGCAAAAGTATCCTCCCTATAAGACATCCCCCCCTTATGTCTTCGTTTCTCCTTACTTACTGCGCCACTTGAGTCTTGAAGTTTTAAACCCTCCCTCTCTAGGAGGGTTTTTTATGGATCGGATCAGTATATACTGATCCGACTTGAGTTTTCCATTTTTTCTAACCGAAAATTCTCGCAACAAAATTAGTTTTGAGATAGGCTTTTTGGAGATTCAGGTATGGAGTTGAATATATTAAAGGAAGCGTCATGATTTTCAGAATCACACTATATATCGTCATAGCCTTTGCTCTGGGAGGCTGCCAGCTAATGCCGACGGACTACACCACTCACAATGAAGGGCAGTGGAGCTCAAAGGTTCTTGTTAAAGACAAAGTAAAATCTCAATCATTTATCGTTAATGTAGATATTCAGGCAGTTAAAAATCAGAAGTTACGTATGGATATAACGGCAGCATTGGGGACACCCGTGGCCGCTTTAGTAATGAATGGTGACAAAGTGAAGTATATTTTATTTCGTCAGAAAAAATACTATGAAGGCTTGGCTAGCAATCGTGTTTTGAGGCCGATTTTGTCTGTGCCGATGAATCCTCAGTTGATGCATCATCTGTTATTTGACCAGCCGATAGTTGATAAGAATTGGAGTTGTAGCAAAGACAAAAAAGGCTTTTTAACGATTTGTGAAAGTCCTATGGAAGGCTTAAAAATCATTTGGAAGGATCGCAAAGGACGTAAAAAGGCCATTTACATTGAGCACGAGAAGGCCTCTCTTCAAATGAATATCTCAAGTTTTACCCCTAAGGCAGATGAAGTTTTTAACCTTAAGGCTCCCAAGTCTTTTAAAAAATACCGATTGAGGTGAGCAGTTTGTCTCCAGCTCAATTCCAAAAATCCGGAAAATTCAACCCGGATCGGCATAAGCCCGTAGCCGGACAAAAGTCCAAAGTCTCAATTTGATATTAGTCTCATTTATACAAAAGCAAAGATCTATTTTTATTGAGCAAAACTTTTTTATAAGTGCAAAAGTGAGTTCATAACGAATCTGATACTATTTGAGTGAATATGATAAAATGGCACCTTTCATATCCAATAGACCAGACTGTCAGTAGGTCTGGGAAACGGTTAATAATAACCACAAAATAGGGAATAAAAAAGTCCCTCCTATGATTGGATGCAAAGCTTTTTCTTTGGCATAATAAACAAGGGGAGAGAGAGGCGCACTTTCCCCAAACGATTTGCAATACAGACGAAGGGGGATGTCTATGGACTCGGGCAATAATATCAGGGATATTATATCTCAATTACAAACCAATAACGGTTATAAGGATCTCACCTGGTCTGGTTCGTTTAACGACTACTTGGAAGTTGTTAGAGAAAATCCTCAAATCACTCGAAATGCTTTTCAGAGAATGTATGACATGATTATGGAGAAGGGCACTTCTGAATATGTGGACGTCAAAAAACATGTTGTCCATTACAAGTTTTTTGATGATGAGGACAATGCGGGAAAAGATGCCGTGTATGGCGCAGACATTCCTCTGATGAAACTTGTTAATGTGCTTCGCTCCGCCGCGTTTGGTTATGGAACTGAAAAACGGGTGATTTTGTTGCATGGTCCGGTAGGGTCTGCAAAATCCACAATTTGTCGCTTGTTGAAGCAAGGGGTGGAGGCGTATTCAAGAACAGATCAGGGGGCTCTCTACACTTTTGAATGGATAGATGAGGAAGGTCGATTCGGAGATATCTTTGGTCAAGAGACAAAAGTGTTTCCAAGTCCAATGCACGAGGACCCATTACTTTTAATTCCTGAGGAGATGCGAGAAAAAGTCTGTGAGGAACTGAACCGCGGAGCCAAGGGTGAGTTTCGGGTAAATATTGTTGGAGAGCTTTGCCCTCCCAGTCGCTATATTTTTAAAGCCCTATTAGAGGCTTATAGCGGTGACGTCAATAAAGTTCTCGAACATGTTCGAGTGAAGCGCCTGGTTCTTAGTGAGGCCGATCGGATTGGTATTGGAACTTTTCAACCCAAGGACGAGAAGAATCAGGACTCTACAGAGTTAACGGGTGATTTGAATTATAGAAAAATTGCCGAATATGGATCGGACTCTGACCCAAGGGCTTTTAATTTTGATGGTGAATTTAACGTGGCCAATCGGGGAATGATTGAGTTTGTCGAAGTATTGAAGTTGGATGTGGCTTTTTTATACGATCTTTTGGGGGCCTCTCAGGAACATAGAATTAAGCCTAAAAAGTTTGCCCAAACAATGATTGATGAGGTCATCATTGGCCATACCAATGAGCCAGAGTATCGTAAGCTTCAAGACAATGAGTTCATGGAAGCGTTGCGAGACAGAACTGTCAAAATTGACATTCCGTATATTACTAAACTCAAAGATGAAATTAAAATTTATAAAAAAGATTTTAACAGTCGAATTTTAAGAGGTGTAAGTATTGCACCCCATACTATTGAGATGGCCAGTATGTGGGCAATTATGACTCGCTTGGAAAAGCCTAAAAAAGCTAATTTGACACGGCTTCAAAAACTAAAACTTTACGATGGCAAGTCTTTACCCAATTATACAGAAGATAATATTAAAGAGCTCCGAAAGGAGGCTCATCGTGAAGGTCTTGAAGGAATTTCTCCCAGATATATTCAAGATAAGCTATCTAACTCTATTGTTCAGGCTCAGCAGCGTAATAAAGGCTCTGTGAATCCGTTTATGGTGATTAAAGAGCTGGAAGGTGGTTTGAAGCACCATTCGCTTATTGGTGCTGATGAGCAGAGGCAAGACTATCGAGAACTATTGGGAGTTGTGAAGCAGGAGTATGAGGAAATTATTAAGGCAGAAGTTCAAAGAGCTATTTCTGCTGATGAAAGCGCGCTGCAAAGGCTTTGTGGAAATTATATCGACAACGTCAAGGCTTATACTCAAAAAGAAAAAGTTCGTAATCAGTTCACTGGAGCAGATGAAGAGCCAGATGAACGTTTGATGCGTTCTATTGAGGAAAAAATTGAAATTCCTGAATCAAGAAAAGATGATTTCCGCCGAGAAATTATGAATTACATTGGTGCGATTTCATTAGATGGGAAGAAATTTGACTATAAAACCAACGAAAGACTGCATAAGGCCCTTGAATTAAAGCTTTTTGAAGACCAAAAAGACTCTATAAAACTGACGTCTCTGGTGACCTCTGTCACGGACAAAGACACTCAGGAGAAAATTGATATTGTGAAAACCCGGTTGATTAAAGATTTTGGGTATGACGAAATCAGTGCGACAGATGTACTCCACTATGTGGCCTCGATTTTTGCTAGGGGAGATGTGAAAGAAAAGAAATAATGGGAATACTTGAAGATCACAGACGATTTAAAGACATTATTCGGGGTCGCATTAAGCAGGACTTCAAGAAATACGTGACTCACGGAGAAATGATTGGCAAGCGCGAAAATGATTATGTCAAAATTCCTGTTCCACAAATTGAAACTCCAAGATTCAAATATGGAAAAAAGCAATCAGGTGGTGTCGGTCAGGGCGAGGGTCAACCTGGGGACAGCGTTGATGGTGAAAAACAACCAGGCCAAGGAGAGGCAGGAGACAGTCCTGGTCAGCATGTCCTTGAGGTGGATGTTACTCTTGATGAGTTAGCAGACATTCTTGGTGAGCAGTTAGAACTTCCCAAAATTGAGCCTCGTGGGAATAAAAACGTAGAAACCTTGCAGAATCGCTACACAGGGCGTGGTCCAGTTGGTCCAGACTCTTTAAGAAACTTCAAGGAATCTTACAAAGAAGCTCTTAAAAGGCAGTTGGCTGCGGGCACCTATAACCCGGATGACCCCATAGTCATTCCTATCCGAAGAGATATTCGCTATAGAACTCCCAAAACAAGTGTGAAGCCTCAAGCTAACGCCGTGGTTATCTACATGATGGATGTCTCTGGATCTATGGGTGATGAGCAAAAAGAAATAGTTAGATTAGAAAGCTTTTGGATCAACACATGGCTGAAGAAAAATTACAAGGGTTTAGAAACTCGTTTTATTATTCATGATGCTGCAGCTAAGGAAGTTGATGAGAAAACTTTTTTCAGCACCAGTGAGTCTGGTGGAACATTGATTAGCTCTGCCTATAAGCTATGTAAAAAAATAATTGAAGAAGAGTATCCTGTGAATGACTGGAATATTTACCCATTTCACTTTAGTGATGGTGATAATTGGAGCGGTGAAGACACCAGATTGTGTGTAAAAATGCTTACGGAGTTTTTTCTGCCAAAGGTCAACCAGTTTGGCTACGGACAAGTAGAGTCTAAATATGGGAGTGGTCAGTTCCTTAAGGATTTGGAAAAATCTTTCTCCAGCGATGAAAGGCTGGTGATCAGTCGGATCGAAAATAAAGATAGAATTTTGAACTCTATAAAGGACTTTTTAGGGAAGGGTAGATAGTGGCTAATTTGACGCCTGAACTTGAGGCAGAAAGAGTAAGAATCGAAAAAATTGCTCATGACGTGGGGTTAGATTTTTTTGAAACCATTTTTGAGCTTGTGACCTACAAAGAACTAAATATGATTGCCTCTTATGGAGGTTTTCCTGTGCGTTACCCTCATTGGCGTTTCGGAATGGACTATGAACAAATTTCGAAGGGGTATGAGTATGGGTTGTCGAAAATTTATGAGTTAGTGATTAATAATGACCCCTGTTATGCCTATTTAATGGAGGGTAACGAGTTTATTGATCAAAAATTGGTGATGGCTCATGTTTATGGGCACTGTGACTTCTTTAAAAATAATCAATGGTTTTCTCAGACGAATCGAAAAATGATGGACGAAATGGCCAATCATGCTACTCGAGTTCGTAGGTATATTGATCGTTATGGGCAGGAAAATGTTGAGAACTTCATTGATGTTATTTTGAGTTTGGAAAACTTGATTGATCGCCATGCTCCTTACTCTAAGTCAAAAATTGAAGAGACCAAAAGTCGGCCACCCTACAGGGCTAATGCTCCTGGACGACTGAGCGTTCACAGGGATTATATGGAGTCTTTTATTAATCCTCCAGAGTACCTGAGGGCTGAAGCAGAAAGAGCTTCTCAGGAGCAAAGCTTTGAGCAAAATCACTTTCCGCCCAAGCCAGTCAGAGATGTGCTGCAGTTTCTCATGGAGTATGCTCCTCTTCAGCCTTGGCAACAGGATATTATTTCTATTATCAGGGAAGAAGCCTATTATTTTGCTCCGCAGGGAATGACTAAAATTATGAACGAGGGCTGGGCTTCCTATTGGCACTCAAAATTAATGACCGAAAAGATTATGGATGACAGTGAGATTATTGATTTTGCTGATCGCCATAGTGGAACAATGGCTATGGATCCTATGGGCTTCAATCCATATAAAATTGGTATTGAGTTATTTCGTGACATTGAACAGCGTTGGAATAAAGGGCAGTTCGGTAAAGAGTGGAACGAGTGTGCGGACCTTGCTGAAAAGAAAAATTGGGATAGAAAATCAGGACTTGGTCGTGAAAAAATTTTTGAGATCCGTCGTAATTACAACGACGTGACTTTTGTGGACGAGTTTTTGACAGAGGATTTTTGCGTCAAAAACAGAATGTTTGTGTATAAATTTAATAAGCGTACAGGTCAATATGAAGTGGATACTCGGAATTTTCCTATGATAAAGAAGCAGCTTTTGTTTCAGCTAACTAATTTTGGGCAACCAATTATTAATGTTGTTGATGCCAATTTTAACAATCGAGGCGAGTTGCTTTTAGTTCATATGTTTGAAGGTGTGGAAATGCAGCCAGACTATATGAGAGCGACTATGCAGAACCTATATAGAGTTTGGGGTCGCCCGGTGAATGTGGCCACAGTCTTAGATAAAGATCGCTATATTGTTCACTTCGATGGTAAAGACTTTAAAAATGTTCTCTTTGAGACTCAGAAAAAAGAAGATCTTCCAACGGGTAGTGATCAGAACTAATAAGCTTTGAAAGTCAGCCATTCAAATGGGATCGTCATAAAACTGCAGATAGTGTCGAAAAAGAAAGTACAAGGATGTGGCCGATAAAAAATGCCATAAGGCATGGAGTTGAAAAATATGGTTATTGGGGTCACATATAACCTTATCGGCATCCAAGTAAAAAACAATAAAACCTGAGAATAAAAATACTGCACATTTGGCATGGTCTCTGTACTGTCCTTTTTTGGTTTCTAAAAATGCATAGAGTTCAGAGATCAGAACAGTTCCAAGCAAAAGGGCATAGATGGCCAATGAAAGATGGGTGAAAAACCACTGAACAGCTGCGCAGACTAACCATGTGCTTGTACTGAATAGCCACAGAGATACAGGAATTTTTCTTTGGGTTCGTTGGAAATTGAGCCAGATCAGCACCAGAATCAGCAGAAATTGGAAGGTGAAATCTGCAAATCCAAATATTTTTAAATGGGTGGCATGGGCCATGATTGAGGAGAGGCCAATAAAAATGCCAATAATGCCCACTATGCGCAGGTTATTAGTTTTATGTCGAAAGGTGAACCAAGTAATATAAAGAGCGGGAATAAAAAAGATAAAGCTTGAGAAAACATTGGCTGGCTGTCTTAACCAGGAGCAAAGCCCTTCTTCGCAGGTTAAGTCAATAGTTGTTTCAAATCCATGGTAAGGGCAGCCAGGAGGGATTTGAATCCACTCGATCACCGATCAATCCAAGTCATTGGTTGTCGCCTGTCCCAGGTTATCCAAGTCAGCCATATTATCAGGTTCCACCTTGAAGAGCCAGCCATCACCGAGAGGGTCTTCTTGAATCAAGGTGGGATCCTCAACAACAGCTTCATTTACTTCGACGATATTTCCGGCAATGGGTGAGTAAAGGTTCAATGGCCCTTGGTCAGTTTCAATTTCACCACAAACCTCATCAGGGTTGACTTCATCCCCTTCACTGGGAAGGTCTATGGAGAGAATTTCTGTGAACTCCTCAATGCCTTCCTCATTGATGCCAATAACTAATACTCCTCCTTCAACATTCAGCCATTCGTAACCCATATAGTTGAGGAAATCATCCATTGTGGGACCCTTTCAATCGGTAGAGGATAAAAGTTCAGCTTGTAAAGTGGAAGTACTAACTTCCTCGCCGATTAAAGACAAGAAAAAACCGGCTCTGAGTGGAGCCGGTCATCTATTACTTGAATGTATATATAGTCCACTTATAGGTCGTAATACATGTAAAACTCATAGGGTGATGGACGTTGCTGCAAAGGGATAATTTCTGTTTCTCGTTTGTAGTTGATCCATGCGTTGATTAAATCTTGAGAGAAGACATCTCCACGCTTCAGAAAATCACCAGCATGGCTCAGGTGGGTCAGAGCTTCCTCAAGGCTGG
>JAUILT010000039.1 GCA_030432925.1 Bdellovibrionia bacterium | reverse complement strand
TTTTATTTTCAAGCTCTCAAATAAGCTCAGATAGTCCTTTAAAACTCTCTGAATATCAACGCCCTCAGCCAGTCTTGAAAAGGGCGTACTCTCTAGCTGGTTCCAGATCCATGTCAGCAAAAACTGAGCACTCGATGCTCCAAACCCTCCTCGTCCTTCATGAGGATCTATAAATTTAAAATCAATATTTTGAAAAGTCTCTTTGTTCCAGCGAGCCCACATCCCAGCAGGACTATTTCGGTGAATGCTCTCTAAGCGTCCCTCACCAGGTGTAGAGATCACAGCTTCAAATCGAGGTTCTGTAGCCAATACCAAAGCCTGTCCCCCTGAAAGCACGGCATACTCACCGGCAAGAAATGTTTTTGAAGGGACCGTCAATCTAACCTGCATAAAGAATTCCTTTTCCTTTAAACGTTGGTTTCTTGGCTCGTCATGGCCCCACCTGTGGAGCCAGTTCTTAACTCTCTTAAAATATCAATGGCATTGGAAAGCGAAATCCTCTTATGAAGAGACAAAAATTCTTCCAGTTTTTTCTGAACAATGGGGCTTTCCTTTTCACTGGCCCCGGCACCCATTGTTAAATTCTTAATATGCAGCTTCATATGTCCTTCGATGATTCCCACAGTGGTCAGCGCACGAATTGCTCCCAAATTTTGAACCAGACCCACGGCCGCACAAATGCGAGAAAGCTCTTCGGCACTAGAGACAGATAACATTCTCAAAGCCATAGTGGCCGTCGGATGAAGCTTTGTCACTCCACCCACCACTCCTAAAACAATGGGAGCCACCAGTTCTCCCACAAGGGCCTTGTCTTTTTTGTACCAACGAGTAATAGACCGGTATTGGCCAGCACGGGCTGCATAAGCATGAACACCGGCCTCCACAGCTCTCCAGTCATTGCCTGTGGCAAGTAATATGGGGTCAATACCATTCAACACACCTTTGTTGTTGGTAGCCGCCCGATAAGGATCTTGTTGCGCAAACAATGAGGCTTCAACAATTTTATCTACAAGCTCTTCATCCAGTCCGGTCATAGTCACTGTAGCTTTTGTTAGCCGCGTGTCCACTAGGTTAGAGAGAATGCACATATTCACTTTCTCGCCAGTGAGCTCCTCAACGCCTGGTTTTAAATATTCACACACCTGATTCATAATGTTGGCACCCATGGCGTCACAGGCATCAGCTTCTACATGAATCACAGCCATGTGACCTTCTTCTGGCGTAACCCCACGAGGAACCTTTCTCACGCGAATATCAACAACTCCACCACCACGACGGACCAAACCAAAAGCGACTTCCCTATTGGACTCCTCAATAAAATGATCTTTATTTTTTAGTATGAGTTTTTCAAAAGAATCAAAGTCAGAAACTCTGGCTATCTGAATCTGGCCAATAATATTACGACCAAGCATCTCGGTACGAATAGTTCCATGCTCTCGAATCCATTGAGCAGTTTTAGAGGCAGCAGCAATAATGGATGTTTCCTCTACAGCCATAGGAATGACATAGGCCTGGTTGTCGATCACAAAATTTGTAGCCACCCCCATAGGCACCTGAAAATATCCCACCACATTCTCAATAAATTTTTCCGCAAGGTTAACGTCCTTGAGCCCTCCGCTCTTTAGGTATTTGATATCATCCCCACTAAGAGCCCCCATTTGCTGAAGGCGAGTGAACCTCTCATCTCTGGTCAGTTTAGAAAATCCTCGAAATAGTTCCATCATTTTGTCATTCATTGACTGCGCCATTTGACCACCTCTTCACTCTCCCTCAAGTCGCCGGGTGTTGAGCATCCAGTACAGAACAGTGCTGTCTTTAGCTCCAATTCCAGCAGATCCATAAACTCATCCAGAGCCCGCTCACCCGCCAGTGCCGCCTTCAAAACTGGCTTGGCATACCCTACAACTGTCGCACCCAGAGCAATAGCTTTGGCTGCATGAAGGCCATTTCTTAAGCCTCCAGAACCCCAAACTTCAAAATCACCAGGAACAGAACGAGCATTCAGCAGGGATTGTACCGTAGAAATTCCCCAATGGGAAAATGTCTTGGCGAGTTTTTGACTTCGGGAGCCCTCAGGATTTCTGTCGCCTTCAACCCGCCCCCAATGAGTTCCCCCAAAGCCACTCACATCTATGGCAGCCACCCCAGCCTCCACCAGGTGCCGAATCGTGCTAGTAGAAAAGCCACACCCTGTCTCTTTCACAATCACAGGACAAGAAAGTTTTTTAGCAAGCCTTTCTATGGCCTGCAGTCCTCCCCGAAAATATGGGGTGCCTTCTGGCTGCACCACCTCCTGAAGTGTGTTCAGATGAATGATCAACGCCTTGCCCTGTAGGGCCTCGATCACTTCCTGCACACTTTCCGGAGTTAGATAAATAATTTGTGAAAGCCCCAGGTTGGCAAATATCTCTACATTGGGAGCTTTCTTTCTCACCTGAGCCCACTCTTTTTGTGCCTGAGGATCCCCCAACTCTCGCCTCTGGGAACCCACACCCATACGCCAACCCCGACGCTCACAGGCCTCAGCCAACAGAGAGTTAAGGTGTGCACTACCACCATGTCCAGCTGTCATTGAAGATACTAAAAACGGCGTCTGACAGTTTGAACCCAGGGATTTTGTTTTTAAGGAGATCTCCTCAAAATTGAGGTTTGGAAGAGCTTCGTGAGTCAATTGGATACTCTCAAAACCGGTGAGCCCCAAAGCTTCGTTACGGTCGTCCAAGGATAACTTGATATGATCCTGTTTTCGACCTTCAAATTGAGAAACAGATTCGTATGACTCTTTCAAAACGTTTTCAGGCCTTTCCAAAAAAGCACTGGTGGAGAGAAAACTCACCCCACCCCACTTTTTTAAAAGAACTTAACTCGGCAAGACTTTGTGAACTAAAGCCGTAAAACCGGCCTTATCCTGAATGGCCATATCAGAAAGTACTTTTCTATCGATATCAATATTCGCTTTTTTAAGTGCACCCATCAAACGGGAGTAAGTGGTCCCATTCAATCGAGCCGCAGCGTTGATTCTTTGAGTCCAAAGCTTTCTGAACTCTCTCTTTTTAACTCGCCGGTCTCTATACTCATAAGCCATAGCCCGATCAACCTTTTCCGCTGCAATAGAAAATGATCGAGAGTTGGCAGAGTAAAATCCGCTGGCTCTATTCAATACTTTTTTTCGACGTCTTCTAGCTTTAAACCCTCTTTTCACTCTCATCTTACATATCTCCTGCCAGCATACGGGTTACTTGATACATATTGGCAGAGTCCACATACTTCTTAGGTCCCAACTGTCTCTTTCTTTTAGATGACTTGTTCACAAGAATATGCCTGAGGCCTTGTTGCTTTCTTTTGATTTTGCCACCGGCTTTCGGACGAAAGCGCTTCTTGGCACCACTATGGGTTTTAAGCTTCATTTCTTTTCTCCTTCTGAAAGGGCGGAAATCCTTTAAGGGCTTCTCTTTAGGGCCGTTTTCAGCGTTTCATTTGAAGGGGGGAACGTAACCGATTTTTTGCACTTCGGCAAGCTTGGTGTTTTATTCTGCCTGTATGTAAAAAGTTCCCACGCCCCCCGCTGCATCGAGTTATTCCACCGTCACCTCAGCAGGAATCTCAACTTTTGCAGCGGCTGCGGCCTCTGCGGGCTTAGTTTTTTTGTATTCCTTGATTTTTGCGGGATCCGGAGTCATCAGAACAAACATCTGACGGCCTTCCATTTTTGGAGGAGCTTCCACATTGGCAACATTGTCCAAAAGTTGAGTCACCTTGTTAAGAAGCTGAAGGCCCAGCTCCTGATGAGCCATTTCTCGCCCGGAGAATCTCAAGTTCACCTTCACTTTATCGCCTTCTAAAAGAAAACGTGTGGCATGCTTGAGTTTAGTTTCAAGATCATGATCCTCAGTTCTTGGGCGCACCTGAATTTCTTTCACCGAAATCACGGTTTGTTTTTTACGAGCCTCTTTTTCTTTCTTTTTGGCTTCGTACTTCCATTTCCCGTAATCCATGATCTTACAGGTCGGCGGCTTGGCCTGAGGGGCAATTTCGATAAGATCCAACCCTTTGCCTTGGGCAATCGTTAGAGCTTCCTGAGGTGACATCACACCCACCATCTTTCCCTCGTCATCAATCAAGCGCACTTCGGGTGCTTTGATATCCTGATTCATTCTGTGGCCTTGCTCTCTTTGGGGCTTACCTCGACCCCGACCTTTAAAACTTTTGATACTTGCTCTCCTTGTTAAAGTTTATTAGACATCCTTTTTTTCAGGCACCAGTGGACTTTCTAGCCGTTTTTGCTGTATGTCCTGCAGCACTGTTTCCAGAAATGATTTTAGTGTTAATCCATAAACGGTATTTCCATTTTTTAATCGAACACTGACAGTCTCACTATCGGCTTCTTTGTCTCCAATAATCAACATATAAGGGATTTTTTCTAGTTGAGCCTCACGGATCTTAAACCCTAGCTTTTCACTGCGATTGTCAAAAGCCGCTCTAATTCCAGCTGCCGAAATCTTATCGGTCAACATTTTACAATAATCCAGTTGTCGATCGGTCAGATTCATCACTTTCACCTGAGTAGGCATCAGCCAAGTGGGTAAATGGGCCCCCGTATGTTCTAGGTACACACCGATAAATCGCTCTAAAGACCCCAATACAGCTCGATGGAGCATCACCGGACGGTGCTCGGAATTATCGTCTCCCACATAGTTCAGCTCAAACGCCTGAGGCAGATTAAAATCCGCCTGAAGGGTTCCTAGCTGCCAAGGTCTCTTTAAAGCATCAACGAACATAATATCCAACTTGGGTCCGTAAAAAGCACCGTCGCCGGGATTGATTTCATAGGGGAGATCCAGAGCTTTCAATGCCTGTTCCAAAGCACTTTCGGCCTTGTCCCAGACTTCCTCGCCGCCCATTCGCTTTTCAGGACGAGTGGACAAAAAGATCTTGTAGTTGGACATGCCCAGATCATTGTAGATCTCGTTGAGCATGGTCATAAAGCTTTGAATTTCACTTTGCATTTGCTCAATGGTACAAAAAATATGGGCATCGTCCTGACAAAAGGTTCTTACCCTTGTCAGACCGTGCATCACTCCACTGCGCTCATAGCGATGAAGCCGGCCAAAATCCGCCACTCTCCAGGGCAGATCCCTGTAGGACTTGCGCTCTTGAGTGTAAAGCACACAGTGACCAGGGCAGTTCATGGGCTTCAGGGAAAAGTCCCTTTCGTCCACTTTCATGAAATACATGTTTTCCCGGTAGTTATCGTAGTGCCCGGACTGGTGGTAAAGATCCACGTCAAATACCTGAGGTGTGATCACCTCCTGATAACCGTACTTGACGTACTTTTCACGAACAAAGTTCTGAAGCTCATTATAAATCAATGCGCCCTTGGGCGAAAAGAACGGCCCGCCAGGAGAGCGCTGGTCAAAGTAAAACAGACCGAGATCCTTGCCGAGCTTTCGGTGATCCCGTTTTTTGGCCTCTTCCAGATTCTTCAGATGCTCATCTAGATCCGCTTGGGAGAAAAACGCCGTGGCGTAAACTCGCTGCAGTTGCCGGTTGTTTTCATCACCGCGCCAGTAACTTCCCGCCAGGCTCAAAACCTTAATGGCCTTGATCTGACTGGTTTTCTGCACGTGAGGCCCCCGGCACAGATCGTACCATTCACCCTGTTTGTAAATGCTGATTTCTGCACTTTCATCAAAACTGTCAATCAGCTCCAGCTTGTAAATCTCATCCTGCTCAGTGAAAGTCTTTTTGGCCGTGGCTCTGTCGAGAATCTCTTTTTCCAGTTTGGCGCCGCGCTTGATGATCTCACGCATTTTCTTTTCGATCTTCTGCAGGTCCTCAGGAGTGAAGGAAAATGGAGCATCAAAGTCATAGTAAAATCCATTATCCACCACAGGACCAATAGTGACTTTCACTTCTGGCCAGATCTCCTGAACTGCCTGGGCCATAACATGAGCCGCTGAGTGACGAATCACTTCCAACGCCTTTTCATCTTTGGAGGTGATGATCTGGATCTTTTGGCCATCTTTCAGACGGGTTCTGAGATCACGGACTTCCGGATCCCCATCGATTAGGGCACCAAAGGTGTCTTTGGCCAGACTTCTTGAAATGCTTTCCGCCACCTCCAGAACCGTGGGTTCGTGGTCAAATTGCTTTGTGGAGTTGTCGGGGAATACGATTTTGACGCCTGACATGGATTAACAGGCAGAAGAAGTCGTAAATGTCGTTGTGCGGTTGGCTCTCATCTCTCAAATTTATCGCTGAAACAGCCCCTTGGAGTCAACCAAATCCCCCGAAATCATGAAAAATTCACTGTGCTTAGGCCTTTAAGACAGCTTTCACCCGAAACAGGTAAAGAATCCATAAATGGAATCCATTCGGGCCATAAATTCCAGCCGGGGTGCCCACCTATTCCTTGATGTATTTGGTCTTTTCACAGACTTTGATATCAAATAGCTTTTTTAGCTCGGTTCGAGCCTCTTCCTCGGTGTCAAAATCACCATGTTCCTTGCCATTGGGCAAAAAAACCATCCAGCTGTTTCCCACAAATCGCTTTTTCAGGGTGCAGGTGGGTACATCGTCACAACGGACCACATCCCCTTTTGCAGGACAAATCAAAGAACTTCCTGGTTTCAGACTCAGGGTCTCCGCCATCAAATTCTGTGTCAGCAGTCCAGCAATGAATCCAACTGCAACCAGCTTGAATGATTCTACTTTCATTAATAGACCACGTGGTGGTGCATAGATTCATGAATCCGGCCATCCTTAGTGGGCACAATGCTGTTCTTGCTCAGAAATCTTGTTGTTGTGAACAGGAACGCTCCCCAGAATCCGGCAAAAATCAACACTTCAGAGAAGTTGAATACCACTTCGTCGTGATTCAGGTTGGGGTAAACCAGCCAGTACATGTCTACGTATTGCATGATCAGAATCCACACACTCACAGCCGCCAGATGAACAGGCGTTCTCTTGGCCCACTGAGGCAACAATGCAAAGAAGGGAATCACGAACTTTCCAACAAGCAGACCAATGGAAACCCACATCCAGCTGCCATGGGACCTTGGCATAAAGAAGATGGTTTCTTCCGGAAGGTTGGCATACCATATCAGCATGTACTGGGAGAAAGCGATGTAGGCCCAAAATACTGTGAAGGCAAACATGTACTTGCCCAGATCATGCAAATGGTTCTCATCCACATAACCTTTCAGCTGACCGTTTTTCATGAAGTACAAGATAGTCAAAATCATAAAGGCCATGGTGCTCTGGAACATTCCACCAAAGCAATAAACTCCAAAAATAGTAGAAAACCAATGGGGCTCAAGAGCCATTAAAGTGTCCACAGAGAATAGAGAATATGACAGCGCAAATAGCAATACAAAGATCACACTGGGTTTCAGCAAAGACAGTGTGGTTTTGTCATCACCAGTCTTATCTACTTCAAGAGATCTACCCACAAGGATTTTTGCAAAATACAACCAGATACCAAAAAAGCCAATGGTGCGAATCCAAAAGAAGCCGCGGTTGAGGTAAGGTGTTTTGTGCTGAAGTAAGGGGTCATTGGCCACAACCTCTGGGTTTAACCAGCTATAAAGGTAATCCCCAGCTAAAAGCAGTGCAATAGCCCCCACAAAGGCCACTGGCAAAAAGGATGTCATGGCTTCAGAGAATCTTCGGATATTCACACTCCAGCCAGCGCTGGTCATGTGGTGAATGGCCGTAAAAAACAGACCTCCCACCGCCAATGTGACAAAGTAAAAAAAAGACGTCAGGTAGGCATGCCAGGCCCTTTCTGGGTTGTTCATGAGCAGGATCAAAAATGTGATGACACCGACAAACATTAAAACGGCATAAATAGTTTTAGCCTTTGCAGTTAGGTTTAAAGTTCCAGGGTTTTGCAATGGAGTCTCTGCCATGATCATTCTCCGCTCTTCTTTTGAAGGGTTCTGATATAGTTCACAATGGCCCAACGCTTATTTTTGTCGGTGATCTGACTGGCATAAGAGCCCATAACTCCCTGCCCGGCAGTGATGATATGAAATATGCGACCATCTTTGAAGCCTTTTACTTTATCCGTCACAAGTGCCGGAGGTCTCAGAGCCATTTTTTCGGCCACTGGGCCATCTCCACCACCAGCTTCGCCGTGGCAGACCATGCAGTAGATTTCGTAATTGGTTTTACCCAGTTTTAAAATGTCTGCTGACATATCATTGGCCAGTGGGTTTTTGAGGTGGCTCTCGGCACCCAGAGGATCGGTGGTATATTTGTAAGGAGCCTTGCCCCGGGCCACGGAGTTTTCCGGTGGAAGCATGGCCGTGGACTGATCCTTGGATTCCGAGTCCCAATCCTGCGCTTTCACACTGATCTGATCCATCATGTCCTGGACCAATTCCACGTTTGTCTTATTGGGGCCTGCATTACAGGCCAGTAGAAACAAACAGGTTGTGGCTATCGCCATTCGACTGACTTTTCTCATCACTAAAACTCCGTCTGGCGCACATCAGTGGCCCCGTTTTCCTTGAATAATGACTCAAGTTTTGCCTGGTCAAACCCGGGCTCATCCTCAGGTACAAAAATTGCAAACTTATGGCAGGTGAGATCTGGATCAATGGTATGAGGGTCAATCGTCGGCATCCGACACAAACCAATCATCACGCCCACAGAACTGAGAGCTGCAAACAAAATGGTGCACTCAAAGATAATGGGAACAAAAGCAGGTAAAGACCAAAAGGGCTTGCCCGCAATAATCAAAGGCCAGTCCACCGCAGACGTCCACCATGTGAACCAGGTCCCAAAGGCACATCCGGTCAGTCCAAAAATAAAAGTCACCCAAGGAATCCAGCTCCTGGGAATCCCCATGGCCTCATCAATTCCATGCAAAGGAAACGGGCTGATGGCATCAAACTTTTTGACCCCCATCTCGCGAGTTTTTCGTGCTGCCTCTACCATTTTATGGTCGTCTTCCCAAATACCGGCCAAACCTTTTTTGCCTTTGGGTCGAAGTAGGTTTTCAAGGGTTGTGAATAACTTATCCATGATGAACCTCCTCTTTACCGACATGAATAATGGGCTTCACTTCTGCAATGGAGATCGCCGGCAACAGGCGAATGTAGAGAAGAAAAAGAACAAAGAACATTCCAAAACTTCCAAACAGGGCTCCAAAATCAAAAAACGTCATGGAGAAGTAATCCCAGTTCACAGGCAGGAAGTCCCTGTGCAGGGACGTCACCGTGATCACATAACGCTCAAACCACATGCCGATGTTTACAAAAATAGAGACCACAAACATCGTTGGAATATGTCTGCGAGCCCGCTTGAACCAGAAAATCTGAGGAATAATTGTATTGCAAGTTACCATAATCCAGTAGGACCAGCCATGAGGCCCAAAGGCCCGATTCACAAACACAAACTGCTCATAAGGGGATCCCGAATACCAGGCTACAAAAAACTCAGAGGCATAGGCGTATCCCACCAACATCCCAGTCGCCATAATGATTTTATTCATGGACTCCATGTGATTCATGGTGATGTAATCTTTAAAGACAGGTACGCACTCTCGGACAATCACCATCAGCGTGACCACCATGGCAAAACCCGAGAAAATAGCTCCAGCCACAAAGTAGGGAGGAAAAATCGTCGTGTGCCAACCAGGCAATGTCGCCACAGCAAAATCAAAGGATACGATGGAGTGAACGGAAAGTACCAATGGTGTAGAAAGGCCCGCCAAAAGCATATAGACCATCTCATAGTGGTTCCAGTTCTGTGCTGTTCCGCGCCACCCTAAAGAAAGGGCGCCATAAATGCGCTTTCTCCAAGGGTTTTTAGCCCGGTCACGAATAGTGGCCAAGTCAGGAATCATTCCCACGTACCAGAATACAATAGAGACCGTAGCATAAGTGGAAACCGCAAAAACATCCCACAGCAGTGGAGAGCGAAAGTTCACCCACAAAGGCCCGCGTTGATTTGGATAAGGTAAAAGCCAGTAAGCCAGCCATGGACGCCCCGTATGCAGAATAGGAAAAAGCCCCGCTGTCATCACCGCAAATACGGTCATTGCCTCCGCAGTTCTTGCAATGGACATCCGCCATTTTTGCCGAAACAAAAATAAAACCGCAGAGATCAGTGTTCCTGCGTGCCCAATACCAATCCAGAAAACGAAAGTGATAATGTCTGTTCCCCATCCCACTGGATGGTTCACACCCATCAGACCCATACCAGTTCCAACGATAAATCCTAAAACCACCAGATAAAATAAAAGCAACGTTTTAGCCGTTAAAAGAGCCAGGAAGTACTTTCCGCCCGGCAGAGTCTCCACAAGGGAGCAAATATCGTCCGTCACGTCTTTATATGTTTTATTGCCCAGAACAAGGGGTTCACGCTTGATCATCAGTGACCTCCTTTTCCGTGGCCATCATTGCCGCTCTTACCGTGGCCTCCACCACCATGATGCCCTCCATGTGAACCTTTCAGTTCGTCGGTATTTCTGACTTTGGTTTTGTATTTCACTGCAGGGTATGTTCCCCACTCTTCCAAAAGACTGTATGTGTTGTTGTGGTTGTTATGAAATTCCTTGGCCACGGCTGATTCGGCATCATTCAGATCACCAAACAAAATAGCCTTTGTTGGGCAACTCTCCTGACAAGCTGTTTTGACATCGCCGTCCTTGAGAACCACATCTTTCACTCGTGCCTGGTTCTTTGCAGCTTTGATTCTGTGATTACAGAATGTGCACTTCTCCATAACCCCCCGCGCTCGTACGGTCACTTCAGGATTCATAGCGTAGTTCTCAGGCTTTCTGACTTTTTTCGTGTAATTGAACCAATTGAAACGACGGACTTTATAAGGGCAATTATTAGAGCAATACCTTGTCCCCACACAGCGGTTGTAAATCATGTCGTTGGTGCCTTCTTCGCTGTGAACCGTAGCTGCCACTGGGCAAACTGCTTCACAAGGGGCATTGTCACAATGCTGACACACCAGCGGTTGATAAACCGTATCTGGATTTTCAGGATCTCCCACAAAATAGCGGTCAGTACGAATCCAGTGCATCTCTCGTCCCTGGAGAACATACTTTTTGCCCACAACGGGAATGTTGTTCTCAGACTGGCAGGCCACTAGGCAGGCGGAGCAACCCGTGCACTTGGTTTGATCAATCACCATTCCCCATTTGTGACCGGGGTATTTATGACCGGGGTACATGGAGAAAATCTTGTGTTTGTGCATATTGGCCTGGGGATTTTCCATAAACTGAGCCACCGTTTGTTCCACAACAATCTGACGGCCTTCCATGGAGTGATGTCCCTGAACGTTGGCCAGAGGGATCCTTTTTTGACTCACCTTAATAGTCGCGGGAAGACCAGAAGCCACCAACACCCCGTTATTCACAGAGGCTAGATTCCAAGCAGCCACTCCCACGCCATCAGCCACCTTCCCGGCACCCTTTCGACCATAACCAACAGCCAGTCCCAGAACACCCTCCGCCTGACCAGGCTGAATGTGAGCAGGCACAGAAACTTTTTGGTCACCGACCATCAGCTCAACGACGGTGCCTTCTTTAATATGTTCTTTTTCAGCATCTGCAGGAGACACACACAGATAGTTGTCCCAACATATTTTTGTCACTGGATCAGGAAACTCCTGAAGCCAAGAGACGTTGGCCAGAGAGCCGTCACGCAGCCCGACAGTTTCATACAAAGCCAGCTCATAACCGTCAGTCTTTGCGGCGGAAGTCGCTCCTTCCAATGCCGACAAACGAAAACTGCGGGCAGAACTGTTTTTGCCGTTGGAAGTGTCAAACACACCTGCCTGCAGAAGCTCGAGCCAGAAGGCCTCAAAACCCTGAGCGCCAATTCCTATTCGGTTTCGGGCCTGAATGGAGTTCTTCCAATTGTTTTTCAGATAATCATACCAGCTGTCAGCACTGGAAACGGCGGGCCCACCTCGCCCAGCGTCTTTCATCCACTTCAGCAGGGAGTCTTCAAAAGAACGGGTGTCATAAAGTGATCGAACTGTTGGCTGCTGAATACTGTAAACGCCATCAGCAAACTCGGCATCACCCCATTTTTCCAGGGCGTGATCATCAGGGGCAATAAAATTGGCCACGGTCCCGGTTTCATCATTTCTGTCGCCGGTGTAGATCACCATTTTTTTGTCTTCTTTTTTAGTGTTTTCGGGATCTTTCAGGGATTTTCTCAGTCCCAAAGACTCCGGCAAACTGTAAAGTGGGTTGAAGCCATGAATGATCAGGGTCTTAATCTCTCCACTTTCCAAATCCGCAATCAATTTCTGCAGATCGGACAAACTGTCCTGAGACAACATTCCTGAGGAGTAATCCACAGTCACACCGTCATTACCCAGAACATCGTTCAGCCAGTTCACAGCCGACTGAAGTTTTTCCGCCTGAGCCGTTTGAGAAGTCAGGCCACCGGCCACAACCACGGACTTGCCTCTGTTAGCCCAAAGCTCTTGAGCCACCTGATGGAACTTCATTTCATCCAGTCCCAAGCTCGCAGCCACAGCAGAGAAGGGAGCCAGCAGTTCTTTGGCTGTACCACTGGAGGCGTAACCTGACTTTCCGTTTTTAACCACAATATTGTGGATGAGCCCCATGACAACATCGAGCTGCTGACTGGGTTTGATGCGGAAACGCTGATCAGCATTGGCACCCGTCAGAGACAACAGAGATTCAAAAGCCACAAGCTTGCTCATTTCCTCACCCGGGTTACGGCCTTTTGCATAGTCCGCCTGCTGCTGAGTGGTGGATAACCAGGTTCCCAGAATATCTGAATCCACAGAGACGACATATTTGGCTTTTTCCAAAGCTAGTTTTGGTACAGCACCTTTACGTCCAAAACTCTTTTCGCTGGCATCTAGAAGCGTTCCCACACTGGCACTGTTCCATGCATAGTGTTTTGCGGAAAAAGCTTTCTGGAAATCCTCAATCAGAGCCTTTGTAGAAGGGGAGGTTGTACCGGCTGTCAGCAGCGCCACCTTGGAGTTTTTCAACTGGGCCACAACGGCCTTATCCAGGTTGTCAAAGCTGATGGAGACTGTGTCTTTATTGGTTTTTTCCGAATTCAAAAGATTTTCACGAGGCCCGGTCAGTCGATCAGGATCGTAAAGACTCAAAACATGAGAATGGGCTCTTGCACTCAAGCCCCCCTGATTCATGGGGTGATCGGTGTTCCCTTCGATCTTGATAGGACGCCCTTCACGGGTGGCAACAACAATTCCAAAGCCTTCGACACCGTCTGAAAAAGAAGAGGCAAAGTAATTGGGAAGACCGGGAATAATTTCGGAAGGCCTTTTTGCGTAAGGGACAATTTTTTGAGCGGGACGTCTGAGGCAACCAGCAGTTGTCAATGCCATGCTTGCGCCCATAAGAGTTAAAAACTCCCGCCGGGCCCACCCCCCCTCTTTATCCTCACCTAAAGGGCTTGAGAGAAATTCGTTTTCCGCCATTTTCTTGAATTCGGGATCATTTCTCCACTGTTCAAGACTCAACCAATATTTTGAGGAACCATTTGAGTTTTGTGTATTGGATTCTTTCATCGTCCTTCAAGTCCTTTGAGTTAGTAGTGGCAAGTCCCGCAACTGACGGGAGCGTTGTTTTCAGGTTGTCTGTGGCAATTCACACACCAGCCCATAGACAGACTGGACCATTGGTAAACAACAGGCATGGTTTCCACCGGGCCATGACAGGTCTGACAGTCCTTATCTTTTAAAACGTGGGCCGCATGATTGAACTTCACGTGATCTGGCAACAGGTGCACCTTTTCCCAGGCTACGGACTGGCCAGAGTTGTAGGCTTCTGTGATCTTTTGAATCCAGGGACTATCCGTTTTGACCACCATGTGACAATTCATGCAGATATTCAGGCTGGGAACGGTGGCGTGCCGAGACTGCCCAGCATTGGAATGGCAGTACTTGCAATCCATCTTGTACTGCCCTGCATGCAGTTCATGAGAGAATGGAATCGGCTGGTCAGGGGCATATCCTTGATTGTACCCCAACTCCATCTTGTTGTTGGTTAATGCATAGACGAACGCAGAGAGACCACCTAGAACGCCAAAAACGACGAGGGCTCCTACAATTTTCTTTCCCATAACAAAGACCCTATTCGGCTAAAGATTACGGTACCGGATGCTAGACAGACCCACCTGGATTCTGCCGCTCCAATGTTTCATTAAGTTTTCAAGTAATAAAAGACACTGACACCATTGGCAACGAGGAATTCTTAATAATTTCAAAACAATGGGGTGATAAAAGAGCCTTTTAACTTCATGTATTGAATGGTTAAAGCAGAGTTTTAGTGCCCCCAACTCGGCCTAATGATTCCATGGAAGCCTCATCAATAAAGACTTTCAAAGGATTGTTGAGTTTTTGTAGAGGCTCCATTTTTATTGATCCTGTTCTTTCAAGCGGCTTTGACGCACCACTGCAGTGTAGACCACAAACAAAAGGTGAATAGCAACAAAAGCAGAGACATACTCCACTCCTCCCGCACCAAATCCATAAGAATGAAGTCCCGCTCCCAGCACAAAGTTCACACCGTACCAGGCCATAATAACCAAGGAAAATGAAACAATGGACCAGGCCGCCATACCAAATGGGCGAATCCAGCCCACCAACCGACCATGCAAAACAGCCACATAACCCAACAGGGCAATCAAAGCCCAGGTCTCTTTAGGGTCCCAGCCCCAAAAACGCCCCCAAGAGTAATCGGCCCAAACTCCTCCCAAAATAATTCCTGCTGCCAACAACACCACACCTATCTGGATACATCGATAAATAGAACGCACACCATTTTGGATCTGTTTGGCGTACTTTTTTTCATCTATGAGAAAGTACACCATCAATAGATCTCCGAGGGCAAAGGCCAGAAAAAAGGCCGCATAACTAATAGTGATAATCAAAACATGGGTCGTCAGCCAAAACGTAGACCTCAATACTGGCTCCAGAGGTTGCATACTTGGATCCAAAACTGAAGGCGCAATATCTGTCAGAATCAGGCACAGCACAGCCACCACGGAGGCTGCGGGAATCAGTACTTTCCACTTGTGCAAACGCTCAAGAATGGCCGCAAAAAGCACAGTCCCCCAGGGCACCCACACAACAGTTTCATACATATTGGAGACAGGAGGCCTTCCGGTAAGAATGGAGCGCACACCCATACCATAGGTATGTAGCAAAAACCCACTTATTAAAAACACCCAACTGGCCTGATACAGGGTCTTGCGGTCAGAAATGATATGAGAAATCATCAATACAGCGGCCATCAGATACAAAATCCAAGACCACATTAAGGGGTGAAACTCATTGTAGTGAAGCTCTAATCGGATACGGCTCATATCTGCATACTTACCGGGAGCATTTTTTCGAGCCACCTCCTGAAAGTTTTTAACAGCTTCTGTGACTTTGTCTCGAAGAGCCATATCCACAGCACCATCGGACTTAACCCCTTGGGCCACAGCTCTGGTGATCTCACTGAAGGCCGTCGCCAACTCTCCATCCAAATCAGCCACGCTCAGCCAAGTGTCTTTTTCTGGATGGGGGGCCACACGCACACCGTTTCCGGTTTTAATCATATGAAAGACAGCCATTTGGTTCTGCAGTCTTTGAACAGCCTGGTAATAGGGGTTGAGTTTATTTTGAGATTGTTGCTGGGATTTCAATTGCTGAAATAGCAGACTCATTCTCTCGTTAAAAAATAATTCTTTAGGTGAGTAAAAGAGTTCTTTTTCAGGAAGCTTGAGAGCCTCTCTGAGTCCACTGTGACGAATCTCCACGACTTTTTGCTCATCCCAGTAATCCGGAATCAGCATCCAAGTCAACACCACATCCACGGCGCTTCGACCATTGTATTTTTTTTTCCCATAAACCAAGTGCAAGCTCTCTCTGGCAAAGGTATCAAATGGCTTCAAACGCCCCAGGTCCTGAACAGGGAGCCGCTTAAGCCCATCTGTTAACTCGGCGGCCAATGCCCCCGTAGAAAATACTAATAAAAAGACAGTAGCTATGTGCACACTCCATAGCTTTGAGTACATACATCGAATCATCCGTCCGCCTTCTTTCGCTTGAAGTAAAATCCACGCTTGAAGTAAAATAACACGATTGAACCAAGCACCAACAATAAGGATCCAAAATATTTCAACCCTCGACCCGGGTCATAGTTGACCGAAAGAACCGATGAATAAGGACCATTAGGCTCATTTTGGTAATAACTCGATTGATAAAAAGTCATGCCCCTATACTTCAAAGGGTTATTCATAAAAATATTAACTTCTCCCACGCCAGGCACCATCACATCACTTTCGTAGGTGGCCGCACGGTTGGTTCCCTGATACTTGTCCATGTTAAACCTTAGTAACTTCAGATCAAAACCAATATCAATGCGCTTGTTCCCAAATGTCAGAATATAAACTTTATCGCTGTCATAAAGCCTGAGAACAGAGTTCAAAGACATCCAGTAATCCTGACCTTCGTATTCCAGTTGAAGAGCAGGGTGGGTGACTTTATTGGGATACTGTTCTCGCTTGTAATTCACCTTTTCGCGAGCACGAGGGAGAAACCTGAGGATTCTCAACGTTAACCCCATCCAGCCCGTCTCTATGGCATCACCGGCCTTAGCCGTACCCTTAGAGACACTACTTTTACTGGCAGTATGAATAGAGTAACGAATGTCTTTGGAGTTGGGAGTGGCTTCAAGAATCACTTCATTTCCAGATTGATACTTATAGGTGCCATCACTCCAAACAACCCGAGCTGGCCCTAAATTGATGGATTCAAAAGATTTGGTCGCCCCACGAATCAGCCACTCACTGAAGTTAACGTTGTCGTTTTGCAATTGAAACCGAATGCCTGGACCATCGACACTCTCCTCTGAAGCAACTACTGAAGTGCTCCTCACCCCATAATGGTAATACTTTTTTACCTGGACTGTCTTATTGTCCATATGAATAACGTAGGGGCTCTCTTTGCTGGGTGGGTTCTTAAAAAAGTCCACATCCTGCTTGGAGAGTTCTGTCACACGAGAACCTGCAAACGATGAGTACACTGCCAACTCATGTTCCGGCAGAGTCACATATCGGTTGGTCTGACCGATATCAAAGGAAATACTCCCGTCCACACCATAAAACTTGGTAAAGACCGCCCCCAATAACATAATGATAATTCCAATATGAGCCAATACAAAACCGGAATGGTGTTTTTTCCAAGGCCATCGGTCCACCATCACTGCAGTGAGATTGATACATAAGAGCCCAAGAACGCCCCACATATATATAGAGTGATAGACCATTTGCTGAGCATAACGAGCATCGTAACGAGCTTCATATATGGTGCCCACAGCAGAAATCACACCAAGACTCACAATCACAAAAACTGCGATTTTAATACTGGCCAGTAACTGAAACACTTTATCAAATACGGACATGGATTTCTTCTCTTACTCCCTTCACAAGCGTGTGTAAACCTTATCTAAGTCCAAACCATGTGCAAGACACCAGTTTTTCCAAGCGATGTTCAAGTTAAAAAGTGTCTCAATGTAAGTGGTTTCCGCCGCCTCCAACCCCTGCTGAAGATTAACTACCTGAAAATTATCAATAACTCCCAAACGATAATTTTTGAGCCCCTCCTTCAGGGCCTTGGAGGCGCTTTTTTTCCAGCTGTCCACATCTTTGATTTGTTGAAGCAAGACTATCAAGGACTCTTGAGAGGATTTACGCTCAGCTACTAAACCTTTTCTCTTGAACTCTTTGGATAAAACGGCTGCCTTGACCTGAGCCTGCTGAGCCCGTCGAACATACAAACTACTCAAGCCTGAAAATATTGGAATAGATATTCCAACACTCAATTCTGAAGCTTGAGATTCAGCGCTCCCCAAATCCTCCCGTTCAATGGATCTATACCCCCATTTTCCTTTTAAGAAAAGGCTGGGGGAGTGCTCTCCCATGGCCAGACTTTTAGACGCTTCGGCAAACTCCACATCTTGCTCCGCCTGGGTCCATTCAGGATGCCTCTCAAGCTCAGGAACTGCTTCTACAGCCAAACGCTGTTCTATTTGTTCAGGAGTCAGAAAAATACCACCTGAAGACTCAGGTTGCCGCTCCACGGGCAGTAGACTTTCGAGGCGAGTGGAAAGGTTTTTTCCCTGAAGTTTCAAGTTTTGAATTCTAGGGCCATAAGCCTGTTCGCTGGCTTGCGCCTGAGACAGTTCAAAACTCCGCGCATTCCCCAATCGAGCCCGTTTTTGAGTGGCCCTTACAAAATTCCTGAGACGAAACTGGCTGGACTCAAGAACCTGCATCAGTTTTTCAGATTTTTTTTTCTGGTAAAGAGCTTCCAAAAAACCGGAGATCATTTTGTTTTTGTCGCTTCGTAAGACCCCTTCAGCATGAGTGGCTCGAGCTTTTCTCTGTCGGACTCCTGCCCAGATTCTCCCGCCTAAATACACTGGCTGCTCGACAACAACTCCAGCATCGTAAATCTGGGAAGGGCTAACATTAAACCCTCCCGTCAAAGCTCGAGGAACCTCTTGCTCCACGTAGACACCTTCCAAACTAATGGATGGAAAAAACTTGGTATTGGCCTCTTTTTTCATTTGCACAGTAGCTTCAAAACTCTGCTCTGAAACCTGAATCATTTCGCTATTTTTGACAAAACTCTGAACCCAATCCTCTACTGCTGCTTGAGCAAAAGGGCTTACAGTTAAAAAAATAATCACTACACAGGCTTTCACAGTGATAAAATTCCTTTCTCAATCTCAGAAACAGCCTGAAAGACTTGTTCTTGCACAACTTGAGCCTTTTCAGGAATAAGTTGCTTTGTATCTTCATTCATATAAAGGGCCCGGTTCATCTCCACCTGTATACAGTGCTGGCCTTTTTCAGGATGCCCATAGGTTTGAGTCACCCGACCTCCAAGGTAGGGCCAATTCAAACGAACCTGAAAACCTGCGGTCTCATAAGCAGTGACCACGAGATCCCGGTAGGCTGACTCACAGCTATTTCCCTTTTGGTCACTAATAACAATTTCAGCGCGCAGCTCACCTGGGTCCCGATGCTTGCCTGTTCCTTTTGAAGGCATACTGTGGGCATCCAACTGATACACTTTTTTAAACCCTATTGAAAAAAACTTCTGATACTGACTCTTCACACTGTCATGAAAAGGCTGCCAATAACGCAAGACCAATAAACGATGCAAGTCCTCCGAAATGGGATCTGGCAAAAGCATGTCCCCTTGAGTGGTCACTTTCCAAAGAAATCCCAAAGGGTGAGTGCCTTCCGGATGACCGCTCCCCTCAACAGTGGAGGCATCCACATCGTCAGGCCAGCGGTTCAAATCTGCAAAATACCGATGCCACTGAGTCACCACATGAGGCAGTTTCAGTTGTTCTATCACAGGCTTGTAAAGAAAATCCACAAACCGGTCCACGTCACACATCTGTACAGTTTCTGGCAGGTTCTGCAGCCAAGGCACTTCTTTGGGTAGACGTTCTCCGGAGTGAGGAATTGAGATAAAAAAAGGTTTATGTTGCATGCTTGTGTCTCCAGAGGCTCCCAATTGGCACCCACTTTGGCAAAAATTCTTCCGATTTGCAAAGAGATGTGGTTTGCTGAAGAACAGTTCTTGCCTATGTGCAGCGAAGGCTTGGGAGGCTTGGTATGAAAATCTACAGCAAACAAGGAGACAGTGGTCAAACCTCATTGATAGGAGGCACCCGCGTCTCCAAGTCCCATGCCCGACTGGAGGCCTATGGAACTGTGGATGAACTCAACACTCTAATAGGTCTTCTTCGCTGCCACTCAGGCGAGTTCAAAAATAGAGACCTCACCTTGGAAGTCATCCAACACCGTCTTTTTCAGGCCGGCAGTCACCTTGCCTGTGAAAATGATGACCTGCGATCACAACTGCCAGAATTTAAGGCAGAGTTTGTCAACCTGCTGGAAGAGCAGATGGATCAGATGTCGGAATCTCTACCAGGGTTGAAAAACTTTATCCTCCCCGGCGGAAGCGAAACAGCCAGTTGGGCACATATTTGTAGGACTGTATGCCGAAGAGCAGAACGCAGCCTTTTTTGCATGACACCTTTAAATGATACAGAAAAAACGGTGGGCATGTACCTGAATCGACTCAGCGACTACTTCTTTGTTCTGGCCCGTTGGTTCAATCATCAACAAGGGGCCCAAGATGTCATCTGGAGGAAAGAAGATTGAACCTAGAAATTGCCCAAGAAAAAGACTCTGAAGCCATTGCCCGCTTCTACAACAGCCAAATGGAATCTGGCTATTTTGATTATAGGATCCACCGAAAGGGATCTTTTTTTGCCTCTTATAGGCATTTCTCTGATGACTCTGTCACCTATATTCTTAAAGACAACGATGATACTGTTCATGCCGTAGCCACTTTGATATTTCGAGAGGGAGTTCTCAACGGCGAACGACAAAAAATTGGTTATGCCACAGATCTTCAAGTCTCCAACAACAGAAAGGCCATCCTCAACTGGTCCAATCACTTTCTGCCCATTCTCCTCCATGAAAGAGAAAAAAGAAACTGTAAGTATGTCTTCACTGTGGTCACCAAAGCCCACCGACAAGCTTACAATGCCTTTGTTAGACCTCGATCCCCCAAGAGAAAACTCCCCCGATATCACCTGTTTCGTCGTTTTCAACTGGTCTCTCTGCACGGACGCTTACCCTTTGCCCCCGAGCCTCTAGCTACCATTGCCACTACACGAGCTACAGACGCAGACTTAGGGCCTCTGGCCGAGTATATCGTCAGCAAAACCCAGGGACTGCCTCTTCATTACTCTGAATCTGTTGATCAATGGACAGAGTCTTTCGCAGACTTGGAAGACTTAAAGATTTCTGATTTCATTGTCTCCAGAGACTCCAAAAAAAATATTATCGGCTGCACTCTCCCTTGGTCACCAGAAAAATATGAACAGATCACCGTTCATGCCTATAAGGGCAAAGCCCTTTCTCTGTACCAAGCCCTAAAGTTTTTCTCGCTGCTGGGACTGACCCGTCAGTTGCCTCATCCGACCACCCCTTTTCAATTTCACTACCTGACCCACTTTTATTTTGATAATCCCGATATCTTTAACGCCTTAATGAGGACCAGTTGGAATCTACTCCCCAAGGAACAGTTTTTGACCTACTGCCACTTCAAGGACAATTTCCAAACCCGACTACCAAAATCCTATATCAAATCAAAAATTCCATGTGGCCTTTACTGCTTAATGGCCCCTGAAGACCCTGTGCCTGACTTTCTGAAGCTGGCCCAAATTGGTCCACCCCCTGAATTTGAACCCTTTTTACTATGATATTACGAGAAACCAATGAAGAACCTAAAAACCGAGCCCTCTCTTCCTTTCACTGTTGTTAAAGCTCTTACTGAAACTGGCTTTTTAAATGACTCTCTCATGA
The DNA here is from genome assembly GCA_030432925.1 of Bdellovibrionia bacterium. Classification (GTDB taxonomy): domain Bacteria; phylum Bdellovibrionota; class Bdellovibrionia; order Bdellovibrionales; family UBA1609; genus JABSOQ01. The sequence continues at coordinate 4,604 of JAUILT010000039.1, read as the reverse complement.
AAGCCATTGCCTGCCATGAGTCTGCAACCATAGAGAGCCTCCCCTTTTGTTTAGAGGCCTTGAAAACAAAGAGACATAGTGAGTGGTTAGAGAATTTACGTTTGGGATTTCTCAATGCCAACGAAAACCCCTCTCTTGCACTCAATATGGTTTTAAAATCTTTGACCGAAGTCGTCCAACAAATCTCTTTTGAAGTCGTTGAAGAATTACAAAAAACACTCTTGGCGCCAAAGGGTCCAGGCTCGCTTCCTCGTCTGGATCTCATAGAGGTCCCGTTACAAATAAGAGAGTTCGAAGTTTGTGAAGAGCTTCGAAAAGGGTTCTTAGAGTTAGAGAAAAAAAACGAAGAACAAGCAACAAATCACTTTCTCAAATTTGTGGAGTTGCAAAAGAAATCCTCTATTATTGCTGATTTTAGAAAAACCCTACTCAAACACCCTGAGTTCCCCTGGAATCAAGCACTGAGTTCTGGTCAAATTCAGAGTAAAACCTGGCTCCTAAAAGAGTGGAAACATTTAAACTTACCCCCCTCAAAAATTGCATTTATTCTTGGCGGATGGGTAGGAACTCTCCCCTGGCTTACGGAGCTCACTCAAATTTCTTTAGCTAAAAAGTATCGTAGCTTTGATTTAGACCCCTACTGTGCTCCCATTGCAGAAGCTTTTAACAAAACAATGGTTTTAAATGAGTGGACATTTAAAGCCACCACAGAAGATCTACACGACATTAACTATCATATTCATGACTACGAAACGCTCAGATCAAATGGCTCAAAAGTTCGCCTGATTGAAGCCCCTGACCTAATCATTAATACCTCTTGTGAGCACATAAAAAACTATCAAAGGTGGTTTGAGAAAATTCCCGCCAATACATTATTGATTCTTCAATCTAATAACTACTTTAAAGAACCCACACACATTAATTGCAGTCCTTCTCTGGAGGACTTTCAAGCGACCAGTCCCATGAGTGAGTTGCTCTATGCAGGGGAAAAAACCTTCCCCCTCTACACAAGGTTCATGTTGATGGGCCGTAAATAGCAGCAGCCCATTTTCTGAAAAAACCAACAAAAACTTGGCTTTTCAGAAAATCGATCAAGCAGAAGCAGGCTCTCTCATAGACGACCAAAACCAACTCAACATAGGATCCAGGTCAATGGACTCCAAAATCTGCACTTCTTCTAAAATTAAATCATCGTTAGAACGTGACACCAAAAAATGACCTGGTCCAATATTGACAATCTTTCGAACCTGATAGTCTTCAACAATGGTATGAATAATCCCTGAAATATCTATCTGTCCTTCTGTCACTTTGAGAAAAACTTCTTGTTCTTTATTCCATTGAAAGGCCGCATACTCTGTCAAACTAATACCACTTAAAATGGGTTCTGTTTCTGATTCCTTATTAATGACTTCATGAATTTGAAGGTCCGTATTGAGCACAGCAGCGCTTTTGACTACCAACTCCTCAAAGGTCACTTCACCAATGGCCACTTTCAACACAGAATTTCCATTGTAATTCCCAACAATAAAGTCTGGTTTTTTTTGAAAACGAAGATAGCGATCAAATAACCCCACCTGCACCACGCCCGAAGCCAAACTTTTGAGGTGAATGTTACTATAAAACGTCTTGTTGTCTGAACAAATGAAGTTCAAAAGATCAAAATGTGTCCCCTGACGGCTATCCCAGATGGCCTGGGCCTCACGAATGCGTTTAATGACTTCTGGTATGCGTGTGACATTGGACCTAATCTCTTGAAAATCGAGTGAACTGAGACCACTAAAGATGACTGATTCAACCATTACCCCTCCTTGTTTTGTAAAGAGCCTCAGTCCCTCATCAACTGATTCTCTTAACTCCCCTTAATATTTTCCAGACAAGCGCCACTTGCCTTTGCAAAATACGTAAGAGCAAAAGTCGTGCCTTAGAACAAATGGGTTCATTCCCCGATATGATGGCGGTGAACCCAAGTCAGCCAATAAGCTCGACGAAAGCCTATGAACTTTTTTTAAGGCACTATTGAAATTGACGACCTGCTCATAGCAAATACGTATTTATCACTGGACCTTTGGACAGATAAAGAATTGTTTATCTCTGCCAAACCCTGTCAGAGTACCGAAATCCCTTGAATCACTGGTGATTTGAATTTTTTAGTGCAGAAACCCTGAGGCCTTTGCTATCCTTTGGTAGATGAGTCGACTCAACTTTGTAAAACACCTTAAAGGTCCATCAGGAAAGTCTGCTGCACGCCCTCCTTTTGAAGGGGTTTATGCTTATCTTCTTTCAGCATTGGTCGGATATGGTGTGGCCGATTACGCAGTTCTCACCGTTCGCCCGAGCATGCTCTCCAAATCAGCTCCGGCGGTGGCCCCTCCTCCTTCAGACAGGTGGGCCGGAACTTCTAGCAAAGACTATTCTGCTATTTCTAATCGAAATATCTTCAACTCGACAGGAGAGGATCCACCAGCCCTATCTGCAGCTGAAGGGGGTAAAGACTCTGAAATGATTGAGGACCAAGAGGCTGTTTTATCAAAACTACCACTCTCCCTCGAAGGCACCATTGTTCACGTCAATCCCAAAAAATCTGTTGCCACCATTGTGGTTAAAAACTCCAATGAGTCAAAGCCGTTTCGTGTCGGAGAACCCATTGAAAATCTTGTGGAGAGGATCACAAAGATTGAACGCCGCAAAGTCACCTTTATCAACCAAAACTCCCGCCGACTGGAGTATATTGAAATCCCATTGGATGAAAAACTCACCCTCAGTTTTAAAAATACGGCTCCCCAAGCAAGTGGCAGTGAAGAGGTTGTCAAACGCGGAGAATTTGACTTTCAACTAAAAAGGTCCGATGTGAACAAATACCTGAGTGATTTGTCCTCTGTTTTGGGGCAAGCCCGCATGCAGCCCAATGTGCCTCCCGGTAGCGGTGGTGGTGTTGAAGGGTTTAAGTTTACAGCTATTCAGCCTGGCAGCGTCTATGAAAAACTTGGATTTAAAGTTCAGGATATTATCAAAAGTGTTAATGGAGAGCCTGTGAACTCTCCCACCAAAGCCATGGAGATGTATAACTCACTCAAGGGGCAAAATGATCTGGAACTGGAAGTAGAGCGTAACGGTCGTACAGAAAAATTTAATTATAACATCACTGAGTAAAACTATTAACACTGTCTCCAGGAAGGCGGCATTATGAAAAAAATCCTCCTCGCCCTCAAAGGCCCAAAGCGATTGAGTCTTGTGGCTTTACTCGTACCCTCGTTAGCATTAGCTCAACCCTCCTCCCCACCTGACAAACAGGGATTGCGAGATGAGAAAGGCGGCTTGATCAGTGCCAAGACAAATAAAAAGTTTGCTGAAGCCAATCCAGAGGATATCACCAACGAGAACTTTCCGGACCTGATTGAAAGTTTCGACTACCCCAATGCTGACATTGCCGATGTGATCAAGGCCATCTCAGAACTAACAGGCAAAAATTTTATTGTTGACCCTCAGGTACGGGGAAAAATCACCATCATTGCCCCATCACAAATTACTGTGGCCGAAGCCTACAGAGCTTTTTTATCTGCACTGGCCATCAATGGTTTAACAGTCGTACCTTCTGGCGCTTTCTTAAAAATTAAAACGGCCCGAAATGCCCAAAGAGACAGTATTGAGACCTACTCCGGAGATTATTTTCCTAATTCTGATCAGATGATCACCCGAATTATCAAGCTCAAATACATCTCTGCTGACGAGGTGAATAAAAACCTGCGTATTTTACCTTCAAAAGATGGGGAGATGGTGCACTACCCCCCCACCAACTCCATTATTATTTCTGACTACGGTGCCAATGTCGAAAGAGTGATGAAGATCATCCAGCAACTGGATGTACCGGGCTTTGAGGAGCAACTGGAAGTCGTGCGCATTCGCTATGCCAAAGCTAAGGATATTGAGGAGTTGATCAGTAAAATTATCAACAAAGGCGATGATCCCGGTAAGAGCGGTGTTCCCCGCTTCCGAAGACGATCTTCCAAAGATGATGCCTCCAGTGGCAGCACCGAAAGCTTTTCTCTGGTTGTTGGTGATGAAAGAACCAACTCCATCATTGTTGTTGGGAACAAGGCCGGGATCGCCAAGATCAAGCGACTGGTGGCCAAACTGGACTTCCGGCTGCAACCAGATGAGCAAGGCGGCGTCCACGTTTATTATGTCCGCCATGGTGAGGCCGAACAAATTGCAGACACTCTCAACGGCATTGCCTCGGAATCAAAAAAAGCTCAAGAACAAACTCAAGGTGCATCCAAAGGCCCTTCTGGCAAGAATCAAGAGATTCAGGTCGGGCCCAGTTCTGCTGCCATTTTTGGGGGTGACGTCAAAGTCACTGCGGACAAAAACACCAACTCCCTGATTATCACAGCCAGCAAACAAGACTTTGACGTTGTTAGAAACCTGCTGTCTAAAATTGATGTGGCCAAGGATCAGGTTTACGTCAAAGTGGTGATTATGGAGATGGATGCAAGTAATAGTACATCATATGGCATAGATTATATGAAGTTTGATAAAAATAGTGGTGGAATAGGACGAGCTGGTTTTAGATCTTCTTCAAATATTTCTCAGTTCATTGACCCTTC
>JAUILT010000146.1 GCA_030432925.1 Bdellovibrionia bacterium | reverse complement strand
TGCCGAATCACTTTGTCAAATAGCCTAAAAGTTCCTCCATAGAGATCATCTCCGGCCAAGACATGATCCCCGCTCTGAACCAAATGCATAATAACAGTGGATGCAGCACAACCAGAAGCCATTGAAAACCCGAACTTTCCTCCTTCTAAATTAGCAAGACAGGCTTCAAAGGCTCCGCGAGTGGGGTTTGAAGTTCGAGAATACTCATGACCTTTGTGGACTCCGGGGCTTTCCTGTACATAAGTTGTTGATAAATATATGGGAGTCATTATCGCACCCGTGACTGGGTCCGGCGCTTGCCCCGCATGAATAGCCCTTGTATGAAATCCAAACTTACTGTCTTCAAACATGTTTAACCTCTTTTTCAGTATCTACTTCAAAGTCCATATAATTTAAAATAGCGTTCATATTGGCTATACTATTATCTGCATATTTTATTTTTAGTTGTTCCATCAGTTGTCGAATATCTTCCTCATTAGGACGTGGCTTAAGGTATTCATCAATAATTGCATCTACGACAGCTGTTTTTTTCTCAAAATCCATAAAACCCCCACCTCCAAAAGCTGCTAGATATTTGACAAATTTTGGATATATACTTTTTACTCAAGCACTGCAAATGTCCAGAGCTATTGAAATGACCAAAATACACAAGCACCGCCCAAAAGCCAAAGGTAGACGGTGAACACCTCAAGTCGCCCCTTCTTTACAAAGTGCAAAACCCCCAGCAAGCCCACTAAGCCCGCTAAATAAGCGACAATAAAGCCCACACCCAAACCCATCAAATCTTGAGAACCTAAGTAAGTAATATCCCTTAATTGTAAAAGGCCCGCTCCCAGAATGGCCGGAATGGCTAACATAAAGCTGAATAATGCTGCAAGGTTTCGGGGGAGTCCCAAAAATATGGCAACGGCAATGGTTGTTCCAGACCTGGAAATTCCAGGAGCAATGGCCCCAGCCTGAGCCAAACCAATGATCATAGCTTTTTTACAGCTCAAACTTTTCAAATCCTCAACTGAAAAACTTAAAAAAGCCTTTCCGCCTCCGACGCTTAGCTCTTTTCCCCGCTCTCGAGTCAAAAGCAAAAGAAATCCGGTAACAATCAGGCACATTCCCACTGCAGTAAAATTAGAAAACATAGCTTCAAATGTTGATTTCAAAGAAAGTCCAATAATAGCTGTAGGAATTGTCGCCACTACAACAAATAATATCAACTTTAACTCAGGACTCATTGTTCTGGACTTCAACGAACAGACTCCTGATATCACTGTTTCTTTTATGAGCCTGAAGTATACCGTAATAACAGATGCCAAAGTCCCCAAATGAACAGCGATATCAAAAACTAGAGAGTGCTCCTCAACACCAAGAAGCTCTTGAAAAAGCACTAAGTGACCAGAGCTAGAAACTGGCAAAAACTCTGTTAGGCCCTGAATGATCCCCAAAACCACTGCCTGTAGAAAATCCAAACTCACTCCCCCTGCTGGCGAAAAAAGGTATCATCGATCACTTTATTTTCCCCTTCAACAAGAGTCAAAACTCTCTGCCCACTGCCTGCAGGCCCCTCCCATTGGATCACAAGAGGTCCAGAGCTTATTTGATCAATATCTATAGGAGTATACCCAAAATCCTCTCCATTAATTGTCAATCGATACCAACTATTACTCCGAACTTTCAAACTGGCCACTGATGGCTGAACCCTCTGCATCCAAATAGAGAGACCCACTAAAAGAAGGATTATCGCCATCACCCCACTCAATATGAGCCGACGAAACAGTACTGGTTGATGCTTCCGAAGGGGAATCACCACCGATTTGACAGTAAATTCTTTAGTTGGCTCTTGCTCAAACTTTTTTTGCCTGTAGATATCTGTGACAAACTTAGACAATAGTCTCTTATGCGATGGATGGCTTTCCCAATCCGGCACTTCACGCCGCTCCGCTTCTTTGTGCGTCAGCTCAAATATGACCCGTTTGAATTCCGTGTTCTTTGTATCTCCAATGCACAAATATTCAATAACCCGGCCAAAAGAATATAAGTCTGACTCCCGAGCAACTCCCCTTCCATGAAGGGCTTCAGGGGCAATAAACTGAGGAGTACCAAGAGTTTTGGACTCTGTTCTGTTACCCAAGCCAAAATCTAGCAGCTTCACCACTCCTGATGTAGAAACAAGAACATTTGCCGGACTCAAATCACCATGATACAGCCCCTGTTCCCAAAGATCTTTGAGCCCCCTTAATGTCTGACTACATACTTCAATAATGAGTTCTGGGCTCATGGCCCCATAACCTGTCAGCTCTTGAAGACTTAACCCTTCTACATACTCTAGAGAAAGGGCCGGCTTTTCCATAACTCTTTCAAACCCAAATACTTGAACACAATTATGTGAGCGAACCTGTTTAAGAGATTGAAACTCTCGTCTCCAAATGTCTATCAGCTCGTTAGAGTTCAAAACCTTCAAAGCGACTGTCGTACTCATTTGACCACTTTCGTCTTTTTTTTCTGCCTTATAAACGACTCCGCTGAAGCCCTCTCCTAAAACTTCCATGATCGTATATATATTAGTGCTTGAATGAGTGCTCTCTTTCACTGCTTTATGGTGAAAGATCACTGAATAATTTGCTATTGTAGTGATTGATGAACTGGCCCTATGTCTTAATATATATCTGAATTTTTTGAAAACTGATTCAAATTTTGATACTCAAGGTCTTCTACTCTTTCTTTAAGTGCCTTCTCGCAAACAGGTGATATCCCATGAATCTCCTGTAATTTGGCCTTCAGCATCAGAATAACTTCGCTTTTTTGTACATATATCTGACAAAGGCTATCTAATTTCGACTGACTGAAACCCTTCCCTTGGCTTAAAGCTCTCAACCTTGTTTGTATCTTCATTACCAGGTAACAATGAGCAGGAGGAATCTTGAACTTTAACTCAAAATCACAAGCCTGTAAGTGAGTTAAATAGAGTTCCTCTTGTCTGATTGCTTTTTCTAGAGTGGATACGGTTTGTGAAAGAGTTATCTGAGACCTGAGTACCTCTAATACATGATCAGCAAGTGCCCAAGCTGGACAAAAAACAAAGAAAAGTATCAAAGTCTTTTTCATTGCACACCTAAGGTCTGAAATAAGCTAGCAAACACTGGCCCTAAAAGGATCATCAAAAAACCTGGCAACTGAAAGAGCATCATTGGAATCAACATCAAGGTTGGCAGCCTCTCGAGATGAACATCAATGTCCTCCCTGGAAATTTCGATCATCTCCTGTTCAAGCTCTTCCAAGATTTTGTCCACAGGCTCCCCTCGTAATCCTCTTTCTATAGTTTGCACAATTTGTCTCCGAAAAAATTGAGGTGACTGGTATTGAACGTCTGAATGGGCTTGTTTTTTTTGATACCAACTCATAATCTCATCGCGAAAGGTATCTGATTCCGACATTAAATACTCACAAAGAGCCCCTCGAACACTGACGCCATTTGATATTTTCATTCTTAAAAACAGAACTGTTTTTAGTGGGGGGGCTATAAACTCCATTTCATTCTTCTCCCTAAATAAAAGACAGTGAAAACTCCAAGACTCATCAAAGAAAACGAAACAGGAAAAAATTGAAATGCCTTCTGATATCCCAAAAATTCAGATATAAAAAACAGCAATGCAAAATAAATTGTAGTGATTAAAATGGACTGAATTCGCACCTGAGAGAGAACTTTTCCGGACTTACGTCGAAATTCGGATTGAATTTTCAACCATAAATATAAGTTTTCCAACCTTTGAAGAGATGAGTTCGGCTCTTTATCTATTAACTTTAATTCCGAAATCAATTTTAAAAGCAGTTGAGACTTAAAGGTGGGTGTTCTGTGTTGCGTAAAAACCACATTGTCATAAATTTTTCTCAGCCAGATTCTCATAAAATGAGAGGTCTCGTAGTGCAAAGACAGTTCCAAAGACCTCCTGAATCCAGATCCCAATTTCATCTGCAAAATGACATTTTTTAATGAGTGATGAACCCGATTCAACATCTTTTGCTCCAACACTTGAAGACAAATTCGCAGACTTATAAATAAAGCACCAATCACTAAAAATACTGTAATCATGCGGGTAAGAGCCGATTGTTGAAGCAAAAAGACAAGTGCAAACATCACTAAAAATACAGCGGTGCCAATTTTTGTCAGTCGCTTCTCAGAAAAATAAATCTGAAACTGTTCATTGAATATCTGAATCACGGACAACAATCCGAAAATAAACAAACCAATATCAAAACATGTGTTAAGACGTTCCATCACTTCAAACGCAAGCAAAAAAAATGCTTAAGTTATTTTTTTTCATTGACGAAGAGAGTCACGTAGGTACACTTTAAGGTGTATGCAACATTGCAAACAACAAAGTTAAACTCATCCTAGGAGGAGACAATGGCAAAAAGAAAAAAGGCAGCTAAGAAAAAAACTGCCAAGAAAGCCACAAAAAAGAAAGCAACTCGCAAGAAAGCAGCTAAGAAAACTGCTAAAAAAGCGACTCGCAAGAAAGCAGCTAAGAAAACTGCTAAGAAAAAAACAACTCGCAAGAAAGCAGCTAAGAAAACTGCTAAAAAAGCGACTCGTAAAAAAGCTACTAAGAAGAAGGCTAAGAAAAAAGCCACTCGTAAAAAAGCTGCAAAAAAGACAACTCGTAGAAAAAAATAATCTCGAGCTGATCAATACAAATCCTATAAACCTTCAAGGTCTGACCCTTGAAGGTTTTTTTTCGCCCTTATATCTTATCTTCTCCGAACCTCTCAGAAGTAATAAAATAGCCCAAACTCACC
>JAUILT010000145.1 GCA_030432925.1 Bdellovibrionia bacterium | reverse complement strand
AAAGGGTGCCATGGTATTCCTGGAAAAGGCGGACCTGGTGGCGACGGAGGTGATGGGTGCTCTTGGACAGAAACAGAGTCTTACACAACTACGGAGTCTGATGGCAAAGGGGGAACTCAAACAGTCACAAAAACGCGAACTGTTGTTAAATCCCGTCCGCCGGCACCAGATGGCCCAAGTGGCCCTAGAGGCCGTATCCCTTCTAAGGTTCTGGTAGATGGTGAAGATGGGATGCCTGGTAAGGTGGTTTATAACGTAACTCGTTCTGATGGTACAGTTACTCAGCATAAAAAGGGATTTAAGGCAAAGCTTCAATGGTATGAAATCATTGATGAGCACGGAGATGGTATTCTTGAGCCTGGCGATAAGGTATGGGTAAAAAATCTGACACTAGCTAATGAGGGAGACTTGGAGATGCCTCACGGAGCAAGAATTTTTGTATCCGTGGGAGATTCCCAATATACCATGACATCACAAGTAGAATTGGAAGTACCTAGTGGTCTTGGGGCTGGAGAATCCATAACTTTTAATGAACCTTTAGAGTTCACCGTCAATAAAGGACTCATGGAGGATGCTGGGCCAGAGCCGTTTTTATTGGAAGATTCCATATTACCTAGAGCCTTTGTTGTTAATCAGTTTATTAATGCAGAGTTGGAAGAGTTTAGAAGAGCTATTCCAATAGCGATACAATATCCTATAAAAATTGAGGCCATTTCCAGATTAAATAGCTTGGCTGCAGGGGAAGCCACGAAATTTTCTTTTAAAATCACAAATACTTCAAGTAAGAGAGCATTTGGTGAAGATTCTGAACTGGAGCGAGCTATTGCTGTGTGGATACAAAGAGAAGGAGGCGATTTAGATAAAGATCAGCTGGAGTTTTTTGCACCCAATGGTGCACCTATTGATATAAAGCAGCAAATGGTAGAAGTGATCCGCCGATTAAAGCCTAGTCAGAGCGCCATTTTAGAGGGCATCGTGGGTATGCGACCTGATGCTGAACTGTATCGTTCGGGTGTGGTGGGGGTTGGTCTTGAATTAGATACCAACGAAGAGGATATGCATCATATTCAACATATCCCTCTCAACTTTAGTGCATCAGCAGATTACTTAAGCGGTAGTGACAGTGACGCGGATTACCTCTTAATTGCCAACCAGGAGTTACGCCAAGACACCTATCAAGGGTGGAAAAACTTGGTTCACTCTCTTGGCTCTGAGTTGGCGATATGGGATCTTTCCTATTACTCTTTTTTGGATCTTTTGAGTAAAATTTCTGATGACGGTCTTGGCGGAAAAACGTCTTTGGCTGAGGACTTTAAGGGAAAAACCATTATCATACCAGATCATCTGTTTGAGTATTCTTCCGGGGAAATGACAAGAGCCACAGAGCTTTTAAAACAAATTGACTTGGTTAAGGCTCAGGAGCAGTACGGAATAAACTTTCTTATTCTCAGTGACAGGGGAAATACAAAAACACTATTTGAAGACTTAAGAACATCTGCTCCTGAAAACTTTGGGCGTAGATTTAAAGCTCCCGATAAAATGATTGAAAATCTAGATGAGTTAAATTCAGAAGACAATGAACGAGCTTCTTATACACAAACAGTTGTTAGAAGCTTTGTTACAAAACTCTATTGGTGGCGACAGGCCGATGAAAAACATCTTATTAAAGAGGCAGATAAACTTTCTTGGAAATTGGCAAAAAAAGATCCCGATAGTGATTACATTGTGGTGCACCGGTTTGCTCCTCGTCGTATTAGAAAACTGGGAAAGCTGTTTGGGGTTAACTGGTTTCCTAAGTATTCCTTGGGAACTTTAGAAATTCGAAAAATGGCTACAAAGCCCAATGGATTAGGAGTCCATTTAATTGATGAAGAATTTAATATTAACTCTGTACCTTATATTTATAGCCAAAAAGTTCTTACGGGATTACTGATGGCCACACCTCTAGATCGACGAATAGAGATATTAAGAGATATTGTTAGTGAAAATCCAGACCTTTCTAATGAATCAGAAAAGCGTCGATTTGATGCTGTAATGGATGCCGTTCAATTTAGTATAATCAATGAAGCAGAACAGGCATTGATACAAAGTTGGAAAGGGGATCCATCTATGAGAAAGCTAGCTGAGAACCTTCCAGCACTTCATGCTTTATCAAAAGCTAATATCAAATTGAGGCATGATACGGATGAGCACATTATTAAAAGGTTTATCCAAACAGCAGCACAATTAAAAGCCATCGCTGAACACAATGTTCCTTGGTATGACAGAATTCTTCCTGGAATGACGATAGAGCAAAAAATCAAAAAGCAATTCTCAAAAGCATTAGGACATTTTCTTAAGGACTCTTTTGAAATGAAAAGGCAAACCTGGAGTTGGGTGGGACGTTTATTTGACAGTAAAAAGAAAAATATCAAAGGTTTTCAAGATCATGAAGTGAATAATTTTATTCATAAAGTTGTAAAAAGTTATCTTGCCATCTGGAAAAAACTCTCTCATGAGGATGTTATTGATTACGCTATGGAAGAAGAGTTTCAAACTCCTGTGGTTCGTTCACGCCCGTTAGTTTTAGACGGCCAAAAAGCTGATGAATGGGATTCTTGGTCGAAGGCAAGGGAAAAGTCCGTCAAAGGAAATATTAACGAGATGACCAAAAATCGAAAAAAAATGACAGTTCCGCACCCTGGTGTTGTCTCTCGATTGGCAGGTCGAAATGGGCAAATTCCTTCTTTAGAAACATGTGTTCGACTGCTCGAAGAGTGATGGATATAAACAACATAGTGGACTGTAGAGCCTAAATGTCATATTGGGCTCTCTTGTAAGCGCAAGGTTACATCTGTACCTTGCGGTGAAAGGTGTGACCGTAAAATGGACGACTCCGAAGATCCAAAATCCAAACTCCAAACTCAAGGTTTGGCCCATTCCCAGCCTTAAAAGTATCAGTGGGAAATCTCCAGTCGTCGTATGCTCCTGAGGTAAAATTGGGAAGGGGGCAGGAGAGCTCTTCGTTGAATGCAGCCATACACAAAGTCGCTGTAAGAATTAAAATAATATATACCAATTTCACATATACCCCTTTTTTAAAATCTAATTTAAAACCGTCAAACCGTCGGGTTTAGATAAATCTAAATCCATAGTTTTTATTAGGAGCTCACTTTCAATATCGATAACACTCACAGAGCCGTCATTCATATTAGCCACATAGGCATTGTTGGTCGACCTCGAAACAGCGAGTCCAATAGGAAGACTTCCCACGTTAATTTCTTTTTTAAGTTCCAAGGTGTCAGCGTCATAGATTCCGGTGCTATTGCGACCTGTGTGGTTCACAATGAGTTTTTTATTGTCATTAGATACGAGTACCCTGATCGGTGAGGAGCCCTCAGGTAAAGTGACTTTTTGGGTGATTTCTAATGTTTGAGTAGAGATTTTCATAAGGGTGCTAGCTTCGACAGCTGTGACATAAAGGGACTTACCATCAGGAGATAATCCTATGCCTTCTGTTGAGCGTCCCGTATTAATCTGTTTGATAAGTTGACCCGAAGTGATGTCAATGACACTCACTGTGCCGATCCAAAAATTTGCGACATAGAGCATTTTATCTTTACCGACGGCTAACATGTGAGAGCCTGGTTGATCAGTCCTTAAATACTTCACCAGTTTTTTAGTTTTTGTATCGATCATTGCGATTTCATTGCGACCTTCACAAGTTACAAAAATAGAGTCGCGTCCTTCATTGGCTTCGATCCCGTGGGGAGCGCATGGTCTGGGGCCAAGTTGGATCTGCTCTTTAAGATTTGGATTTCTTAGATTTATAATTGAAAGCGTGTTGCCGCTTTTGTTTTTTAAACTAGTGCTTCTGACATGTTGGTGCCCGTAGTTAGAAACAAAAGCATGAGTGCTTGTAGCGGCTACCTCATGAGGCAGGTAGCCGACGGGCACATGGGTCACTTCTTCGGTATTAACTGATACCAGAGACACCGTGGAATTGGCTTTATTTACAACTGCTATGCCTTCGGCTTGCACCGTGATAGTTAAGAAAATTAAAAACATTGCTGATATGTATTTCATTGTATTCCCTTCGTATGTTGTTAAGTGAAACTTTTATAGTCCGGTTTAAAATTGGGGTAAAATAGATATATTGACAATAAAGCATTCTTTTTTTATATGTTTTCCTCCCCAAGTCATATTTGATGAAGTGAATCGGATAGTATCACCCCGCATAAGCAATTAGTCATTCAGGGTAAGGGAATCGCGATCATGCCTGAGTTTCTTGTTAAGAAAGAACTAAAGAAAGGCCAAGTGGTTGATGTATTACCAAGCAAGAAATTTTCCTGGGATCTAATGTTTGTAAAAAGAAAGACAAGTCATTTGAGTGTTCCTGGCCAATCTTTTTTAAACCTTTTCTCTGAGAAATAACCGGCCATTTGAATTAAGAGAGTGGCTAGTTATTTGCCACCCTTTCGGAGTTATCGCCTTTACCCAACTGTGATTTTTAAGTTGGGTCGAAGGCGTTCAGCATAGTCAAGTAACCGATCCACGGTAAAGAGATCAATCCTGTACTTAACGATTTCATTCATGCGAGCCGGTTGAATGCCGATCTCTTCGGCCAACTCCTTCTGAGTCATTTCATGCTTCATGAGATACTTTACAAATTGACGGCAGAGTTCGTACTTCAACTTGTCAGACTTAGAAGCATCTTTTGGAAGGGAGCGGGTTGGCTCGACTTTGGAGAGCTTCTTGCGGACTCTTGAAAGTTCTTTTTCATTTGGAAAGCTCATTACTTTTTCCTCCGGTTGTCTCTGTAAACGGTCACGACTCCAATATAGAGTTTGCCCTTTTCTAGCAGCCACACGATTTTGTACTGTTTCC